>NZ_JBGCUC010000002.1:0-343259 GCF_043420595.1 Erwinia plantamica
CGCGGGATGGAGCAGCCTGGTAGCTCGTCGGGCTCATAACCCGAAGGTCGTCGGTTCAAATCCGGCTCCCGCAACCAATTCCCTCCGGGGAAAAGCAGTAAACCTGTCGTGATGGAAGCGCCAGGAAGTTCGGACGCGGGATGGAGCAGCCTGGTAGCTCGTCGGGCTCATAACCCGAAGGTCGTCGGTTCAAATCCGGCTCCCGCAACCATTTTCTCAGGAAAATGTAGTAGTAAAAAAGCCTGCCGTGATGGAAGCGTCAGCATCGGACGCGGGATGGAGCAGCCTGGTAGCTCGTCGGGCTCATAACCCGAAGGTCGTCGGTTCGAATCCGGCTCCCGCAACCAACTAAACACCCTTTCGGGTGTTTTTTTGTTTCTGGCGTTCCAACTTTCTTATTTTATCGGACGACCTGTCGCCGCCCGCCTTCCTATCTTGGTGCTAACGGTGCGCCGTGGGCAAAATAGCCTTTAATCCCTGCCAGAATCGACTCCGCCACCTGACGCTGGAACGCTGCCGTACGCAGTTTGCGCTCCTCCTCCAGATTACTGATAAAAGCCGTTTCCACCAGAATGGAAGGAATATCCGGCGCTTTCAGCACCGCAAAAGCCGCCTGCTCCACCTTCTTTTTGTGCAGATGATTAATTTTGCCCATATGTCCCAGCACTTCCTTGCCGAACTTCAGGCTGTCGTTAACGGTCAGGCTCTGCACCATATCGAACATAGTGTGATCAAGGTAGCGATCGCCGCTCATGCTGACGCCGCCGATCAGATCCGATTCGTTCTGCGTTTGCGCCAGATAGCGCGCGGCGGTGCTGGTTGCGCCTTTAGTCGACAGCGCGAACACGGAAGAGCCTCGCGCCGCCCGGCTGGTAAAGGCATCGGCATGAATAGAAACAAACAGATCGGCGCGTAATCTGCGCGCTTTTGCCACCCGCACCTTCAACGGAATAAATACGTCGTCGCTGCGTGTCATATGCGCGCGCATATTGGGCTGCTTATCGATTAGCGCTTTCAACCGACGGGCGATTTTCAGCACCACGTCCTTTTCTTTGGTTTTATGCTTGCCGATAGCACCGGTATCTTCGCCGCCGTGACCGGGATCGATCATGATAATAATCGGACGATCCCGCCCCGCTTTGCCGGGCAACGGCGCGGAAGCGGGCTGGCCGCTTTCCAGCTCGCCTTTATTGTAATCCTGCAACAGCGCCAGCAGCGGATCGTCTTCATGGTTATGGCTGCGGTTTCTGGCCGGATAGAGATCCAGCACCAGGCGGTTTTTGATGCCGGCGACCGGATCGAGCGTAAAGACTTTTGGCGTCACGCTCTGCTTCAGCTCCAGCACCAGCCGCACCGTATGGCGATCGAACTGGCCGACGCGCGCGCTTTTAATATAGGGATCGTCGCTGCGCACCAGATGCCCGACCTGATGCAGGGTCTGATTCAGGTGCACGCCGGAGATATCCACCACTATGCGTTCAGGATGACTTAACGCAAACTGTTTATATTTCAGCGGAGTATTGGATTCCAGCGTGACGCGGGAATAGGTTGAAGACGGCCAGATGCGCACGGCCACAATATGGCTGCTTGCCGCCAGTCCCGCTTTGCTGACGCTCAGCAGCAGCGCTGCGCCAGCGCCCTGTAGCCAGCGACGTCGGCCGGGCGAAGGTAAATCAGACATGCCACTCCAGTAAGAAATTGCTGTTTTGTAAAGAAAAATAAAACCAAAAAACCACCAGGCGCAAAACTGTAGCGAATCCTGCTGCCGGTGTCACCCCCAAAAGCCCTTCACGGGCCGCAGCGTTAAGCTACGTTAAAGAGAAGGTTGAAAATTGGCACTTGCGCCCGCGCGATAAAAGAATAAAAATACATTTTTAGCGAATAATAATTCATAGAGGGTTTGCCGTGAAGGAACGGAGTACCGAGCTGGTTCAGGGGTTTCGCCATACCGTGCCCTATATCAATGCCCATCGTGGTAAGACGTTTGTCATTATGCTGGGCGGCGAAGCCATTGAGCATGATAACTTCTCAAGCATCGTTAATGATATTGGCCTTCTGCACAGCCTCGGCATTCGCCTGGTGGTGGTATACGGTGCGAGGCCGCAGATTGACGCCAATCTGGCGGAGCATCAGCTGGAGCCGGTTTATCACAAGCATACCCGCGTCACCGACGCGCAGTCGCTGGAGCTGGTCAAGCAGGCGGCAGGCCGTTTACAGCTGGATATCACCGCGCGCCTGTCGATGAGCCTGAACAACACGCCGCTCCAGGGCGCGCATATCAACGTCGTCAGCGGCAACTTTATTATCGCGCAGCCGCTGGGCGTGGATGACGGCGTGGATTACTGCCACAGCGGCCGTATCCGCCGCATCGATGAAGAGGCTATTCACCGCCAGCTCGACAGCGGCGCTATCGTGCTGCTGGGGCCGGTTGCCGTTTCCGTGACCGGCGAGAGCTTTAACCTGACCTCGGAAGAAGTCGCCACCCAGCTGGCGATCAAGCTGAAGGCGGAAAAAATGATCGGCTTCTGCGCGGAACAGGGCGTGACCGACAGCGAAGGCGCAATTATCTCCGAGCTGTTCCCGAACGAAGCGCAGCAGCGCATTATCGAGCTGGAAGAAGGCCATGACTATCTGTCTGCGACCGTGCGCTTTTTACGCGGCGCGGTGAAGGCCTGCCGCAGCGGCGTGCGCCGCAGCCACCTGATTAGCTATCAGGAGGACGGCACGCTGTTGCAGGAACTGTTCTCGCGTGACGGTATCGGTACGCAGATTGTGATGGAAAGCGCCGAGCAGATCCGCCGCGCCACCATCAACGACATCGGCGGCATCCTTGAGCTGATCCGCCCGCTGGAGCAGCAGGGCATTCTGGTGCGTCGCTCGCGCGAGCAGTTAGAGATCGAAATCGACAAATTTACGATTATCGAGCGGGATAACCTCACCATCGGCTGCGCGGCGCTCTACCCTTTCCCGGAAGAGAAAATCGGCGAGATGGCCTGCGTCGCGGTACACCCGGACTACCGCAGCTCGTCGCGCGGCGAAGCGCTGCTGGAAAGAGTGGCGCTGCAGGCGCGGCAGATGGGGCTGAAAAAGCTGTTTGTGCTGACCACACGCAGCATTCACTGGTTCCAGGAGCGCGGCTTTACGCCGGTCGATATCGAAGAGCTGCCGGAAAGCAAAAAGCAGATGTATAACTACCAGCGCCGCTCAAAGGTGCTGATGGCCGATCTGAGCCATGCGCGGATGGCGTAAAAATTGCGATGATTAACAAAGCGCGGGACGCTACGTTTTTTTATAGTTTCCCCGCCTTTTGCTGACATCGGGGTCTGGCAGATAAGTAGACTATTTTCGCACAGTGGCGCGCGTAACGAGTCCGCACGAATGAGTTTATACCGGTCTGCTTCGGTAACTGAGATTGGGCTGATTTAGTTGCACGCACCCGGCCTCATAAAATTAAGGACCCGCCAGAGCCTTATTAATCGTTTCGCTCAGCCCTTGATCATCCACTGCTTACCTTTTGCTGGGATTTATTGCGCAGTAAGGCTCGTGCAAGTGCATAGCCTGCTGTCATGGCGGAAGGCACGGATTTACATAAGCAGGACAGGAACGGTATTATTTTTTCCAGATATGGACAGACCAGACAGAATCGTGGCCGGCAACGGGAAGAGGTTTTATGCCCATATCCGCATACCAGTTATCCGCTGTTTCCATAAAACCTTGCATAAGGTCATTTGACTGCGTCGCATAATGAGCGTTTTTTAGCAACGCCATAACCAGGGCGTCCCTGTTGCTATTAACCGCATAGATAAGATAAGTATTACTGGTCGCTTTGCGGGGAATTTTTTGCAGATCCCATGCAGCCCGAGTTCCATTCCATCCATGAACAGGTGTGAATACAACGGGCCTGACATGCACTTTCCTGATTGAACAGCTTAAAATGCCCGGAGCGGGGCTATAAGGGCGAGTGAACTGATTATCTTTACCAAAACTCAGATGGAAGCCAGGGCCTGGCCAATATATTTTGAAATCATTAAGCGCTGTTTCAAGCTCAGTCTTTCCCTGGCTTATGTCCTGTTCCATCAGATATTCATAATTCTCGCTGACATAAACATCTCCCTTTAGCGTCATGCCAGCTTAAAACCTCTCCTGCGCTTTTCTTTATTTTCATACAAATCAACGAATTGCTGAGAAATTTCCAGCGCGCGCTCTTCAGAAATGCCATGCCCGGGAGCGTGGGGAACAGCTCCTTCATAAGCACGCTTTAATGCCTGAGCTTTACTACAACGGAGATCTTCATCAGGTCTTTTCACCGAGGTATGTTCAATGGCATTTCCTGCTGCCCTAAATCTCATAACGGCCATAATTAGCCTCCTGTTGCAAATTGCCTGGTAATTATACGATTTTGCCTCAGCTAAAATCCAGCGTTCGTCAAAAGTATGCGCAAGCGTTAATGACATTTCGCCCCACTTTACCCCGCCAGCCGTTCCACCAGGCCGCTGCGGCGGCGCGTGCGCATCTTCACCGCGCTGTTCAGCACCTGATTATCCGCATACAGCGTCAGGCGTTCTCTGGCGCGGGTGATGGCGGTGTAAACCAGCTCGCGCGTCAGTACCGGCGCAAACTGATTCGGCAGCACCAGCAGCGTATGATCAAACTCCGAGCCCTGTGATTTATGCACGGTCATCGCATAGGCGGTTTCATGCGGCGGCAGGCGGCTGGGCTGCACGGCCCGAATGCTGCCGTCGGGCAGCGGGAAGAACACCTTCAGCGCGCCTTCCGCATCGTTCATCGCAATGCCGATATCACCGTTAAACAGCCCCAGCGCGCTGTCGTTGCGGGCGATCATTACCGGCCTGCCGATATACCATTTGCTGCCCGGCTGGCGCTGGATCAGCCGTTTTTTCTGCAAGGCGGCCTCAATACGCTCATTAAGTCCGAACACGCCAAACGGCCCCTCCCTCAGCGCACACAGCAGCTGAAAGCGGCCAAACGCCTCAATCACCCGGCGAGGTTCCGCCTGGTCGGCAATCTGCTCAAGATAGTCGCGATAGCCTGCCACGCTGGTGTCCAGCAGATGCTGATACTCTGCGCTGCTGCTCAGCGTAAAGCGGGTAATATCAGCAAAATCCGCGTTAAATACTTTTTCAACCTGACGGATATCGCCCGCGTTGACCGCCAGCGCCAGCTGCCCGATGCCCGATGAGGCGTCGAAACGGTAGCTTTTACGCAGCAGGCAAATGCTGTCGCGCACCGCTGGCGCCAGCTTGTCCTCCTGGCCTGCAATCTCGCAGCCGGTCAGGCGCATCAGCATTTCCGCGCGCTGGCTGCTGTAGCCGGACTCCGCGCAGCGGCAGATATCGCCGAGCACCGCGCCCGCTTCCACCGAGGCAAGCTGGTCGCGATCGCCCAGAAAGATCACCCTGGCGTGCGGCGGCAGCGCGGCGATCAGGCTCGCCATCATCGGCAAATCCACCATAGAAGCTTCATCCACCACTAACAGATCCAGATGCAGCGGATTGCCCGCGTGATAGCGCATCCGCTGGCTGCCGGGCACCGCGCCCAGCAGGCGATGCAGCGTGGTGGCCTCGGCAGGAAAACGCTGTTTTTCCGCTTCGCTGACTTCAAGCCGCTGCAACGCTTTGCCCAGGGATTCGGTCAGCCGCGCCGCCGCTTTACCCGTCGGGGCGGCCAGGCGAATACGCAGCGAGCCGGAAGAAAGCTCCAGCAGCGTCGCCAGCAGTTTGGCTACCGTGGTGGTTTTGCCCGTTCCCGGCCCGCCGGAGATCACCGCAATTTGCCGCGTGATCGCCACCGCTGCGGCGATTTTCTGCCAGTTATCCGGCTGCTCCCCAAAATGCCTGTCGAGCGCGCTGCGCAGCCGCTGTTCGTCAAAGGGCGTATGGGCTTCACGCACGATAAACTGCGCCACCTGCCCTTCCGACTGCCACATGCGATGCAGATAGAGCCGCTGCTGATGCAGTACCAGCGGCGTTGCCGTCGTGCCGTCGCCCACGGCCTGCGCCGATGACAGCAGGTGATGCCAGTCCGGCTCGCCAACGGCCTGCCACAGCTGACCGGCCAGCTCAGGATGGCGTCCGCCGAACAGCAGCGCTTCGCTGAGATGCGTCAGCGGCAGGCACACGTGCCCCTCGCCCGCTTCGGCGCTGACGCAGGCCGCAGCCAGCATCAGCGCGGGATGATCGTCGCCCGCCACCATGCGGGCGAACTGCACGTCCAGCGGACGCAGCAGTCGCGCCTCACAGGCGGAGAGCAGCAGTTGCGCTATGGCCATAGTTCCTCCTGAAATTCCCCGGCAAACAGCGCGTCGAGCGACTGCACAAAAGCCGCTTCCGGGCAGGTGCGGAAGATGCCGTTTTCACGCGCCGTACCGTCCACGCCGCGCAGGAAAAGATAGATAACGCCGCCGAAGTGGCGCTGATAATCGTAGTCAGCCAGACGATGACGCAAATAGCGATGCAGCGCCAGCGTATAAAGCTGATATTGCAGATCGTAACGGTGCGCGCGCATCGCTTCCGCCATCGCTTCCGGCGTGTAGTGCTCGCCCGACTCGCCCAGCCAGTTGGATTTATAATCCAGCAGATAATATTTTCCCTGCCAGCAAAACACCAGATCGATAAAACCTTTCAGCATTCCCTGCACCTGCTGAAAGTTAAGCGGCGGGCAGCCGGCCGACAGCGGATCGTAATGGCGCACCAGCCGATCCAGCTTTTCCGCCATCAGCATTTGTTTGATGGGCAGATAAAATTGCAGCTCCACCTGACGGCTTTCCGCCGGTAGCTGGCTCAGGCTGACGCCGGTTTCATTCAGCGGCGTGGTCAGCACATTTTCCAGCCACTGTTTCATCACCGGCAGCCAGGCAAGGTCGTGTCCCTGTCCGGCAAGCTGTTCGCTCAGCCAGGCTTCATCCACCGGCTGGGTAAAGTCGAGGTTTTCAAACAGGCCGTGCAGAAAAGTGCCCGGCGCCGCGCCGCGAGGAAAAGTATGCGGCGTCAATTGCGCAGCCTGCTGGCTTTGCGCCTCGCCCGCCGCGTCAACGTCCAGGCGCGGCAGCAGATCCAGCGTGACGGAATGGCCGTGCTGCTGTAGCCCGGAATAGCTGGTCACCCGCCACTCGTCGCGCAGCTTGCGCGCCATCGCTTTGCTGCTGAGCGCGTGTAAGGCGTGCCGCTGCGGCTGCCAGGGAGCGCTTTCCGGCGTCTCCGCCAGCACGGTTTCTACCGCCTCGTTTTGCATTGTAAGCAGCTGCTCGCGTAGCGCGGTGGCGTCAGCCGGTTCGCCCTGCTGCAACAGCCAGCCCAGCGCGCTGCGGTGCAGATCGCTGTTGCCTTCTTTTTTACGGTTGCCTTTGATCAGCGGCGCAACGCCCACGCTACAGTGATGAACGGAGCGCGTCAGCGCCACATAGAGCAGGCGCAGATCCTCGGCCAGCCGCTCCTGTTCGGCCAGCTCAAGGCTTTCCTCGTCCTCGCGCAGATCCAGCAGCGCCTGATAATTCTGTCGATCGTGATAGATGCCCGTGGCCGCTTCGCGATAGTTGGCAACAAACGGCAGCCACACCAGCGGATATTGCAGACCTTTCGATTTATGGATAGTGACGATCTGCACCAGGTGGCGATCGCTCTCCAGCCGCAGCTGCTGACTGGCCGACTGCCCGTTGGGCTGCGCCACTTCCTGCGCCAGCCAGCGCACCAATGCGTGCTCGCTGTCGAGCGACGCGGAAGCTTCCTGCAACAGCTCGCCCAGATGCAGCAGATCGGTCAGGCGGCGCTCGCCGCTTTCCGAAGCCAGCAGGTTTTCCGCAATCTGCCGGTTGACCATCAGCTCGCGCAGCATCGGCAGCACGCCCCGCTTCAGCCAGCGCTGACGATAGTGGTCGAACTCATCCACCAGCGCATCCCATTTGCGCTCGTCCTCGCTCAGATCCTGCAAGGTCGGCGCATCCAGCCCGAAGATGCTGGTAGCGAGCGCGCTGCGCAGAATACGTTCCTGCTCCGGCGCCAGCACCGCCTGAAGCAGCCACAGCATTTCACGCGCTTCCTGGGTGGCGAACACGCTGTCGCGGTTGGAAAGGTAGACCGAGGGAATATTCAGGGCGTTGAGCGCTTCCCGTACCAGCGCGGCTTCGCTGCGGCTGCGCACCAGCACGGTGACGTCCGAAGCCTGCACCGGCCGCAGCTCGTTGCCCTTGCCGATCTGCGCCGTGCCTTGCTGTCCCGCGCTCAGCCAGCGGCAGATATCCGCCGCGCACTGGCGCGCCATAAACTGCTGATATTCCGTCACGCCCACGCCGTCGCCCGGCTGTAGCCAGAAGCGCAGCGCGGGCTGCTCCTTGCCCTCAACGGTAAAGCTCAGCGCGGCGTTGGGCGCGGCTGGCTCAACGCGAATAAAGGGAATTTCGCTGAACAGAAAGGGATCCTGCATGCGGGAAAAGAGCTGGTTAACGCTGTTAACCATCATCGGCGACGAGCGCCAGTTAGTTTCCAGCGTGTAGTGAGCGCTGACTTCCCCACGCGCTTTCATATAGGTAAAAATATCCGCGCCGCGAAAAGCGTAAATTGCCTGTTTGGGATCGCCAATCAGCAGCAGCGCGTTGTCGGGCTGCTGGCCGTAGATACCGCGGAAAATACGGTACTGCTGCGGGTCGGTATCCTGAAATTCATCAATCAGCGCGACCGGATAGCGGGTTCTGATCGCCTGCGCCAGCGCCTCGCCGCCCGGCTGCCGCAGCGCGCTGTCGAGGCGCTGTAGCAAATCGTCAAACCCCAGCAGCGCGTTCTGGCGCTTCTCTTTCTGGGTTGCCTGGCGGATTTCCTCCAGCGCGGTGGCGATCACTAAATCGCGCAGCGACAGCGGCTCGGCCAGAAAACGGTCGATCTCTTCGAACAGCGGATGCTGCGGCGGCTCGCCCTTTTTGGTTTTTTCATGCAGCACGCGCTGGCCAAAGCGTTCCAGCTCTTTGGGAAACAGATAGTCCAGCGTCTCCGCCATCGCCCACTGGTTCAGCTTGTCCAGCCAGTTAGGTAAGTGCTTACTGCTGTAGCTTCGCTTATCCACGCCCGATTGCGCGATCAGATCGTGCAAATTACCGGCCGCCAGCCAGGCCGCTTTCAGGCCGTCGATCTGCGCGATAATTTTGTCGTGACGTTCGCTAAAGGTTTCCTGCAAATCAAGCGGATATTTCAGCACCGGCGCTTCGCCGTTCAGCCAGGGCAGCAGCGTGGTCAGCAGCTGCTCCGGCCCCTGCCACATCTGGGTCATTACCCGCGCTATCGGCAGCGGCAGCGGATAGCAGTAGCGGCGCCAGAAGTCGGCGGCGGCCTGACGGCGCAGCGGAAACTCATCCTCAATCAGCTGCTGCTCAAACAGCATGCCTGACTCAAAGGCGTTCAGGTTCAGCATGCGCTGGCAGAAGCCGTGGATGGTAAAAATCCCGGCGTCGTCCATCTGGCGCTCTGCGGCCAGCAGCTGCGCGGCCGCCTGCGGCAGGTCGTCGATTTCCGTCAGCAGCTGGGCCAGTACGCCGTCAGCCGTATATCCGCGCACGCAGGCGATACGCAGCCGGTGGATGTTTTCACGGATGCGGCCGCGCAGCTCTGCGGTGGCCGCTTCGGTAAAGGTCACCACCAGGATCTCTTCAACCGAAAGCGGCCGCCCGAACGACGCTTCGCCGCCCAGCCCCAGCAGCAGACGCAGGTAGAGCAGGCCGATGGTAAAGGTTTTCCCCGTGCCCGCCGAGGCTTCTATCAGCCTTTCGCCTTTCAGCGGCAGCGTCAGGGGATCGAGACGCTGGACCTTCATTTATCGCTTTGCACCGGAAAAGATTGCTGTAGCTTCGACACTTCCTGCCAGGTGGTAAAGCCCGCCGGCTTCGCATAGTCGGCCTTGTCGTGCTGGCTGCCGGAGATCTGCGACAGCAGCGTCAGGCCCTGCGGTTTGCTGACCGCATCGTGGAAAAAGGCCGCCAGCTTCTCTGGCGTCAGCGCCTGAATACGGGCAACCACTTTTTCACGGGTGTCGAAACGGTAGTTCTGCCGGTTGAAATCTTTACTGTAGCGGCCCGCTTCTTCATCCAGCGTTTGCGGACGCTGCTTCAGCTCGTTGATCATTGCCGCCTGATACTGGGCGAAATCCTCTTTGCTCATCTCGCGCAGGCGCTTTTCCGCCGTCGGATAGAACGCCTCAAAGCGCTGCAGCAGATAAGCGGGCTGCTTAACGTTGCTTTGCAGCAGGAAGCCGATGCCCCACTGGCGACCAACCGGCATCTGGAAGGCGAATACCGCATAGCCAAGCTGCTCCTCAGTACGCAGCTGGTTATAGAACCACGGCTGCACAATCTGGCTGAGCATGGCGCTGCTGGCGATGCTGTCGAACTCTTCATAGCCGAGCGGCACGTACAGCGCGGCCAGCGCGGAATCGGTGCTGCTGCCGGCCTGTTGTAAATTGGCGTTTGCCGTTTTATCCACCGTCAGATAATCGCTGTGCCAGCTGCTCTGCCCTTCGCAGTTAAGCTGCGCTTTCAGCGTGGTCGCCAGCGCCTTGACGCTTTCCGGCGTCATATTGCCGACCACCATCAGCTCCGGCGTCGCTTTTTCCAACAGCATACTGCGGTAATTCTTCAGATCGGCCAGCGTAATACCGGCCACCAGCTTACGGCGCTCGCTGCGTTGGGTATAGGGCAGCTGCGACAGCATTTGCGCGGGCTGAATAGCCAGCTCGAAGGCCTTCCCTTTTTCGGCGGCGTCCAGACGCTCCAGATACCAGGACTTCGCCTGATCCAGCTGCTGCTGCGTTGGCTGATAGCTGGCGTACTGTTTCAGCAGCGTCTGCATCAGCTCCGGCAGGTGCTGAGTAAAGCCGCTGGCGTTAAAGGTTACGCCGTCGTTTTCGCTGGTGGAGAAGCTGATGCCGCCAACCGAAGCCTGCGAGTTCAGCTCGTCCAGCGCCTGGCCTGCCAGGTAGTCATTCATGCCGAACAGTACCTGATTTTTGGCGGTGCTCATCGCCTCTTTATTCCGCAGCGCCAGCGTGATGTTGGCTTTGGGATCGTCCGCGTAAAAGCGGCTCGGCATATAGAACACGCGCAGGCCCGGCTGGTTAACCAGCGTCTGCGGACGGTCAACCTGCTGCGCCGGTTTAATCAGCGTGAAATCAGACGGGATATAGGGATTCAGCACGGGCAAATCCAGCGAAATAGCCGCGCTTTCCTTCTGCCAGGCGGCAAAACGCTCCGGCGTGATGCGATCGACCTGATAAGGCGCATTAACGAAATAGGCGGTCTTATTGTGCGGCTCGTTCGGGCTGATAAACCAGATCCGGGCGTTCTGCGGCGTCATGCCGTCCAGACGCGCTTTAATCGCCTGCGGATCGTAGCGATCGGCGATATAGGACGCGACCAGCGTGTCGGTAACCGGCACGCGCAGCATGGTATCCACCAGCCATTCGATATAGTCCATGTCACGCGTGATCGACGGATAGCGGAAGTCCAGATCCAACACGTGCGCCATTTCATCAAAATAGCGTTTGTCGATGCCTTCGTTACGCAGCTTGTTCAGATAGCTGAACACGGCGGCCACCACCCGATCGCGGTTTGCCTGCCCCCGATCGGTCAGCGAAATAGAGATGGAAAAGACGCCGCCGTTGCGATCGATAACCGGATCGGCGCCGGCATCAATAGAATCGGCCAGGCCCTGGCTTTGCAGCCAGTCGGAAAGCGTGTTCTTGCTGCGATTGCCGATCAGATAGGCGATTAGCGTATCGGTCTTGCTGCGAAACTGGTCGCTGTTATTGTCGATGCGAAACTCGATCCTGACCTGCTTGCGCGGCTGGGCCGGCACGTAGTGGATCACAATGCCTTTCTGCTGATCCGTCACCACCGGCACGGTAATCGCAGGCACTGCGGCATTGTGGTTCGCCACTCTGCCAAACGTAGTGGCCGCGATTTTTTGCAGTTCCGCCAGCGGCTTATTGCTGTAAATCACCGCTTTCATCAGGTTGGCCGAATAGTAGCGCTGATAAAAATCCTTCAGCGCATCGTGCAGCTTGCTGTCCGGTTTGTCTTTCAGCGTGTCCAGGTTGCCGCCGGAAAAAAGCGAGCTGGGATGGTCAGGATTCAGCGTTTCCGCGCCGACCTGCGCCATGCGCAAGCCATCGCGCGAGCGCGCCATCGTCAGCTCGGCATTCACCGCGTGGCGCTCGCGATCGGCATTAACCGGATCCAGCAGCGGCTCGGCGATGGCATCCGCCAGCCGATCCACCGCCGGGGCCAGCGCATCGTTTTCCACTTCCAGGTAGAAAGCCGTGCGGTAGGACGCCGTGCTGGCATTGTGGCTGCCGCCGTGCTTTTTCAGGAACTCCGCCAGATTATCCGGCTGCGGATAGCGTTTTGAGCCCATCAGCAGCATATGCTCAAGATAGTGCGCCAGACCCTGCTGGTTACGCGGGTTGTCCAGCGAGCCGATTGGCAGCGTCAGCGCCGACAGGGATTTTGTCGCCTGCGGATCGGAAACCAGCAGTACCGTCATGCCATTGTCGAGTTTGATCGCCTGATACTGGCGCGGATCTTTTTCACTTTTGCGGATAGCTTCAGGGATCGGCTGCCAGCCTGACTGTGCCTGGCTCAGCGGACTCCAGAAGGTAAAAAGCAGAAACAGCGTGGTGAACCAGACTGCATAACGACGCATTCAAACTCCTCGACAATCTAACGTGCTTTCTGCGCCCCCGAAGCGGCGACAGCTAAACGACGACCCTAAAGACTCCGCTGGCCAGGAGCGGACAGAAAAAAAAGCGAAATGGGGTTATAAAGTAACACTACAGGATGTCTCAGTTAATGTCATTCATCCGCAGCAGCGGCAGCAGCCAGACTTCGGCGTTGTGCGTGATTTGCTGTAGCGTTGCTTCATCCAGCGTGCGGAACAGCCGGGCCAGATAGGGATCGCTGCCCTCGCCTTCTATTTGCATATTGCCCTGCCAGGCCTGCAGCAGCTTATTGCGCGCTTTTGCCTGCGTCGCCTCATCGTAAGAGACCGCCGCCGCCTTTTCGTCATAGCAGGCCTCCAGCCAGGCACCGCCGGTTTTGGGCAGCAGCAGCAGCGGCGCGCACATGCCTGCTTTATAGCCTTCGATATAGCGTTCAAGCCAGCCGCTGGCCTCAATGGCGGAGAGCGGCGGGAACCACCAGCGGCTCTCTTTACGTCCGTACATGCGGCTGGCGCCGCTGCCGCCCAGCACGCAGTAGACCAGATGTTCCAGCCACAGCGCCAGCCCGTCGGTAAAGTTAAGGTGGCCTGGCCGCCAGCGCAGCAGGCCATCGTCCTGTACGGCAGGCAGCCAGCCGCTCAGCTGAAGCCCGCCAACCTGAAGATTGATTTCCTGGCTGACGGCATCCTTGCGCTGCTCGCGCACCACGCCGGCCAGTTCGGCCATATCCGCCAGCTGATCCTGCCAGAACAGTTCGCCCCAGGCGCCATACGGCAGATTGCCCGCCGCGCGATGACGATCGAACAGCGGTTCGCCCGGCTGGCCTTCAATCAGGGTATTCAGCAGCTGGGTATTGAGCTGGTAACGGCTGAGGTTATCCAGAATAAAAGGTTCCGCATCCGGCAGTTCCATGTCTTCCGCGCTGAAGCTGACGCCCAACCGCAGGCTGAAAAAGGCGCGTACCGGATGACGCCAGAAACGCAGCAGCTGGTCGAAGTTAAGCTCGGTAATATTTTCCTCCGGCAGCGGCTGCATAAATGGCGGATGCGGCACGCCGCTCGCCTTCGCTGCCGGTAGCCACTCCGCCGCATAGCTCTGATAACGCGCCTGCGGCAGAAAGTTTTCCGCCGCAAACGGCATCCTGCTGTGTAGGTGATGCAGATGCGCGATAACCCGCGCCGCGCTGGTATCCACATCGCTCTGACGGTCTTCCGGCAGACAGAAGCTTTGCCCGATATAATCCACCAGCTCGCTCACCAGCACCGAAGGGAATCGTTCCGAATTGTCCTGTATGGTGCGGCCGATATAGCTGATATAGAGCTGATGCTGAGCGGAGTTAATGGCTTCCAGAAACAGATAGCGGTCGTCGTCGCGACGGCTACGGTCGCCTTTTTTCGGCTGCTGGCTCATCAGATCGAAACCCGGCGGCGGCAGCGTGCGCGGGTAGACGCCGTCGTTCATGCCCAGCAGGCAAACCACCTTAAAGGGAATGGATCGCATCGGCATCAGCGTACAGAAGTTAACCGGGCCAGCAAGAAAGCGCTGGCTGATCCGCTCCTGATCCAGCCTGGCGCGCAGTTCGTCGCGCAGCAGCGACAGCGGGATAGCCTGCTGATATTCGGCCTGAATACCGTAGCTGATGGCCTGCTGCCACTGCTCTTCAATCAGCGCCAGCGCCGCTTCCGCCTCGGCATCGCCTTCAAAGAAATCGCCAAGCAGCTCGCGACAGAGCGGCAGCCACGCCTCCAGCGCTCTTGGCTCGCTCAGCCGCTCGCGCCAGCGACGCAGCTGCATTAACAGCTCGGCCAGGTGCCCCACCAGCTCGGCAATCAGGCCGCTGGATTCATCATAGGGCAGCACGCCCTGCCAGTGGCCGATATCGCTGTGCATGGCGTAGCCCAATAGCATTCTCGTCAGGCCGAACTGCCAGGTATGCTGTCCGGTTGGCGGCAGATCCAGCTCGCGCACCGTGTCGTCATCCAGCCCCCAACGAATGCCGCACTCGCCGACCCAGTGCCGCAGCCGCCGCAGCCCTTCTTCATCAACAGAGAAACGGCTGGCAACCGCCGGCACTTCCAACAGCGCCAGTACGCTTTCGGAGGTAAAGCGGCTGTCCGGCAGGCTCAGCAGCGCAATAAAGGCCTGCAAAGCGGGATGCGCCTGGCTGGCGCGACGGTCGGAGATGGAAAAAGGCAGCCAGCGTTCCGCAGGCGCATTGCCGAAAACCGCCTGGATAAACGGCGTGTAGGCGTCGATATCCGCCACCATCACGATAATGTCGCGCGGCGAAAGCTGCGGATCTTCCGCCATAATCGCCAATAGCCTGTCCTGCATCACTTCCACTTCGCGCTGCGGGCTGTGGCAGAGGTGAAAAGTCACCGACTGGTCGTCGGGATCCAGCACCCGCTTGCCCAGGCTGGATTCCCACTCTTCCCGCTTCAGGCCGATCACGGCATTGTCTTCCAGCTCCAGCAGATCGTGCTGTAGCGTTTGCAGCAGCGTGGTCGGTTCGATATCGACAAAGGCGTCGATTTCCCGACACTCCATCTGCGCCAGCAAAAACAGGTTGTCGCGCCCCAGCTTACCCCAGGAAGCCAGCAGCGGATTGCTCAGCTGCTGCTCGCCCGCCTCGTTAAACAGGCTGGCGGCGTCTTCTTCACGAAACAGCGCGCTTTCCCGCTGCTGTTTGTAGTGCTCGCGGCGGCGGCTTTGCAGCTTAGCCAGAAAAGCGTAATCCTGAATGTCACCCCAATAATGGCGGCACGGGTTGGTAAACAGCAGGTGGATATCGATATGCTTGCCGAGCGCCTGAAGCGCCTGGAGGTACACCGGCGGCAGCGCGGAGATGCCGCAGATAAATACGCGATCCGGCAGGTTTGGCGGCCGGGTACTGCTTTGTTCCAGCGTGGCGATAAACCGCGCGTAAAGATTGGCGCGGTGCCATTCCGGATGGCCCAGCTCGCGGTTCCAGGCAACCAGCTCCGCCCACAGCGGCGCCTGCCACTGCTGCGCTTCGCCCAGCCCTTCGATCTGCTGCCCTTTTTCCCAGCTGTTAAGCCACTCCGAGCGGTAAACCAGATACTGGTCGTAAAGATCGGCCACACGCGACGCGAGCTGAAACAATTTGCGCTTGTCTTCATCATCGGAAAGGTAGTGGCTCAGCATAACGAATTCCGGCCGCGACAGCAGCTTCGGCAGGATAGTCATCAGCTTCCAGCTCATGCTGGCTTTGCTGAAGGCGCTCTCTTTAGGAATGCCCGGCAGAACGCGGACAAACATATCCCAGATAAAGGACGCGGGCAGCGGAAAGGCAATATTAGCCGCAATGCCGAACTGCTCGGCCAGCGACATTTGCAGCCACTGCGCCATACCGGGACTCTGCACCAGCACCACTTCGGACTGGAAAGGATCGCGCAGCGGCTGGTTTTCAATATGAAAAGCCGCCAGCGTTTTTAAAAGATCCAGCTGATTCGAGTGATAAACGGTAAACATGCCTGCTCCTGGTACGGTGTTGCGCTCTGCGTGCACACTCTACCCCGTCCGGAGGCTGTTGCAAATGCGGCTGTCAGGCCGTTTACCGTTTATGTAGCCGAAAGTTATTTAAAGGTGTAAGCGACCCCCAGCCTTAAGCGGAGCTGGCGCTCGCTGGAATAAGCGCTGCGGCCGATATCGGCGAAGGTGACATAAGGCCGCCACTCTCTGTTCGCGCCAACTACATAATCAAACTGTAGCTCCTGCTCGTAGTTATTTTTCTTATTGGCGAACAGTAAATCGTCACCGTGCATATAAATGTATTTATAGGTGGTGGTTAAATCTTTCCAGCGGTAGCGGAAATAGGCATCAAAGCGGTTAACGGTACGGTGCTTGTCCAGGCTGCAATAGTCGTGACCGGCTTCACCGCACTGGCCGTCATGCGCATAGTCGCTTAGCTCCAGGCGATACATGCCGCCAACAGACCAGCTGTCATTAATTTTATACCAGGGCACGACGCCAAATTTCCATTCCGTTCTCACCGAACTGAACTCTGGCTGAATAAAAGGGGTAAAAGTCCAGTCGCCATAAAAAAAGTTTTTCATCAGCGTCATTTCGACTACGTTCAAAACTATGTCGTTATAATATTTATCTTTCGGGTCCGGGCCGCCGGTTTTAAATTTGGTTTCGACGCTAAAAACGTAATTATCAGGCAGGCTGGCACCCAGCGCCAGCTTATCGTAGTGGGTGCGGTCGCGCAGGCGGTAGCCGTGTCGATAATCCACGGTCACATCTTTGACGGCATCTGCGCCCGCCGGGGGAAGAAATACCGCGGATAAAGAGAGGGAGAGTAAAAGTTTCGTTGCTATTTTCATCTTGTTTCATCCGTGAAGGTTTATTAAAAGAGCCTGTTACTGACTGCATTAATTGCCAGGCAGATTCAGTCGGGATAGTTAACCGTCCTGGTATACCTCCTTAATACAAAAAGCCGCTGCCGTTCTGTGTTAATACTGACACGGGAAAAGATATTTTTATAAAAACTTTCAAAACCGCCTGAAAAGCAAAGTCACTTGATAAAAACAAAAATATTATGACAGGGAAAGTAATGGATAGTTACGTCCCGAACCTTCGCTATTTTGCCAGCTTGTTTTTTTCTGTGGCAGCAGAAAAAAGATTTCCGGCTGTTATCTCTCATAAAGAGATAATCGGCCGCTGGCTGCTTTCAGGCTTTTTCAAAACGACGACAGCATAAACTACCTGTGCAGCTCTGCACTTTCCTGTTGGTCTTCGCTTTTACAGCTCAGCTGCGATAATGCAGCTTTAGCCCCGGCAGGACTGATAACCCGCGCCGTTAACAGCATGCAGCCTTCGGTCAGCGTTTGCTGTTCCAGCATCGTCTGCCAGCCGGGCGCCTGATAGCCTTCGAACCGCTGCCGGGCCAGCCTGACCGCTTCCCGCTGCTGTAGCTGCAGCTGAAAGCTTCTTCCCAGCGCCAGCTGATACTGAACCAGCGCCAGCGAGCTCAGGCTAAACAGTAGCAGCGCCACCAGCGTTTCCGGCAGGCTAAAGCCCTGCGGTTTCCCTGTCCGGCAGGCAGTCTTCTTCCTGCGCCAACGGACAAAAATCAAGCCAGCCGTGCGGCTGTGGATGTACGCGGCCATTTTGTTCATCGTGGGTTACCCATTGATAAAAGGCGATAGTGTCTTTGCCGCCGTCACCACGTAATAAGGCTTCGCCTTTCGTTGTCACTTTAAAACAGGCCCGCCAGTCAGGCTGCTGCCGTGCCGTAAGGCAGCGCCAAACCACCGTCGACGCCCATTTTCCCCTTTTCCCCGCCTCCAGCGCCGAAGCGGCCAGGCTGGCCTGCCGCAGATAAAGCCGCTCGTCCGCCACAAGGCTTAACGATGCATCCAGCTGCTGTCGGGTGGCGTTGAGCAGCGCCGTCGACATCAGCAACAGCAGGATCGCCATCAGCAGCGCACCGCTTCCCTGCTGCGTATTCACAAGTTTTCCGCCGTGATCCAGCGCTCGACGGTTAGCGGCAGCTGCGGAAAACGTCTGGCATAGCCGCCAAGCAGCAGTCGGATCTGTCTCGCCTGCTTAAGCACGCGAAAATCGCTGATTACTATGCTGTCCGGGTCGTTCATTTTTTCCCATCCGCCGCTGTCGCAGCTCTGTACGCCGCGCTGCGCCTCCAGATTGCCGTCGCGCAGCCGGAAGCCATAGTAGTCGCTGTTGTCATTGCCCGGCCCTTCCCAGCGGCCGTTGCTGTTCTCGTCCCAGCGCACCAGCAGGCATGCGTTTTTTTCGCCGATCGTCTGCAGCCCTTCGCCCTGGCATTTGCCGTGACAGTAGCCCGCGCGCCGCACGCTTTTTTCCAGCGTGCTCATCATCAGCTGTAGCTCTTCGTGAAGCTGAAAGGTCAGCAGGATCCGCAGATTGCCGATCTGCAACAGCGGCAGAAATTTTGCCGCGCCCAGCATCAGTACGCCGCTAATCGCCAACGCCACTAACATTTCCGGCAGGGTAAAACCACCGCGCTTCACGGACAGGCATCCTGACAAATGCGCACCCTTGCCCTCGACGACAGGATAATATGACGTTCGCCCGCCGCGCCGACGATCACGATCCGGCCCGGTTTGGCCACGTTGCGGCGGCCATAAAATCCCATCCCCTCCGTGAGCGAGGCTATTTTTATCGCAGGCCAGGGCGCAGTTAACGTTCGGCGCTGGCGGCCATGGCAGGACGCCTGCACCGGGCCGCTGCCCAGGCACCACGAAGCGCCATCCGTTTTCCACAGCAGCGCCTGCCGGTTATGCCAGTTTGTCTCGCTGCGCAGCCGCAGTAAAAAATGCTGGATTTGCCGCGCGCTCGCGTTTAGCCGCTGCGTCTGCTGCCACTGCTGCCAGCCACCGACCGCGCCGGCCATCAGCATGCTGGCGATAGTCATGACGATCAGCAATTCCGGTAAGGTAAAGCCTGCTCTGTTCATGTGCTCTATTGTGCCGTTGGCGAGCAAAGTTGCCAGCCACAAAAAGCCATCATGCGAGCGGCTTTCCGGCCGTTTACGCTTTGGATGTTTCATTACCTGTTTTTTTGCGGCCTGTATTGGAAAAACAACCTTTTCCGCTGCGGTTTTACCGCGCCATCCTGTCGGCAAAAATAAAGTTCAGACAGATGGGCGCTTAAGCTCCGGGCAGAAAAGAAAGCGGTTAAGAGAACGGCAGCGGCAAGATAGCGGCGCTTAAGCTCTGGGCAGGAAAGAAAAAGGCAGAAATAACGGTGGCAACACGGGGATACTTAAATTTAGTACAGCAGAGAGAACGGCAGCAGCTTTGTCGGGTCGTAAAAAAGGGAGCGAAAGCTCGCTCCCTTAGTCGGTCAGATGGCGACCGGCGCCTTAATGGCAGGATGCGGATCGTAACCTTCGATATCGAAATCTTCAAAACGATAATCAAACAGCGAAGCGGGTTTACGTTTGATCACCAGCTTCGGCATCTCACGCGGCTCGCGGGTCAGCTGCAGATTCGCCTGCTCCAGATGGTTGCTGTAGAGGTGCGTGTCGCCGCCCGTCCAGACAAAGTCGCCCGGTTCCAGATCGCACTGCTGCGCCACCATATGCACCAGCAGCGCATAGCTGGCGATATTAAACGGCAGGCCAAGGAACACATCGCAAGAGCGCTGATAGAGCTGGCAGGAAAGCTTGCCGTCCGCCACGTAGAACTGGAAGAAGGCATGGCACGGCGCCAGCGCCATCTCGTCAAGCTCGCCCACGTTCCACGCGGAGACGATGATGCGGCGCGAGTCCGGATCGTTTTTCAGCTGCTCCATCACTTTTGCCAGCTGATCAATCTGGCGGCCGTCCGGCGCGCCCCAGCTGCGCCATTGCTTGCCGTATACCGGGCCAAGGTCGCCGTTTTTATCGGCCCACTCGTCCCAGATGGTCACTTTATTTTCTTTCAGATAGGCGATATTGGTGTCGCCCTTCAGAAACCACAGCAGCTCATGGATAATCGAACGCAAATGGCACTTCTTGGTGGTCACCAGCGGAAAGCCTTCCTGCAGGTTGAAACGCATCTGATGACCAAAAATCGACAGCGTGCCGGTACCGGTACGGTCATTTTTCGGCGTGCCCTCGTTGAGCACTTTCTGCATTAATTCCAGATACTGTTTCATTTTTCCTCACGAACGTGTTGCACGGTACGGCGGCGATACGCCCAAATCATCATAATCGCGCCGGCGATAATCATCGGCGTCGAAAGGATTTGCCCCATGCTGATAAAATTGTCGAACAGGCCCAGCTGGGCGTCTGGCTGACGGAAATACTCCACGATAAAGCGGAATACGCCGTAGCCGATCAGGAACAAGCCTGATACCGCGCCCATCGGACGATTTTTACGGATAAAAACGTTCAAAATGATAAACAGCACCACGCCTTCCAGCAGCAGTTCATAGAGCTGAGAAGGATGGCGCGGCAGCACGCCGTAAGTAGCCAGCAGCGACTGCCATTCAGGATGGGTGGAGGCCAGCGCTACGTCTTCGCCGCGCGAGCCGGGAAACAGCATCGCCCATGGCAGATCGGGCGCTACGCGTCCCCAGAGTTCACCATTGATAAAGTTGCCCAGACGGCCGGCGCCCAGCCCGAAAGGGATCAGCGGCGCGATAAAATCCGCCACCTGGAAAAAGTTGCGTTTGGTACGGTGGGCGAACCACAGCATCACGCAGATAACGCCCAGCAGGCCGCCGTGGAACGACATGCCGCCATCCCAGACCTTGAACAGATAGAGCGGATTATCCAGAAACAGCGGCATATTATAAAACAGCACGTAGCCGATGCGGCCGCCCAGGAAGACGCCGAGGAACCCCGCATAGAGCAGATTCTCAACCTCTTCTTTTTTCCAGCCGCTGCCCGGCTTGTTGGCGCGGCGTACGGCCAGCCACATGGCAAAGATAAAGCCGACCAGATACATCAGGCCATACCAGTGCAGGGCGATCGGCCCGACGGAGAAAATTACCGGATCAAATTGGGGGAAAGCCAGATAGCCGTTAGTCATCTTTCACCATTATTAATAGTCCCTGATTTCAGGTGACGGAATGAATAAAGCGCGCGTGCGGCGCCGCGCAGAGGCGCGCATCATAGCACAGGCCGCACGAAGGCGGCCCGATGGAACTTTGTAAACTTTAATAAGAGAACTATCGACCACCGCGGATCAGACCGCCCAGCCCGCGCCGTTCCATAAAGGCGGCGACCAGGTGGCGCACCTCATTTGCCTGTTCCGCCTGCAGGCCCGCTTCCGCCAGCTTCTGCGCCTCTTCGTAATCAATATGATGCAGAAGATATTTCACCCTGGCGACGTTGCGTCCGTTCATGCTCAGATGGTGATAGCCCAGCCCCACCAGCAGGGCGACGCAGCTGGAATCGCCCGCCATTTCGCCGCACAGACAGAGTTCGATATTGGCCCGCTTCGCCTCTTCCGCAATGGTTTTCAGCGCGCGCAGCATCGCCGGATGCAGGCTGTCGTAAAGGCTGGCGACGCGCGTATTGTTGCGATCGACGGCCAGCAGGTACTGCGTCAGATCGTTAGTGCCGACGGAGATAAAATCGACCCGCTTTGCCAGGTGGCCGATCATAAAGATCATCGAGGGTACCTCAATCATCACGCCGACGCGCGGCCTGGGAATCGGGTAGCCCAGCATCTCTTCCACTTCCTTTCCGGCTCGTTCGATCAGCCTGAGCGCCTCGTCGATTTCATCAATGCTGGTGATCATCGGCAGCAGAATGCTGAGGTTGTCGCTGGCGACGTTAGCGCGCAGCATGGCGCGTACCTGGACCAGAAAAATCTCCGGCTGATCCAGCGTTAGTCGGATACCGCGCCAGCCCAGGCAAGGGTTCTCCTCGCTTATCGGCATGTAGGGCAGCTGTTTGTCAGCGCCGATATCCAGCGTGCGCAGCGTAACCGGCTTTTCCAGGAAGAGTTGCAGCATCCCCTGATACTGCGCGACCTGCTCCTCTTCGGAAGGGAAACCGTTTTGCAGCATAAAGGGGATTTCCGTACGGTAAAGCCCGACGCCATCCACGCGACCGCCCTGCGCCTGCTCATGCTCCGCGCTCAGGCCCGCGTTGAGCATCACTTTTACCGGCTCGCCCGACTTCAGCGTCGCAGGCCGCTCCACCACGTCTTCCGCCAGCTTGCTCAGCTCGTTTTCTTCGCTGATCAGCCGCTGATATTCCTGCACCAGCACCGGTTCCGGATCCACCAGCAGCTCGCCGCGATAGCCGTCCACGATCAGCAGCCTGCCGTTGAGCGCCTCGGGCTGAATATCCGCGCCCATCACGGTCGGAATGCCCATCGCGCGCACCATAATCGCCGCGTGCGAGTTGGCCGCGCCATCCCTGACCACCACGCCTGCCAGGCGATCGTGCGGCAGCTCGGCCAGCGTCGTGGCGGTCAGCTCGTCGGCCACCAGCACGAAGCGTTCGGGCCAGGTATTGGTGCCCTGCATGGTGTCATCGAGGTGAAACAGCAAACGCTGCCCCAGCGCGCGCAGATCGCCCGCCCTTTCACGCAGATAGCTATCCTGCAGGCTGGCAAACTGGGCGGCAAACTTCTCAATGACCTTCTTTACCGCCCATTCCGCCACGAAGCCGTTGTCGATCTCCGCAAAGAGATCTTTTTTCAGCCTGTTGTCGCTGAGCAGGTGCGAATAGAGATCGAAAATGGCGGCGCTTTCTTTATGCACGCTGGAGGTGAAACGTTTGCTGTAGCGGCGAAACTCGCCGGAAGCCTCGTCCATCGCCAGCGACAGCCTTTCGCGCTCGCGCACCGCATCCAGCGTGGAGGCCGCCGAAACGGTATCCAGCGACGGCTGGTTGCTTTCTACCCAGCCTGCGGCCACCGCCACGCCCGGCGCGGCGGCCAGGGCACGCACGCGGGTTTGCCGGTACTGTCCGAACAGCGTATTAAGCTGCGATTGAGAGAGAATAGTGGCCATTTGCGTAGCCAGCGTCACCAGAAACGATTCTTCGCTCTCGTCAAACTGGCGGTGCTCGCGCTGCTGAACGACCAGTACGCCCAGCAGCTGGCGGCGGCTGATAACCGGCACGCCGAGAAAAGAACGGAAGCGCTCTTCTTTTACGGAAGGAATATATTTGAAGCTGGGATGACTTTGCGCATCGGCAAGGTTGATAGGTTCAGCCAGACGCCCTACCAGCCCGACGATCCCTTCGTCGAAAGCCAGCGCGACGGTGCGGCCGCGCGGCTTTTTCAGGCCGCGCGTCGCCATCAGGTAATAGCAGCGACGGTCGTGATCGGCCAGGTAGACCGAACAGACTTCGGTATCCATTGCCAGGCAGATTTCGCTGACCAGAATGTCGAGCGCCTCGGTCAGCCGGGGCGCTCCTGCCACTTTCTCCACTATCTCGCGCAGCTGTATAAGCATATCTGAGCGGCTTACCCTCTCTTCCGTCGATAAGGCGTATTTCGCGGTACGGCATTCTCCTGCAGGGGCATCACCACGCTGGCGAACTCCTTCATCACCCGGCGATAAACGTCGCGTTTAAAAGAGACAACCTGACGTACAGGATACCAGAAGCTCACCCAGCGCCAGCCGTCGAACTCCGGCGTGCTGCTGGTTTGCATGTTGATATCCGCGTCATTGCACAAGAGTTGCAGAAGAAACCACTTCTGTTTCTGGCCGATACAAACCGGCTTTGTGTCCCAACGCACCAAACGTTTCGGCAACTTATAGCGTAACCAGTTCCGGGTAGAGGCAAGGATGCGCACATCTTTGCGGTGCAAACCGACTTCCTCAAAGAGTTCTCGATACATCGCCTGTTCTGCCGTTTCGCCAGGGTTGATGCCTCCCTGAGGAAACTGCCAGGAGTGCTGGCCATACCTTCTGGCCCACAACACTTGTCCCTGCCTGTTACAAATTACGATACCAACATTCGGGCGGTAGCCATCATCATCGATCACTGGACTACCTCAAAACTAATACTCGGATAGCCTGATTGTTTCATACTCCTTACAGACGGTAAACCACTGCTTTTGGGCCGTTACTGACGGCATTCGCGGGATAACTTGCGAACATTCGTAGAGTTATAAACAGAAATCGCCACTTTTGCGCGATCTTATTCACCTTTTCTGTGGATATCTTTGTGCAGAACTCTCCTGGCCGCTGGGGAAAACTCAGAGTGGCGCCTTTTAGCCTAAGGTTAATACTTTGGTTAACGCATTATAAATATTGAGATTTATCCAATTCTACCGCGTCCTTCTGCTGTTTCAGGGCCCCCGATCAATAACGACACCAGGCAGGTGGCGAAAGATCGAACACCGACTTTTTTATCCACAGGATATGTTGCTATCCTAAGCAAAAAATGCGGTAACCCGGGTAAAACCGCCGCGTCAAGCCTGTAAATCGAAACAGTATTATTTTAAAAATCGACTTATCCCATTTTTCTGTGGATAACTACGTGTAAGATCCTGTTCATTGTCGGTGCGCAGGCAGGCATAACCTTTTCAACTTCCCGATCGCGGCCGCAAAGTGACAAAAAAAAGCCGCGATTAATCATGCTATTATTGCGCTTTTCCTCAGGGATGAACGCATCCCTTTTAATATGGAAAACTACTGTTCATTTTTTAACCAACAACCAAGAGCAGGCGATGCCAGACTATTTTTCTCCGGTTTTACCGCCGGAAAACGAAGCCGCGTTACTGGAACGCGCGCGCCAGCTGGCTGGCTTTACGCTGGGCGAACTGGCGTTGAGAGCGGGCCTTACGATACCGCGCGACCTGCGTCGCGATAAGGGCTGGGTGGGTATGCTACTGGAACGCTATCTGGGCGCCAGCGCAGGCAGCAAACCAGAACAGGATTTTGCCGACATCGGCGTGGAGCTGAAAACTATTCCTGTCGACGCGCAGGGCCGCCCGTTGGAAACCACCTTTGTTTGCGTGGCGCCGTTGACCGGCAACAGCGGTCTGGTCTGGGAAACCAGCCATGTGCGACATAAGCTGGCGAGAGTATTATGGATCCCGGTAGAAGGCGATCGGGCAATTCCGCTGGCCGAACGTCGCGTCGGCGCCCCGCTGCTGTGGAGTCCCAGTGAAGAAGAAGAGCTGCTGCTGCGGCGCGACTGGGAAGAGCTGATGGATATGATCGTGCTGGGACAGGTAGAGCGTATTACCGCCCGCCACGGCGAAGTGCTGCAAATCCGGCCCAAAGCCGCCAACAGCAAAGCCCTGACGGAAGGCATTGGCGAAAACGGCCAGCCGGTAATGACGCTGCCCAGGGGCTTCTACCTGAAAAAGGCTTTCACCGCGCCCTTACTGGCACGTCATTTTTTACTGTAAAGCTTTAGCTGAGCGGCATCCGGATGAGTATACTCTTCGTTTAACTTTCGTTTAGGATGCAACGTTGTATGTTTGACTGGATTGCCGATCCCAACGCCTGGCTGGCGCTGGGTACACTGACGATTCTGGAAATCGTTCTGGGTATTGATAATATTATTTTTCTTTCTCTGGTGGTGGCTAAACTTCCCAAACAGCAGCAGAACGCCGCGCGCCGTATCGGCCTGGCGGGCGCCATGCTGATGCGTCTGGGTCTGTTGGCCTCGATTGCCTGGGTCATTCGCCTGACCACGCCGCTGTTTACGCTGATGGACCACTCTTTTTCCGCGCGCGATTTAATCCTGCTGTTCGGGGGGCTTTTTCTGCTGTGGAAGTCCAGTATGGAGATCCACGAAACAATAGAAGGCGGTGAAGAAGAACATAAAAGCAATGTTCATTCCTTCGCCGGCGCGATTGTGCAGATTATGCTGCTGGATATTATCTTCAGTCTTGATTCGGTAATTACTGCCGTTGGCCTGTCCGATCATCTGATTATTATGATGGCGGCCGTGGTAATTGCAGTGGGCGTGATGATGTTTGCCGCCCGCGCTATCGGTGAATTTGTTGACCGCCATCCTTCAGTAAAAATGCTGGCGCTGACTTTCCTGATCCTGGTAGGTTTCACCCTGATCCTGGAAAGCTTCAATATTCACGTGCCAAAAGGCTATATCTATTTCGCGATGTTCTTCTCCATGTCGGTTGAGTGTCTTAACCTGCTACGCGGCAAAAAAAACCACGCCTGATACCAGGCCGACCGGCGCTGCCGGTCGGCTTCTTCCCGTTGTTTTTACGATCAAAGTCAATAGTTCGTCGTGCTGTGACGCCTTTTTAGGAGTTCTGCGGTTAACGCTTTCTGTAAAATGCGCTATTACTGATGCAGGCAAATTGAAGGCTAAGGGAGCGAAGTATGAAGTTGATGTCTGGCGCGGCCGTTCTGATGCTGGCCACGCTGCTCGGCGGTTGCAGCAGTGATTACGTGATGGCGACAAAAGAAGGCAAGATGATTATGACCCAGGGTAAACCGGAGATCGATCAGGATACCGGTCTGGTGAAGTACACCGATCGCTCCGGCCATGAGCTGCAAATCAACGGCGATGAGGTTTCATCGATTGTTGAACGCTAAGCCCAATCCCGCCACCTGACGCTTTCCGACAGGTGGCCCCCACCGCACTTCCCGATAAATCCGCTCTTCCCCCTGTAGCGGCCGACGGTTATAGTCAAAAGCCGGATCTGGCGTTTGCTTCAACAGTTTTACCCCGCACGCCAGGCTGGTCTTTTAATAATGAAAAAAGGAAGCCGGCACATGCATTATCATCGCATCCCCCACAGTACGCTGGAAATCAGCAGCCTGGGATTAGGCACCATGACGTTTGGCGAGCAAAACAGTGAAGCCGATGCCCATGCGCAGCTTGATCTGGCGCTCCGTTCCGGCATTAACCTGATCGATACCGCTGAGATGTATCCGGTGCCGCCGCGCCCGGAAACGCAGGGGTTAACCGAAACCTATATCGGCAGCTGGCTGAAGGCGCGCGGCAATCGCGAAAAAGTGGTGCTGGCCTCTAAAGTCGCCGGGCCGGTACGCGGTGCGGATGCTTCAATCCGACCGGGCCAGGCGCTGGATCGCAAGAACATCCGTCAGGCGCTGGACGCCAGCCTGAAGCGGCTGAACACCGACTATCTGGATCTTTACCAGCTGCACTGGCCGCAGCGACAGACCAACTACTTCGGACGGCTGAACTACGAATATGCGGAAGATACCGCCACGGTCACGCTGCTGGAGACGCTGGAAGCGCTGAACGAGCAGGTTCGCGCCGGTAAAATACGCTATATCGGCGTCTCGAACGAAACGCCGTGGGGCGTGATGCGCTATTTACAGCTGGCGGAAAAGCACGAGCTGCCGCGCATTGTCTCTATTCAGAACCCCTACAGCCTGCTGAACCGCAGCTTTGAAGTGGGTCTGGCGGAAATCAGCCAGCACGAAGGCGTCGAGCTGCTGGCCTATTCCTGCCTGGCCTTTGGCACGCTGAGCGGCAAATACCTGAACGGCGCTAAGCCTGCCGGCGCGCGCAACACGCTGTTCAGCCGCTTTACCCGCTACAGCGGCGAACAGGCCGAGCTGGCTATTGCCGGGTATGTGGCGCTGGCGAAAAAGTATAATCTTGACCCGTCCCAGATGGCGCTGGCTTTTGTCCGTCAGCAGCCTTTCGTCGCCAGTACGCTGCTGGGCGCGACTACCCTGGAACAGCTGCAGCTGAATATCGACAGCTATAATCTGACGCTGGATGAGGAAGTGATGCAGGGGCTGGAAGCTATCCATCGCCGCTACACCTTCCCGTCGCCTTAACTCGTTTTTTGACGAAAACGGTTAACGGTAGCCAGTAAAAAGGGGCGGAATATTTCCGCCCCTTTTTTGCTCTGAAAATCCGTTTATTTCCCCACTCTGGTGTCGCGATGCTGCGCCAGCTGCCAGCCCCACAGCACGGCAATCGCCAGCGCAAACAGCGCACCGAAGCCCACGCCGGTGGCTACCGGCGGCGCACCCAGCTTCACGGCCAGCGAGTAAAGCCCCAGCATGATCAGCATCGCGCCGTTTTCGCCCAGGTTTTGTACCGCAATAGCGTTGCCTGCGCCGACGCTCTCCTTGCCGCGCATCTGCAACAGCGCGTTCAGCGGCACCACAAAGAAGCCGCCAAGCATGCCGATAACTATCAGTAATCCGTAAGCCCCTGCCGCCGTGTGCTGCAAGGCGAAAAAGACCACCGCCACGCCAATCAGCACGCCTGCCGGCATGCATCTGCCGACCGTTTTCAGCGTCACCAGCTTCGCGGCCGCGCCTGCGCCGAACACAATGCCGATGGCGACCATGGCATTCAGCAGCGTGGGCGTTTTGTTATCGGTAATACCCAACGCGACCGGCACCCACAGCACCAGCAGAAAACGCAGGGTGACGCCCGCGCCCCAGAAGAGGCTGGTGCCCACCAGCGAAAAACGCGTTTCGCCATTGCGCCACAGCTCGCGACAGGCGTGGAAAAAGCTGAGCGACATGCGCAGTGGATGCCAGCTTTGCCCCGCCCTCGCCGCCGCCAGTTTTGGGATCAGCACGTTCGCCGCTACGGCAAGCCCGTAGGCCAGCACGCAGGCGATAAGCGCGCCGGTCAGGTTCCAGTCCGCCAGCACGCCGCCCGCGATCGATCCCAGCAAAATAGCCGCAATGGTTGAGGATTCCATCAGGCCGTTTGCCTTGACCAGCGTTTCGCCGCCGGTGATTTCGCCCAAAATGCCGTACTTGGCTGGTGAATAGGCCGCCGCGCCAACGCCAACCAGTGCATAGCCGATAAAAGGATTAAAGCCGAAACAGATAGTCAGCGCGCCCAGCAGCTTGAGGCCGTTGGCGACCATCATCACCCGACCTTTGGCGAAGCTGTCCGCAACCTGGCCGACGAAAGGCGCCAGGATGATATAGGTGGCGACAAAAACCATTTGCAGCACCGGCTGGCTCCAGTCCGGATAGACCTGGTTTTTAAGCACCGCCAGCGTGGCGAAGAGCAGCGCATTATCGCCAAAAGCCGACAAAAACTGCGCGGCGATAACCGCCATCATGCCGCGCGAAAGCAGCTTTTCGCTGCCGGATGAGTTATGCATTTTCCGCCTCTTTTTCCGGCTGTTCCGCCATGCTTTTCAGCGTAACGAAGTCGGGTTTCCCGCTGCCCAACAGCGGCAGCTGCGGCAACACGCGAATATCGCGCGGCACCGCCAGCTCCGGCGCGCCCAGCTCGCGAGCCGCCTTCTGCAGCCTGTCGCGGGTTAATTCGCCGTCGGTGGTAAACAGCACCAGCGCTTCGCCACGGTTGCCGTCGGGCTTTATCGACGCGGCGTGCTGTTTTTCTGCCGATGCCTTCAGCGCAATCTGCTCGACAATTTCCAGCGACACCATTTCGCCCGCCAGCTTAGCAAACCGCTTTGCGCGCCCCTGGATCTGACAAAAACCATGCTCGTCAAAGCTGACGATATCACCGGTATCGTACCAGCCTGCTTCCATCTGTCCTTCGCCGTTATCCGCCTGCGGCGCTTCCAGCACGCCTGGTTTTTCTACCCGGAGGTAGCCTTTCATAATATTCGGCCCGCGCAGCTGCAGAAGCCCGCCCTGCTCAATCCCCGGCACGGAAATCAGACGAGAATCCATGCCCGGCAGGATACGCCCGACGGTATGGTTTTTCGCCGCCATCGGCACGTTGATGGCCACCACCGGCGCGCACTCCGTCACGCCGTAGCCTTCCAGAATGCGGATGCCGAATTTCTCCATCCAGACCTGACGCGTGCCCTCCTGCAATTTTTCTGCGCCGGCCACCACGTAGCGCAGGCGCGCGAAATCATACGGATTAGCAAAGCGCGCGTAGTTGCCCAAAAAGGTGGAGGTGCCGAACAGTACGGTGCAGTTTCGGTCATACACCAGCTCCGGAATAATACGATAGTGCAGCGGGCTGGGATAAAGGAACACTTCTGCCCCGGTCATTAGCGGCGTAAACAGCCCAACGGTCAGGCCGAAAGCGTGAAACAGCGGCAGCGCGGACATAAAGCGATCGCGCGGCGTAAAGTCGGCCACCGTGCGGATTTGTTCCACATTCGCCAGCAGGCTTTTATGCGAATGCACCACGCCTTTAGGATGACCTTCCGAGCCGGAGGTAAACAGCACCATCGCCGCGTCTTCCGGCTGCTGCTGCACTTCAGCATGGCGTGGCAGAAGAAGATGGCCGAGGATCCAGAGTTTATCCTGCGTGGTAATCGTTCCTTTCAGATCTTCCAGAAAGATCCATTTTACCCCGGTAAGCTGCTCGGGCAGATGCCAGAGCTTGCCCTTGTCCAGAAACTGACGGGAGGTGAAAACCGTTTTTACCTCTGCCGCTTTCAGCGCGCTGCCCACGCCTTTAACGCCAGCGGTGTAGTTAAGCATCGCCGGAACGCGGCCACGCATCGACGCGCCCAGGATCGCGGCGGCGGTCACCGTGGTATTCGGCAGCAACAGGCCAATGTATTCGCCTGGCGACGTATAACGCTCCAGGATCCGGCCGACGCCCAGCGATTTCTTCAGCAGCCCCGTGTAGCTGTCAGGCTGCAAATTGACGTCTTCAATACAGGATTTGAAATAGCCATAGCGCGTGCGGGCAGCCAGAAACGCCTGATAAAGCGTCTCGCGCGGGCGCACCGCCATCCGCGCTTCCATCATAATATGGTGCAGATGCTCTCCCGCCAGCCTGCGGCGCTCCCGCGCGGTTTTGGCCTCCGGCATCGGGATGGTGGTGGCAGGAAGCACGGTCATGCTGATACGCGGGAAAAGGCGGCGCTTAAACACGCCGGCCAGGCGACCAAACGGCGAAAACTCCGCGCCCTCTATCCGCAGCGGCACAACGGTAGCCTGCGACTTTGCCGCGACAAAACCGGCACCGTCGTAAATTTTCATCAGCGATCCGGTGACGGTAATTCGCCCCTCGGGAAAAATCACCACCGGACGGCCCTGCGCGATTGTTTTTACCAGACGCTTGACCGACAGCGGCTTTGCCGGATCCAGCGGCACAAAATCCACCAGCGGGCGCACCCAGCGCATATACCATTTTTCGCTGATGGAAGAGTAGACGGCAAATACCGGCTTAACCGGCAAAAACAGCGCCAGCAGCATGCCGTCCAGAAACGACATATGGTTGGGCACAATCAGCACCTTTGGCTGGTGCAGCGGGGAAAGATCGCCAGCCAGCCGGGTACGGTAGAGCACCCCAACCAGCAGACGGAAAAATGAAAGCAGCATGCCATCTCCTTAGCAGATAAATTTGCCTGTAACGATGCAGGATATGGCTGCGCATGACAATGGCGGAACATAAAAATCAGGACGTGCTGAATCAATTTATGTGTGGATACCGCAGCGTTGCAAAAAGATTTGCGGCGCTGGCCGAAGAAACAGGCTCCTGCTGGCGAACAACCAAAACCAGTAGCGCTCACGCTTTTTTAGCACCTGCGCTACACGGCAGCATAAAAAATCAGGCGATGGCAGCCCGGCTCAGCAAGCTGATTTTCCTGCGGCCCGTTCCTTTCTCAGCTATTGCCCGGCGTAATAATGCCCCGACGCAGCATGGCCTGCATTATTGTGGCCTGCCAGTGCTGGCTTGTTGCTTCCGGCGAACTGGCGTTCAGACTGCCGGCCAGCCGCATGGCACACTCCTGGGTAAACTGCCCGCGCCCGGTTAACTGGCTGTTATGGTGCAGAAATTCGAGCTGACTGTTAACATCCAGCCTGTCGAAAATAACGCTGACCAACCGGTCCCGCACTTTTTGCGGCATTTCCTGCCAGGCTTTATCCGGCACCGCCTCTTTAAGCACGCCCATGCCGCGGCTGATATGGCTGTCGGAAGCCGCCAGCAGATGATCGGTGCCGCGCCGCCGCGTTTCGGGATCGTCGCTCCACATATCTTCAAGGCTCAGCTCACAGCGTAATCTGACCGCCTGTTCACGACCCGTACGGGAAACGCCGGGCATGCCGGAATCGATAAATCCCCCCAGCAGTTCATCCAGCGCCTGACGATCGTCCGAGTAGGCCACTTCCTCCGTCAGATCCTCACTGCTTATCAGGTGGTTAAGATACCCCACAATCGAAGCCACTTTATTCAGCGTGAAGTTTTCAGGAAGTGCCGCCGTAGCGCGCAGCTCCGCGACGCTGGCTTCATTTCTTTGTTGATTACTGATTACCGGAGCGGCATTTTTCCCCGCCTGGCGCAGCTTTTCGCTGAAGGGCCTGTCGTGCAGCGAACGGCGCTGCTCCGGCGTCAGGGAATCGTTAACCAGCTGTTTTGCCAGATGCAGAGCTGACCCAATAGTGAGAGAAGGACGATCCAGCTGCATTTCCCTGCTCAGCATCCAGTTTCTTTCAATGCTTTCAGGTTTCGTTTCGCTGCCGTGACTGAGACGCAGCATTCTGTCGTCATAACCCGGCAGATTACCTATCGAGCTAATCGTACTTTCGGTAAAGCCAAAGGAGCCTCGGGCGCGAATCAAATCACTCTCTACAACCTCAGCAGGACTGTACGACCAGCGCTGCGCCTTCCCTGAATTTGCGTTCAATTTAAAGCTGGGATAGCGCGCTTCCGGTTCGAGGCTATAGGTGTTCAGCATGGAAAAAGGCTTATCGGTATCGTGACCAGCAAAACGGCCGTGCTCGTTTTCACCGTTAAAACAGTGTTGAGCAATAAAGTTACCGTTATCAATGGCCTGCTGTAGCATTTTTGGCTCATGCCTGATGGCTGCATGAGTAATGTGCGTAAGGAGCTGGCCTTCACCATGATGAAACCAGTTCTGGCTGGCCTCGTAATGGCGAAACCGCTTTTGTAGGGCTTCGTTTCCCTCTGTTTTCGCGCCCACCAGCGTCAGGCTCCCTCCCAGCACTTTGGTTGCGCCCAGATTGCCGAACTTTTGATGGCTTTTGCACAGGAATAAGCGGAGTTCATTATTGGCTAACGCTTCGCTAAAGGTCCCCATTAGCGCCTTCATTTCTCCTTCTTTTTCAATGGTGGTGTCAATAACCACGTTAAGCGGCTCCGCTTTATTTTTGCGGTTTTTCATCTCCTGCCCGATGCCCTCAATCATATCCTGCAAAGACCAACTGTGTTCGGGTTGACTACTGTGGGCGACAAAGCTGTCGCAGAAGGAGGTGTAAAACGCAGGCGACTGCTTTTGCGGATCGGCCAGCTTGCCGAAGCTGTCCGCATACTCCTCGGCCTCGTAATAGAATTGCGTGCACTTTTCCCCGTTCTTCAGGAGCGCTAATCCGCTGCGGCTGGCGATCAGGGCGGCCTCAAGGGCTTCCGTAAGCGCCTGCATTCCTGAGGATAACAAGAAAGGTTCGATCGGATTGAGCTGCATCGCCTGCTGCGGCGGCAGCGCTTCGCGGATGCGCTGCGAAGCGTACGCCTTAAAGGCGTTGGCCTTGTACGGGCTTATGGCGCCCAGCAACACCTGCATTTCCTCCATCAGCGCCCGGTGAGCGTTGCCGAATCGGGTGCTGTCCGTAGCCAGCGCGGGCATGGCTTCGGCAATAAAGCGGATGCCCTGCAATCCCTGCGCAATCAAAGGATTTTGCTGATGACGCTGGGCCAGCTGCGGGTAGCTGAGTATGCGGGTAAGTTCGTCGATCATATCCGCATCCGCCCGGGCCAGCACGCTGGTGCTGAGCGAGTCAGGTATCTTTCTCAGCTGCGTAACCGGCCCCTGGGCATGAGGAGAGCGAAGCGCCGCAACAGTCAGGTGATTCTGTACTCGCGGATCGTTGATGAAAGGCTGCTGCTGTGCGCCGACGGCGTTCCGGGCCACCTGATAAGCCGAAGGACGGGCGCCGAATTTATCAGCGAGTAAATCCAGCGCTTGCCAGTTATCCACACTGTCGCAGCTGATGGCAATAATACCCGGCGCGACGGCTTCCTGTTTTAACGGCCCGTGCCCGGGATGCTGGGCCTGGAAACGTTTAACAATTTTATCCGTCATAAATTCGCTGTTGATAAACAGACGCTGCTGCTGCTTCGCCTGCGGATAACGCAGCTGGTAGAGCTGATGGCACAGATTGAGGGTTTTGCCCGAAGGCGCCATACGCTGATAGTAGCCATTCATTTCATGCCCGATCTCCAGCTTGCCGAACGGGACTTTACCGCTTGTTTCATCATGCGCAAATCCCAGCCCATACTGCGCGGCGGCCACCTGCCCGCCCGGAGTAGCGTTCAATTGCGCGCACCGCATACGCTTCCAGGTTTGCGTTCCCAAAAGATCAGCCGTGGCCGCTTTTTCATAGCGACGCTGGCCCAGCATATGCTGATGCAAATCAGCGCTGAACGTGCCGGGCGCGGCTTCGAGATCGTCCTTTGCCCGGATCTTATTAACCTGCTCTTCAAGCTCAGTAACCTGTTGTTGCAGATGTAAATTCGCCGACCCGCTATCCATACTGTGACGACGCCCGCCAGGCCGCCCGGCCTGGTGAGCCTCTCCGCTGCGCAACGGCGTAGTGCTTTCCTCACGTAACCTGTTTCCCTGGCTCGGGTTTTGGTATGGCCTTAGCTGGCCGGAAACGAATTTCATAAGTTCACCTTATTTTCTAAAGCGCTTTAGTGGCGACGTGAAACTTATGGTTCCTTACAACGATTGCTCCGCCCGGGTGGCTGGCCATTCCATTATTTTACGGGAACCGTTGACGCGTTAAGGACACTAAAGCCCCCTCATATCACATCACTTTTATTGAGGAAGACGCGTGCAGGTTAATCGTTCAGGCATATCGGCGCCCGCTCTGGCTACAGAGCAGAATAAACAGGCAGCCTCTGCAACCCGCCATTTACAAGGGCCGCTAAACGGCTTGCATCATGGCGCGGCTGGCATTAAAGGAAGCGTTGCCCCTGACAACCTTCGGCAAGGATTGTTGGGGATGGGACAGGTCGCCTTGCTTAAAGGAGATAATCAGCAGATGGAGACAGGTGGATGCGGCCCCTGTATTGGCGTAGGCATCACTTATCGTTCTCGTGACGGGGAAACAAGCGGGTTGCTTGCTCATCTGCAACCGGAAGCGGATATCAAAGATTTTGCTGCCAACGTCCGCCAGGCGTTCGACGATCATTTTGAATCTGAAATTAATCTCACGCTGGCTACCGTTCTCGACAAAGATCCGGCCGTTGCCGACCAGCAGCAAACCCGTTTAGCAGCGCTTCAGCAAAATCTCAGGTCGCAATATGATTATCTGGATCTGGACGACGATAACGTCCATGTTTCTACCGCGCACTCTGCGCTTTCCGTCGATCTGGCAGCCAATGAAATAAAAACCAGCCAGGAGACAAAAAAGGATTTCAGCACCGCTGATATGGACTACATGCGCGATCATATGCTGAATGACAGCAGGACGCTGCGCTACTTCACCGAGCCATCCGGGCAGCATTAATAACGCGCGATTAAAACTTTTCGGACGTGCTATATGGGCGCGTCCCAATTTATGCTGCATCAGCCATAACGCTGTCACACAGATGTTTAAACATACTGGCTGAAATAAAGGGATGTTCGGATTGCCTGAGCATTTATATTTTTCGCCGCAGAGGAGAAGTACGCTATGCCGTTACCCGCCATCCACCGCATTGTTACCGGACACGACGCCAAAGGAAAATCAACGATTTATAGCGAGGGTTCGCTGCCTTCGGTCATTGAGACGGAAGCGATCCCGGGGCTGATTTTTCACGAGGTCTGGGAAACGTCGGCATCGCCCGCGCCGGTTAATAACGATCCGGATCCCACTAGCGGACCGGTAATGCACAACGCGCCAACCAACGGCACGCGTATTCGCTTCGTCGATCTGCCGCCTGATGCCTCTTATCTGGATCAGGAAGATAACCGCATTAAAGATCTTTTTGAACAGGTTAACTATACCGACGGGCTGACGGTAAAAGCCGATTCGCCCCACCCCATGATGCACCGCAGCGAGGCGGTCGATTATTGCGTGATCGTACATGGCGAAGTTTATCTCGTGCTTGATGACTCAGAGGTGCTGCTCAGGCCCGGCAGCGTAGTTGTACAGCGGGGCACTAATCATGCGTGGTCCAACCGATCGCAGGAGTCCTGCCGTATCCTGTTCGTTCAGCTTGATGGTCGTTACGACCCGGCTCTGGCGGCACAACTGGCGGGAAAATAATATAGGTTACGACCCGGCGTTGGCGGCCCAACCGGCCGGGAAATAATGTAGTTAAGGCTGCCAGAGATATTTTACGGCCAAAGTGGCGATATTTGTAGGCACTGGAATTTGTATTCGTGATGCGGGTAGTCTTAACGATGATACTGCCCGCCATGCTGATATTCCAATTGCTTTTCAGACCTGTTTCCGCCGGGGCGATAACGCCCATATGTTAGCGCGATGCCTCCCGCCAGCCGCCGCCCAGCGCGGCGATCAGCTGCACGCTGGCGACCCACTGCGTGCTTTGCAGCGCCAGCAGGCTCTGCTGCTGGCTCAGGCTGCTGTTTTCAGTGGTGGCGACATCCAGATAGTCAATCATCCCCGCTTCATACTGGTTACGCGTGACGCGGGCCGACTCCTGCGCCGCCGAGGTGGCGTTTTGCTGCGCCACGATTTCGTTTTGCAGCGTATGCAGCTCCACCAGGTAGTTTTCCACCTCCTCAAAGCCGGTCAACACCGCCTGGCGATAGCTGGCCACGTCGGCGTCATATGCCGCTCTCGCCTGCTCCACTTTCGCCGAGGTGGCGCCAAAGTCCAGCAGCGTGCCGCTGAGCGACGGCCCGAGCGACCAGACGCGATTCGGCAGCGACAGCAAATTATGCAGCGCCGAGCTGGTAAAGCCGCCGGTGGCGCTCAGCGTAAGGTCGGGATAGTAGCCTGCGATCGCCACGCCAACGGCGGCATTGGCCGCTGCCACAGTGCGTTCTGCATAAGCGATATCCGGGCGGCGCTCAAGCAGCGTCGAGGGCACGGCCTGCGGCATGGCGGGCAGCGTAGCGGTCATCGCTTTCGTTACCGGCAGGCTGAATTCCGCCGGCGTTTTACCGAGCAGGATAGCGATAGCGTGTTCGGTTTGCGCCCGCTGCCAGCTGAGGTCGAGCGCCGAAGCCCGCGAGGTTTCCAGCTGCATTTGCGCCTGCGCGAGCGTGGCGCGAGACTCGCTGCCAGCCTGATATTTATTCTCAATAATAGTCAGGTAGCGCTGGTAAGCCTCAACGCTTTGCTGATACAGCACGATCTGCTGGTCCATAATGCGCAGCTGAAAATAATCCTGCGCCAGCTCGGACTGGGCGCTGAGGGTGATATTCGCCAGCTCCGCCTCGCTGGCCTGCGCGCTGGCTTTGTTCTCTTCCAGCGTGCGCCGCAGCTTGCCCCAGATATCCACTTCCCAGCTGGCGCTGGCCTGTAGCGAATGGCTGTCGCTGGCGGTGCGCTGGCCCGTGCCCGTCGCAGCGCTGCCGCTGCGCGTTGAGGAACCGCTATAGGTCGCACCGGGCAGAAGGTCAGAGCGTGCTTCACTGACCAGCGCCCTGGCCTGGCGATACTGCGCTTCATACTGCGCCACGTTCTGGTTTGAAACGGCAACCTGCCGCAGCAGACCGCTCAGCGTATTGTCATGATAGACCGACCACCAGTCGCCTTTGCTTTGTGCATCCTGCGGTGCGGCCTCGCGCCAGCCCTGCGCTTCTTTATAGTGCGCGGGCACGTTCACCGCCGGACGATGGTAATCGGGGCCGACGGCGCAGCCGCTCAGCAGCAGCGCCAGGAAAACAGGCGCGAGCCTGGAACTTGTCCTTTGCCCGGACAGAAACGGTATTTTTTTCATTGTCATTATTTAAGCTCTGAGGCGCGCCCACTGACGTTTAGCGGCGCGGCTGGCACGATCGAGATAGAGGTAAACCACCGGCGTGGTAAACAGTGTTAACAGCTGGCTCAGCGCCAGGCCGCCAGCGATGGCCAGGCCCAACGGACTGCGCAGATCGGCGTCGCCGCCGCTGCCCAACGCCAGCGGCAGCGCGCCGAAAAAGGCGGCCAGCGTGGTCATCATAATGGGCCGGAAGCGCATCAGGCAGGCCTGCACAATCGCCTGCTGCGGCGTCATGCCCTGCTTGCGTTCCGCCGCCAGCGCGAAGTCGATCATCATAATGGCGTTCTTTTTTACGATGCCGATCAGCAGCAGAATGCCTATCAAGGCGATCACCGTCAGCTGCGTGCCGGTCAGCAGCAGCAGCAACAGCGCGCCAACGCCTGCGGACGGCAGCGTGGAAAGGATGGTCAGCGGATGAATATAGCTTTCATAGAGCATCCCCAGCACGATATAGACGGCCGCCAGCGCGGCAAGGATCAGCCACGGCATGGACGCGGTGAGATCGCCAAAGGCTTTCGCCGTGCCCTGGAAACCGGCCTGAATATCGCCCGGCAGCGCAATCTTCGCCATCGCGGCTTTAATCAGTGCCGAAGCCTGCTCCAGCGAAACGCCGTCCGCCAGGTTAAAGGCAATCGTGCTGGTGGCCGACTGGCCCTGGTGCGCCACCGACAGCGGCGCGTTGGCGCCGCTGAAGCGGGCGAAAGCCGAAAGCGGCACCTGGTCGCCGGCATCGTTAATCACATACAGCTTGTTAAGCGTTTCCGGATCGCGCGTCCACGCATTCTGCAACGACATCACCACATGATACTGATTAAGCGTCTTGTACAGCGTGGCGACCTGGCGCTGCGCAAACGAATTATTCAGCAGCGTATCGACCATCTCAACGTTGACCCCCAGCCGTTTGGCGCGGTCGCGATCGATCGTGACCATTACCTCCTGGCCGCCGGTTTGTGAGTCGGAATCGACGCTGGTCAGCTGTGGGATCGCCTCCAGCGCGGCTTTGACCTTCGGCGTCCAGATACGCAGCGTCTCCAGATCGTCAGCCTGAAGACTGTACTGATAGCTGGCGTTGGCGCTGCGGCCGCCGATATGAATATCCTGCGCCGCCATCAGAAACAGCTCCACGCCCGGCACGTTGCGCGTTTTACCGCTCAGCCGGTTAGCGACTTCCGTCGCCGTCGCGTCACGCTGGTCGAAGTCTTTCAGATGCACGAAAAAGTTGGCGGTGTTGCGCGAACCGAACGCGCCGCTACCCATTGACGACATCACGCCGTCCACCGCCGGATCCTGCTGGATTAGCTTAGCGAACGCCTCCATTTTCGGCTTCATCGCCTGGAAAGAGACGTTTTGATCGGCACGCAGCATCCCCATCAGCAGGCCGGTATCCTGATTGGGGAAAAAGCCTTTCTGCACCACCGAATAGAGAAACAGATTGAGGATCACCGTCAGCATCAAGCTAAACAGCGTCAGCCGCTGATGGCGCATCACCCAGTTCAGCCCGCGGGCGTAGGCGGCCAGCAGACGATTAAGGCCGTTTTCGATCCACTGATAAAGCGGATGCGGCCGCGCGGTGACGCCGGGTTTACGCTTCAGCAGCCGCGAACAGAGCATCGGCGTGAGGCTGAGCGACACCAGCATAGAGATAATCAGCGAAACGGTCAGCGTCACCGCAAACTCGCGAAACAGGCGGCCAACGATGCTGCCCATCAGCAGGATCGGGATAAACACCGCCACCAGCGACAGCGTCATCGACAGCACGGTAAAGCTCACCTCGTTCGCGCCTTTCAGCGCGGCGCGCACCGGGCTTAATCCTTCTTCGATATAGCGCGTGATGTTTTCCAGCACCACGATGGCGTCGTCGACCACAAAGCCGGTGGCGATGATCAGCGCCATCAGCGACAGGTTATCCAGGCTGTAGCCGAGCAAATACATCACCGCGCAGGTACCCACCAGCGAAACGGGCAGCGCCAGCGCGGGAATGGCCACCGCCTGCAAATTGCGTAAGAAAATAAAGACCACGCCAATCACCAGCGCGATAGCGATCAGCAACGTTTCTTCGGTGTCATAAAGGGACGCGCGCACGTTGGGAGAGCGGTCAACCACGATTTTCAGCGAGACGTCGGCCGGCAGGTTTTCCTCCAGCGCCGGCAGCTGCGCTTTGATGGCATCAATGGTTTGCAGCATATTGGCGCCCGCCTGGCGCGTGACGCCGATCATCACCGACGGCGAACCGTTGAAGTAGCCGACGTTGTACTGGTCCTCTACCGAATCGTAAACGGTGGCGACGTCGCTGAGGCGGATAGCGCGGCCGTGCTGATAGCTGACCACCAAATCGCGGTACTGCTTTGCGCCGTCCAGCTGGCTGTTGCCGTCAATCACCCAGCTCTGGTTAGCGCCCTGCAACATCCCTTTCGGCAGATTGCTGGTGCTGTTGGCGATGGCGGCGCGCACCGTATCCAGCGAGATCCCGGCATGGGTCAGCATTTGCGGCTGTAGATCTATTCTGACCGCCGGCAGCGCGCTGCCCATCAGCGAGACGTCGCCGACGCCCTGCACCTGCGCGATTTTCTGGTCGATTTTGCTCTCGGCGATATCGTACAGCTCGCCTTTGGAACGCGTAGTGGACGTCAGCGCCAGCATCACGATTGGCGCGTCGGACGGGTTGGCTTTGCGATAGGTCGGCAGCGACGGCATGCTGCTCGGCAACAGGCTGCGCGAGGCGTTGATCGCCGCCTGCACATCCCGCGCCGCGCCGTTGATGTCGCGGGTCAGCTCAAACTGCAAAATGATATTGCTGGAGCCCTGCGAGCTGCTGGAGGTCATCTCGGTAATGCCCGAGATTTGCCCCAGCGCGCGCTCCAGCGGCGTGGCGACCGTGGCCGCCATCGTCTCCGGGCTCGCGCCCGGCAGGCTGGCGGAAACCATAATGGTCGGGAAATCGACCTGCGGCAGCGGCGCGACGGGCAGCAAACGATAGCCCAGCGCGCCCAGCAGCAGCAGCGCCAGCGTTAACAGCAGCGTGGTAACGGGCCGGAAGATAAAAAAGCGCGTAATCATTTAGCCGCCCGCATTCTGCGGCGTGCCCGCCCGGCCAGGCGATCGAACCACAGGTAGATCACGGGTGTGGAGAACAGCGTCAGCACCTGGCTGAAGATCAGGCCGCCGACAATCACCAGCCCCAGCGGCTGGCGCAGTTCAGCGCCCGAGCCGGAGGCCAGCATCAGCGGCAGCGCGCCAAGCAGCGCCGCCATGGTGGTCATCAGGATCGGGCGGAAGCGCAGCAGACAGGCCTGATGGATCGCTTCCCGCGGGCTGAGGTGCTGCTTTTTCTCCGCATCCAGCGCAAAGTCGATCATCATAATCGCGTTCTTTTTCACAATGCCGATCAGCAATATCACCCCAATCAGCGCAATCAGGCTGAATTCCGTGCCCGCCAGCAGCAGCGTCAGCAGCGCGCCGACCGCCGCCGACGGCAGCGTGGAGAGAATGGTCACCGGATGAATAAAGCTTTCATAAAGGATGCCCAGCACCACGTACATGGTCAGCAGCGCGGCCAGGATCAGCCACAGCGTGTTGCCGGTAGCGTTCTGGAAAGCTTCGGTTTCGCCCTGATAGCGCAGCGTCATGCTGGACGGCACCTTCAGGCTTTGCTGCGTCTCCGCTATCGCCTTTTGCGCCTCTTCCAGCGAGTAGCCGTCGTTGAGATTGAACGAGACGGTCACCGCCGGGAACTGGTTCAGCCGCATATGCACCAGCGAGCCGATGCGCTGATGAATGGTGGCGACTGAGGTCAGCCGCACCATGCCGCCGCTGCTGGTTGAAGAAGCGCTGTCAGACGAGCTGCTGTCGGTATCGCTTGAGGTGCCGCTGCTCGTGGAGGTGGTCGAGGACGAAGCGGCAGCCGCCAGCCAGATGTCGTTAAACGAGGCCGGAGACTGCTGATACTGCGGCGCGACCTCCAGCACCACCCGGTACTGATTCGACTGGGTAAAAATGGTGGAGACCAGCCGCTGGCCGAAAGCGTTATACAGCGCGGTATCCACGTCGGCGGCGGTAATGCCGTAACGCGCCGCCGCATCGCGGTTCAGTTCGACCCAGGCGACCTGCCCCTGATCCTGCAAATCGCTGACCACCGAGCTGAACTCCGGCCGTTTTTCCAGCGCGGCCACCAGCTTCGGCGTCCAGGCGACCAGGTTTTCGCTGTCGGCGTCGTCCAGCGAGAACTGATAGCGATCCGGCGTGACCCGATCGTTGACCGTCAGATCCTGCGCGGCCTGCATATAAAGCTGAATGCCCGGCACGCTGCGGGTCGCCTGTTGCAGTTCGGCAATCACCTGGTCGGCCCGCTCGTCGCGCTGGTCAAACGATTTCAGGTTGATTTGCAGCCGCCCGCTGTTCAGGCTGGTATTGTTGCCGTCGATGCCGATAGTGGAAGAAAGACTCGCCACCGCCGGGTTCTTCAGCACGATAGCCGCCAGCTGCTGCTGCCGCTTCGCCATTTCACCAAAAGAAACGTCCTGAGAAGCCACGGTCACGCCCTGGATTAACCCGGTATCCTGCGCCGGGAAAAAGCCTTTGGGAATAACCAGATAGAGCAGCGCGGTCAGCGCCAGCGTCGCCAGCGCTACCAGCAACGTCAGGCGCTGATGGTTAAGCACTATCGTCAGCAGGCGATCGTAACCGGCCACCAGCTTATCGAAGAACTGACCGCCCTTGCGGTAAAAGCGGCTCTGCTTCTCTTCCGGGATATGGCGCAGCAGACAGGCGCAAAGCATCGGCGTAAGCGTCAGCGAAACCAGCATCGAAACCAGAATCGACACCGCCAGCGTAATGGCGAACTCGCGAAACAGCCGTCCGACCACGTCGCCCATAAACAGCAGCGGGATCAGCACCGCAATCAGCGAAAAGGTCAGCGAGATAATGGTGAAGCCAATCTGCGCCGAGCCTTTCAGCGCCGCCTCCATCGGCGTTTCGCCCTGCTCCAGCCGCCTTGAGATATTTTCCACCACTACGATAGCGTCATCAATAACGAAACCGGTGGCGATAGTCAGCGCCATCAGCGACAGGTTATTCAGGCTGAAGCCCGCCAGATACATCACGCCAAAGGTGCCGACCAGCGACAGCGGCACCGCCACGCTCGGGATCAGCGTCGCCGCCACGTTGCGCAGAAACAGAAAGGTCACCATCACCACCAGCGCAATCGACAGCATCAGCTCAAACTGCACGTCGCTGATGGAGGCGCGAATGGTCTGGGTACGGTCGGAGAGGATCTGCACTTTTACCCCGTCCGGCAGCGCGGCCTGAAGCGTCGGCAGCTGCTTTTTAATGTTGTCCACCACCGCAATCACGTTGGCGCCGGGCTGGCGCTGGACGCTAATCACAATCGCCGGGCTGTTGTTGGCCCAGGCCGACTGATAGCTGTTTTCCGCCGCCTCTTCGATATGGGCGATATCCTTCAGCCGCAGCGCCGCGCCGTTCTGATATGTAAGGATCAGGTTGCCGTATTCCTCTGCGGTGCGCAGCTGGTCGTTGGCGTCGATGGTTATCGAATGGTATTTGCCGTCGAAACCGCCTTTCGAGCCGTTGACGTTGCTGTTGCTAATCAGCGTATTGACGTCTTCCAGCGTCAGCCCGTGCGCCGCCAGCGCTTTGGGATCCATCTGCACGCGGATAGCGGGCTGATGGCCGCCCGCCAGCGTCACCATGCCGACGCCGGAGATTTGCGACAGCTTCAGCGCGACGCGGGTGTTGACCAGGTCCTGGACTTTAATCAGCGGCAGCGTATCCGAGCTGGCCGCCAGCGTGATCACCGCCGTATCCGCCGGGTTCACCTTTTTATAGGTTGGCGGATTAGGCAAGTCGGAGGGCAGCAGGCTGTTGGCGGCGTTGATGGCCGCCTGCACTTCCTGCTCCGCCACGTCCAGCGACAGATCCAGCGAGAACTTCAGCGTGATCACCGACGAGCCGCCCGAGCTGCTGGAGGCCATCTGGCTCAGGCCCGCCATCTGCCCGAGCTGCCTTTCCAGCGGCGCGGTAACGCCCGATGCCATCACGTCCGGACTCGCGCCCGGATAGAGCGTGGTGACCTGAATGGTCGGATAATCCACCTGCGGCAGCGCGGAGGTAGAAAGAAACTTATAGGCGAAAACGCCGGAGATCAGCACGCCGATCATCAGCAGGATAGTGGCGACCGGACGCGCGATAAAAATGCGGGACGGATTCATTGCGCTTTCGCTTTGTCGCTGGCGGCCGGAGTTTCATCAGCCGTAACCACAGTGACTTTGCTGCCGTTGCTTAGCCGATCGATGCCTACGGTAACGACCTGCTCGCCCGCCTTCACGCCTTCGGTAATCGCCTGCTGCGTGTCGCCCAGCGTCGGCCCGGTTTTCACCGCGCGGCGCGTAACCGTTTTATCGCTGCCGATCACGTAGACGAAGCTGCCGTCGCTGCTGAGCTGCAACGCCTGCGCCGGGATCACGGTCGCCTGCTTCAGGGTGCCGGTTTGCAGCCGCAGATCCACAAACTGGTTGGGATAGAGCGCCTCGTCCTGATTGTCGAACAGCGCTTTCAGCTCGACCGTGCCGGTAGCGGTGTCGATCTGGTTGCTGATAAACCGCACGCTGCCGGAAGCCAGCGCCTTATCGCCATCCTGATCGAACGCGGTTGCCGGCAGCGTCTGCCCGTTGTGCAGCGCCTTAATCAGCGTGGGAATGTTGCTTTGCGGAACGCTGAAAGTTACGGCGGCGGGCTGCATCTGGGTAATGGTCACCAGGCCGGTGGTGTCGCTGCTCTGCACCATATTGCCTTCGTCAACCAGGCGCAGGCCAACGCGCCCGGAAACCGGCGCGGTGATGCGTGTAAATTCAATATTCAGCTTTGCCGAGGCGATTTGCGCCTGGTCGGCTTTGACCGCCCCGCGATACTGCCCCACCGTGGCGGCCTGCGTATCCAAATCCTGGCGGGCTAAAGAGTCCTGCGCATAGAGCTTGCGGTAGCGCGCCAGCGTCAGCTCCGCGCTTTGCAGCAGCGCCTGGTTCTGGCTGAGATCGCCCTGGTACTGCGCCAGCGTGGCCTCATAGCTGCGTGGATCGATCTGCGCCAGCAGCTGGCCGGCTTCGACCTGCTGCCCTTCCGTAAAGTAAACCTTCATCAGCTGCCCGTCCACGCGGCTGGTAACGGTAACGGTAGCATTAGGGATCACCGTGCCGAGCGCGGTCAGGTAAACCGGTACGTCGGCGGTGGTAACCAGCCCGGCGTGAACCGCTACCGGGCCGGCCATCATCATGCCGGGGCCGCCCGGCCTGCCCGCGCCGCTGCCGTGCGGCCAGAAACGCCAGACCAGCAAAATGGCCAGAATAATAAGAGCGGCAAGGATAAGTTTGCGACGGAAGGGTTTTGCTGTTGTAGAGGTCATGAGGCTCAGTCGGATCAAATAAAACAAAGAAGCGGCAGCATCTCGTCACCGCCAGAAAAAAGCAGGTCATCTGACCCGGCGGTATTATGATTGAGCAGGCTGATTAAATTCCATGCTCAGAACGTAAGGTTTCTGTTAAGGGTGGTTTACAAGTCCCAGCCGTCGAATTCAGACCGCCGCGTTATTGCCATCTGCCGTCAGGGTGTGGGCATTTTAAGCACGGGCGAAAAAAAAGCTGGCAGCAAGGCCAGCTTTTATCAGTGTCGCGCCGCGATTAAAAGGCGATATCCACGCCACCACGGAAGACCGACTCGTCGCCTTTCTCCGCCACGTGCTTGTCCACTCGCAGGAACAGGCGCGCATCTTTCGCTTTGCCTACGTCCAGCCGCATCCCGTACCACTGAGAATCCCTGTCCAGCGTCATGCCCGGAATGGCGAAGCTGTCGCCTTCAGAACCGGTGCCTGTCCAGCGGGCATTCACATCCAGCGACGGATTGGTAAAGGCGTGCTGGTGCTCGCCGTAGACGGAAAGCAGCGACCACCATTGATCGACCTCAAGCAGAGGCGCGCTCAGGTTAAGGCCGGTGAGGCCAACGGTGCGGCTGTAACGGGCACTGTCGCCTTGCAGTCCCAGCGCGCCGGCCTCATCGTTAAAGCCGCCGGTATAGAGCTGGCTCAGCTTCATGCCGACATAAGGTTGCAGCGTCAGCCTGTCGTCCAGCGACCAGCGGTAGCCGGTTTTGACCAGCGCCTGCCAGCTGTCGTTGCGCGTTTCTGATGAAGATGAACGCACGCCGTTCAGCAGCAGCACGCGATCGAGATCGGTCTCGCCATGCTGATAGCTCAGGTTGCCCTGCCAGAACCATTCCGGCGTTACGGCATACTGTCCATAAAGCATAACGCCCTGCAAACTGTTGGTGCTGTTGCCGCCGCTGCCTTCGTAGCTGGCCCGGATTTCGCTATCGGTGACGGCCGCGCCTACCCGCAGTCCCGGCACGTCGAAACTGCTGTCCACGCCAATCGCCGTAGTGTTGGTGCGGTAGTGGCTGCCCAGATAACCATCCTGCTGCAAATCGCCGTGCAGCGTGCCCGTTTCCGCCCACATGCCGTAAGGCTTTTGCCGCGCCGGATCGAGGCGGTTATTCAGCAGCTGGTTCTGGTAATCCAGGCTGTTGAAGAGAATAGCATTGCCGCTGGCGTGTGCCTGGCCGGAAAGCGAATCCAGCACCGCTTCAGCCGCCGCGCCGCTGCCGATACGCTGGAAAGCCGCCGCATCCTGCAACAGTTCGGTTTGCTGCGCGGAAAGGCCCGACTGCGTCGACAGCCTGTCGGCCGCCTGCAACGCCCGCTCGACGTTGGCGGCGCTTTGCAGCGTTGCTTTGCCGGTCAGTCCCGCCGCCTGGGCCGCCTGAACGGTATTCACTCGCTGAAAATGTCCGGTAACGCTGTTGGCGCTGTAGGCCACCGTGCCTTTCAGGAAGACGCCGGTATCCACGCTGGCGAACTGCCCGCTGATGCCCTGTCCGCTTTCCAGCAGCGATTCGTTGGTCTGCACAATATAGGTATCGGAAGGCAAGGTAACCTGAAGCGCGCCATTGAGCGTCGCCGGGCCTGCAACCGTCAGCGGCTGAGAGAGCGTTATCCGCAGCGTGCCGTCGGCGCTTTGCTGATAGCTGCCGACCACGCGCAGCCCGCCAGCGGCGGTGGTTACCACCGTGCCCTGGTTGCTCAGATTACCGTTGATCCGGCCCGAGCCTGCCAGCAGCCCGCTGCCCGTTACGCGCACGTCGCTGGCGACGCTGCCGTCGATAAACAGACTGTTGCTTTCCACCCGTGTTGCGCCGGTGTAGGTGTTATTGCCGCTCAGCGTCAGGCTGCCGCCCGCGTTGCTGGCGCCGCTGACAATCAGGCCGCCGCTGCCGCTGATATCGTTGGCAAACACGTAGCTGCCGTAGGTCAGCGCGGCGGTAAAGTCATCGCCATAAAACATCCCCGGGCCTCGTAACGCCTTATCGACATTCACATTTCCCCAGCCGAAGGTGTTGTTATAGGGCCGCCCGTTGGCGGTGTCCTGGCTGACGCCCGCCACGGCATCGCTGTGGTAATCCGCCGTCGTCAGCAAAGTTTGCTGAAGGTTGTAGCCGGTCATCCACGGAAACTGCGCCGACACACGGGATGCCGCGCCGGTCACGCGAGGTGCGGCGAAAGAAGTGCCGTATTTGCGACCCAGCGTGCCGTTGTCCTGCAGGTAATCCGCATAGCCGGGCGCGGCCAGACACCAGGCGGCGACATCGCCACAGGCGTCAAACACAAACAGCTCCGGCGGACGGCTGCCCTGCGCCACGGTATAGCCAGGCACATAGCCGGTCACGGCGATCAGCCCTTTTTGCAGGCTGGGGTCATTGTAGATTAAAGGGATCTGCGCGTTCGGCGAAGGCGTAGACGTCCCGTTGTTGCCGGTCACCACTACGCCCAACGCGTTAGCGCTGACGATGCTGCTCAGGCTGTCACGCAGCAGATCGTAACGCCCGCTGGTTCTGGCGCTTTGCTGCTGTGCCGTAGTAGCCAGTCGCTCGCCGGAAGCATAAGACATGTTAATTATTTTTACGCCGTTATTGAGCAGCCCGCTGATAGCCTTTTGCGTATCCTGGTAATAAAAAAGGTTATTACTGGAAGCCTGCGCTATCCATAAATCGCTGTCCGGCGCCACGCCGCCGGCAAACGCCCCGCTGGCCAGGCCGGCCGCCGTCAGCGCCACCAACGTGCCGTGCCCTGCCTGACCGTTATTATCGTTCAGGGTCTGGCTGCCGCCGGAAAGATAAGAGGCGAAATGGACATTGTCGTAGTTGATGTCAGAACGACCGGCCGCCAGGCCCGAATCGACAATACCGACTTTAACCTTGCCGTAGGTAACGACTGGCGAAACCGGCATCGGCTCTGGGGTTGGCGCCGAATCGGTAGTCGGCGTCGTCTCGGCTACGGGTTCGGTTGTCGGCGTTGGCGTCGGCGTCGGCGTTGGCGCGGGATTGTTTACAGGCGCCGGCGCCATGTTCAGCGTTTCGCCACCACCACCGCCGCCGCCACCACCACCACCACATCCGACAAGTAATAACGTACTGATTAAAACGGCCAGCACCGATAGCTGAGAAGGTGCCGGAAAGTCAGGAGTCGATCTGATAATGTGCACGAATGTCCTCTTGGATCGTATGAAAGTAGAGCCATCCATGCTTTGATATAAACAGTTTAGATCTTATCTGGAGATATAACAGATATTGATATTTTAATAGATCACACAATTTCCAATTGTCAGAATAGCTGATGTTTAACAGAGGTATTTGTGCGTTAAAGCCGGAGCGGATGACGGGAGGCTAAGATAAAAAAAGCCCACGCGCTGGCGTGGGCTTCTTGTTGACGGCGGCCTCAGATATTGGACAGTATCAGGTGCCGCTGTGCGTGGAGTAGAGCGCGTCCGGTGCCACGTTCATATGCTTGAGCACGGGGCCGATAATATTGCCGAAGACCGGCGCGGCGACCGAGCCGCCAAAGTGATCCCCTGCCGTCGGGTGGTTGATCATAATCACCAGCGCGACCTGAGGATTACTGGCTGGCGCTACGCCCGCGGTATAGTTGATATAGCCGCCGTCATATTTACCGCTCGAGCCCATTTTTTCGGCCGTTCCCGTTTTAATTGCCAGTCGATAGCCCGGTACCGCCGCGCGCACGCCGCTGCCGCCGGGCAGCGCGTCGCTTTCCATCATATGGACCACCGAGCGCACGATATCTTCGTCTGCTACCCGCGTGCCGATCACGGGCGGCGTCACTTTGGTAATCGAAAGCGGACGATAAACGCCGAAAGATCCCAGCGTGGCGTATTCACGCGCTATTTGCAGCGGCGTGACGCGCAGACCATAGCCAAAGGAGAAAGTGGCCCGTTCGATATCGGCCCAGCGTTCACGGTGCAGCGGGAAGTAGCCTACGCTTTCGCCGGTCAGCCCCAGGCCGGTGGGTTTCCCCAGGCCAAAAGAGTGGAAGGTGTTGACCAGCACTTCAGCGGGCATCGCCAGCGCGATATGCGATACGCCGATATCGCTCGATTTTTGCAGGATGCCGGTCATGGTCAGTCGCGGCCAGTGGCCCACGTCGCGGATCAGGTGGCCGTTAACGCGATAAGGCGTGGTATCCAGCACGGAATCCGGGCGCACCAGCTTGCGCGCCAGCCCTTCCATCACCACCAGCGGTTTTACCGTTGAGCCGGGTTCATAGCTGTCGTTAATGGCCGCATTACGCATCTGGTCAGGCGAAACGTTGCTGAAATTATTGGGATTATAGGAAGGATAAGACGCCATCCCCAGAATTTCGCCGGTATCGACTTTAACCAGCACCGCCGCGCCGGAATCGGCTTTGTTCAGCAGTACGCCATCGCGCAGCTTAGTGTACAGGGTGTACTGATCGAATTTATCGATGCTGAGCTGCACCGTCGGCGGCTGGCGAGGCGGCTCATAGTTAATCATGGCGATAATATTGCCGTGGGCATCCTGACGATATTTCTCTACGCCTGCCGTGCCCTGCAACACCTTATCAAAACCTTTTTCCAGCCCGTTCAGGCCGCTATTGTCCGCGCCGACAATGCCGAGCAGCGGCGCAGTCGCCTCGCTCATCGGATAGAAGCGGCTGTCGTCATAGACGGTGGAAATGCCGGAAAGATGCAGTTTGGCGATATCTTTAGCGATACCCAGCTCGATTTTATGGCCCAGGTAAAGAAAGCGACGGTTGGGATTGGCTTTGATCTGCCGGGCGATCTCTTCAGGTCGCTGATCCAAAGCGTTAGCCAGATATTCCCATTTCGCGCTGGTAAAATCGGGATTGGCTTCCAGCACGCGCTGCGGATCGGCAATAATATCGCGCGAGGGCACGCTCAGCGCCAGCGCTTCGCCGTTACGATCCAACAGCGTGCCGCGATTAGTCGGAATAGTGACCGTGCGCAGCGAGCGCTCGTCCGCCTGTTTTTCCAGCATAGGATGATTAATCAGCTGCAAATCCCCTACCCAGAGCAACAGCAGCAGCATGGAAACGAACACGCCAAGACAAATCAGGCGAAAGCGAACGGGATGAAACGGCTCCTGGTCTTTAGCCAGTGATTTCTTTAAGCGGGGCATGGCTCTTCTGTCGTCGAATAGCGGATAACTGACCGGGAGTTATACAAAAAATGCAGGGGTGATAACAGGAAAACTGTGTTTCAGATCGTGATTATTGCCGTGCGGTTTAGCAAAAGCGTCAGATAAAAAAAACCTGCGCATCTGCGCAGGTCGGTGAAACAAAGTTATTTTGATGTTCACCCATCAATACCTCTGGGACATAAACTGTAGCAACCGGGCCAGCCTGCTCGCCAGCCCACATTCGCAACAGTTACCCGCAAAATGTAACCAGCCATGTGATTTCTATGTGTTTTTGCAACGTTAGTGGGTTGCTGAAAGCTACATCCCGCCTTAGCGGGATGACTGCCGGACTCAGGAAGGAAAGAGAATTTTCAGGATAGCTGGCAGAGTGGGTATGATCTGGGCAAAAATCACGGCGCTGACGCACCAAAAAATAATTGCGTTTTTTGCATCGCTAATTGCCACGTTCAACTTGCGAACCTCTTCTAAAGGGGTGCTGTTATCCCCTTTCAGTTCGTCTCTGAAAACGCCGGGATCCTGCTTTGTCATATAGTTCGACTTGATGACGGCAATATCAATCCGAATGCCCGCTACGTCTTCTTCCAGCTTCCTTACAAGATTTCGCATATTTCCCCCTCTGCCGCCGCTTTTTTCCCAATAGCCGGGAAACGGCACCGCATCCCTTTCAGTTCCATACATAATTTATCCCTCCCTGATAGCTATATCATGGCTATTTTTTAGCCAGACGGCGGGCAACCGGATGATAATCCCTTGAAAGCTTTCAAAACTGCCATCCACTCCAGGACAGCAGAAACGATCTTTACGGTTTTTATCTGTATTGCCCGGTCTGTCAGCAGGCTAATTTTTAATCTTTTTCACTCCATTATCAACAATTATTGGCACTATCAGAGTGGTGCCCGTTTTGTTGCTGGCATCAGACTTCCGTCGCCTTGCAGATTTCTACCAGGCAGCTCATGGCGTTTGGCCCCTGCGTCAGCGAAGAGGTGCCGATATCCAGCGTCAGCACGTTGGGATTGCCCGCCTGGTCATACGGCAGCCAGGCTTTGCCAAAGCCCGGATCGAACCAGGCGCCGGTGGCGATCAGCACCACGCTGCGGCTGACGCCGTCCGTAAGCCTGACGCCAGCCAGCATCCGCCCGCGATCGTTGCTGACCTCAATGGTGTCGCCATCGGCAATCCCGCGCGTTTCGGCATCTTCCGGATGCATCCACAGCGTTTCCCTTCCGGCCGTTTTGTTAGCCTGCACCGTCGGCGTCGCATCCATCTGGCTGTGCAGTCGATCGCCAGGCTGCATGGAGATCATATGCAGCGGGAAGCGCTGGCGGATTTCCGCTCCCAGCCACTCCTGCGGCGGCTGCCATTCCGGATGCGGCGCAAAATCCACCAGGCCAAAGCCCGCAATGGTTTCGCTGAACAGCTCAATTTTGCCGCTGGCGGTCTGGATCGGGTTTTGCTGCGGATCCCGGCGAAAATCCTCCATAAAAATAAACGGCTTGTCGCCTTCTGGCACCTCCACGTAGCCCCGTTCCCAGAAAGTCTGGAAATCCGGCCAGTCGACGCCCCGACGCTGGTGCGCCACCCCGCACTGCTGGTAAAGGTGCTCAATCCACTGCGCTTCGTTCCGGTTTTCGGTAAAAGCGTCGCGATAGCCCAGGCGCTCCGCCAGATCGGCAAAAATATCAAAGTCGTTACGCGCCTGATGCTGCGGTTCGATCGCCTGATGCATAGCCAGCACAAAGCGGTCGCGGGACGAGCCGCCGATATCGTTGCGCTCCAGCGAGGTGGTCACCGGCAGCACGATATCCGCCATCTGCGCCGCAGGCGTCCAGACGATATCCTGCACGATAACCGTTTCCGGCTTCTGCCAGCCCTCGACCAGCCGGTTAAGCTGCTGATGATGATGAAACGGATTGCCGCCCGCCCAGTGGATCAGCTGAATATCGGGATAAGTATGGGTTTGGCCCTGGAAAGCGTATGGCTCGCCCGGATGCAGCAGCATATCGCTGATGCGCGCTACCGGGATCGCCTGGTCGGCAATGGGATTGACGCCGGTTGACATCATCGGTGCCGGCCCGTCAATGCGCGGGTTGCCCACGCTGTTCATGGAACCATGTCCAAAAGAGAACCCGGCGCCCGGCAGGCCCGGCTGGCCCAGCATCGACGAGAGCGCGATCATCATCCAGTAAGGCTGTTCGCCGCGATGGGCACGCTGCACGGAATAAGAACTGGTCATAAAACTGCGTTTGCCGATCAGCTGTCTGGCCAACAGTTCAATGCGCGCGGCCGGAATACCGGTGATCTCGCTGGCCCAGCGCGGGGTTTTTGCCACCCCGTCGCTGTCGCCCAGCAGATAGCCACGCAGCTGCGGATAGCCAACGCAGTGCGAAGCCAGAAAAGTGCGATCCGCCGCGCCCAGCCGCTCCACTTCGTACCCCAGCGCCAGCATCAGCGCCACGTCGGTATTAGGTCGGATCGGGATCCATTCGGCGTTAACAAATTCCGGGCAGTCATCCCGCATCGGGCTGATGTTGATCACCGGCGTGCCTTTGGCCGTCAGTTCAAGCAGCGCCGGTTTCAGGCTGTGCTGCCCTGCGCCGCCGGAGGCAACCTGGCCATTTTTCAGCGCCAGTCCGCCAAAGGCGACAAAAATTTCGCAATGTTCTACCACGCTCGGCCAGTCGGTAACGCGACCGGTCAACGGCATATAGGTGCCGATGATATAGGGCAGGAAAAACTGCGCGGCACCCCAGCTGTAGTTGCCCAGCTGATCGACGCCGCCGCCGCCGGTAAAGTAGAAGCGACGGATCAGCGTGCGGGCATGGTTAACGCGCCCCGCCGAAGACCAGCCGTAAGAACCGTTAAAAATACCGGCGGCGCCGTAGCGATCGCGCACCCGACGGTTTTCTTCCGCCACTAAGTCCAGCGCTGTTTCCCAGTCCACCGCCACAAAATCTTCCCGTCCCCGCAGCGTACGGTCGCTTTTCTCGCGCGATTTAAGCCAGGAGCGGCGCACCATCGGCTGACGAATGCGCCGGTCGGAATAGACCAGCTCGGGAATAGTGTTAAGCATTGGCGACGGATCGCGATCGGCGAAAAAGGGTTCGCAGCGCTGCAGTTTGCCGTTTTCGACAACGGCGGTAAAGGCGCCCCAGTGGGCAAGATGCGGCACTTTTTTTAGAGTCATGGCAGGCAGTCCGGCTGGTGTTCGTGTCAGTCTACAGGCTACCATTTTTCCGGTGCGTTTCAGCAAACTTCTGTGCGGCCGATATGCGGTGGTAAAAGCCCGCTGACCCGGTGCCTGATGCGCTAAAAGCACATTACTGAAGCTGCTCTTTGCATATTTGCAGTGCCTGGACCTGCCGTGCTTTTACATCGAAAGCGGCAAAGCGTTAAGGGAAAGACGGCCCGGTAAAAGGATCCGCCGATAATACCTCGCCTTTTTCATCGGCTTTGCGACATTCACAGCATTCTGCCTGCTTGAAGTAGCTGGCAATTTCCGCAACACTGGAGCCATGTAAACGTTTACCCTGGAAGGCTTTGTCACTATGGCTACCATTAAGGATGTCGCCAGGCTGGCGGGTGTGTCCGTTGCTACGGTCTCTCGCGTAATTAATAATTCGCCTAAAGCCAGCGACGCTTCTCGCCAGGCCGTTAACAGCGCAATGGAAGAGTTGCAGTATCATCCCAACGCTAACGCGCGCGCGCTGGCGCAGCAGTCAACGGAAACCATGGGGCTGGTCGTCGGCGACGTTTCCGATCCCTTTTTCGGCGCGCTGGTCAAGGCGGTCGAGCAGGTCGCCTACGGTACCGGCAACTTTTTGCTGATTGGCAACGGTTATCACAATGAGCAAAAAGAGCGCCAGGCGATTGAACAGCTGATCCGGCACCGCTGCGGCGCGCTGGTGGTGCATACAAAAAAAATCCCGGACGCCGACCTGATCCCTCTGATGAAGCAGATCCCCGGCATGGTATTGATTAACCGTGCGCTGCCGGGTTTTGAAAAGCGCTGCATTGCGCTGGACGATCGCTACGGCTCGTGGCTGGCAACGCGCCATCTAATCCAACAGGGCCATCAGAACATCGCTTTTATCTGCTCAAACCACCCTATTTCCGATGCGGACGAGCGGCTACAGGGCTATTACGACGCGCTGAAGGAGCACAATCTGCCGGGCAGCGATCGCCTGGTCGCGTTTGGCGAACCGGATGAGATCGGCGGCGAACAGGCGATGACGGAGCTGCTGGGGCGCGGCAAAGCCTTTAGCGCCGTAGCCTGCTATAACGATTCAATGGCGGCGGGCGCGCTGGCGGTACTTAGCGATAACGGCGTGCGGGTGCCGGAAGAGATGTCGCTGATTGGTTTTGATGATGTGCTGGTATCGCGCTATGTCCGCCCGAGGCTGACCACGGTGCGCTACCCTATCGTCACCATGGCGCAGCAGGCAGCGGAGCTGGCGTTAGCGCTGGCTAATAACCAGCCGCTGCCGGAGGTGACCAATCTGTTCAGTCCGACGCTGGTGCGCCGCCATTCGGTCGGCTCGCCGGACTGATGCTTACGCCTCCAGCGCCAGCAGTTCCTGAACGGTCTGCGCGCGGCGGATCTGGCGCGGCTGGCCGTTTTCAAACAGCACTTCCGGCAGCAGCGGGCGGCTGTTGTAGTTAGAGGACATCGACGCGCCGTAAGCGCCGGTATCATGAAATATCAGATAGTCGCCCGGCCTGACGTGCGGCAGCGCGCGGGTTTCGACTTTGCCGCCTTCCTGCTGGGTGAAAACGTCGCCGGATTCGCACAGCGGCCCCGCCACCACGGTGTCAATCGTCCGGCTCTCTTGCAGATCGCGTCTGTCTCCGGCAATGGCGGAGATATGATGATAGCTGCCATACATCGCCGGACGCATCAGATCGTTAAAACCGGCGTCCACCAGCACGAAGTGGCGGCTGCCCATCTGTTTAACGGCGCGCACTTCAGACACCAGCACGCCAGATTCCGCCACCAGAAAGCGTCCCGGTTCAATTTCCAGCTTCACCGCATGGCCTAAATGCTGCGCCACTCGCTGGCGCGCCGCATCCCACAGCCCAAAGTAGTGAGCGGTATCGATCGCTTCTTCGCCAAAACGGTAGGGAATGGAAAGCCCGCCGCCGGCTGAGATCGCCTCCACATCCTGTCCGAAGTCGATAACCAGCCTGACCATTGCGTCGCAAACCTGCTCCAGATGACCATAATCCACGCCCGATCCAATATGCATATGGATGCCGACCAGCTGCAGCCGATGCTGCCGGATAGCGGCCAGCGCCAGCTGAAGATCGCCGTGCCAGATCCCGTGCTTGCTGTTTTCACCGCCGGTATTGGTTTTCTGACTGTGGCCGTGACCAAACCCCGGATTAACGCGCAGCCAAACCTTATGGCCCGGCGACACTTCGCCCAGCTGATGCAGCATATCAACCGAACCGGCATTCACCGGGATCGCAAGCTCTGCCAGGCGGGCAAGCGTAGGCGCATCCAGCAGATCGGCCGTAAAGACGATCTCTTCCCCGCCGGGCTGAAAGCCTGCCGCCAGCGCACGCTCCACTTCTCCCAGCGAAACCGAATCAACGCGAACGCCCGCTGCGCGCATCAGCTTAAGGATATGAACGTTAGAGCAGGCTTTTTGCGCAAAACGCACCACGTCAAACTGTTGCAGCTGCGCGATACGGTCGGCAATGACATCGGCATCATAAGCCCAGACGGGGCCGCCATACTGGCGCGCCAGCTGGAGCAAATTGTCACGGTTCAGAGCGGTTTCAGTGGTGTTCAGCGGGCGTGGCATCGGGCTTTCTCCTGTCAGTAATAGCGTTATTACGCCATAGCGACAGCGGGATGAAAAATATCTGTTTTAGCGAAGTCTATTCATTCATGATATGAATTAGTCTTTTTGCGGGGGTTTTTATGGCTGGCATCACGCTGCGGCATATCGAAATTTTTCATGCGGTTGTTACCACCGGCAATCTGACCGAAGCGGCGGTCATGCTGCATACCTCGCAGCCCACGGTCAGCCGCGAACTGGCCAGGCTGGAAAAGCTGACCGGCCTGAAGCTGTTCGATCGCATCCGGGGCCGTCTGCACCCTACCGTTCAGGGACTGAAGCTGTTTGAGGAAGTGCAGCGGTCCTGGTACGGTCTGGACAGGATTATCAACGCGGCCGAAAGCCTGCGCCAGTTTCGCCAGGGCGAGCTGTCTGTGGCCTGTCTGCCCGTGTTTTCCCAGTCGCTGCTTCCCCTGCTCTGCCAGCCCTTTTTGCAGCGTTATCCCGACGTCAGTTTGAATATCATTCCGCAGGAGTCGCCGCTGCTGGAAGAGTGGCTGTCGGCGCAGCGTTACGATTTAGGCTTAACGGAAACCGGCCAGACGCCGGCCGGCACGGAACGCAGCGTAATCTTTACCGGTAATGAGGTTTGCGTGCTGCCGCAGGACGACGCGCTGGCGGAAAAAAGCTGCCTGACGCCGCAGGATTTCGCCGGGAGAAACTTTATCAGCCTGTCGCAAACGGACAGCTATCGTCAGTTACTGGATCAGCTATTCAGCGAGCAGGGCGTTCAGCGCAGAATGGTGATGGAGACGCACAGCGCGGCCTCGGTTTGTGCGATGGTAAGAGCGGGCGTGGGCGTTTCGATAGTCAATCCGCTCACGGCGCTGGACTATGCGGGCAACGGCGTGGCGATCCGCCGCTTCAGCATTGCGGTGCCTTTTACCGTCAGCCTGATCCGGCCGCAGCACCGCCCCGGCTCGGCGCTGGTTGACGCGTTCAGTCTGCATCTGCGCGAGCATAGCAGCCTGTTCAACCAGCGCCTCGCGGCATTACTGGCTTAAGCGCGCGCCGCCTGCTGCTGGCCGCGCGGGCGGCGGAAGGTCAGCAGGCAAATGAGCAGGCCCATAACGGCCAGTACGGCCGCTGCGACCGGCACGGAAGTCAGCCCGTAACCGCCGTCAATCACTGCACCGCCCGCCCATGCGCCAAACGCGTTGCCGACGTTAAACGCAGAGATATTCAGCGTAGACACAAGGTTCGGCGCCTCTTTGCCGTGGCGAACCACGTTGATTTGCAGTCCCGGCACGGTAGAGAACGTTGCCATCGCCCATAAAAACAGGGTGATTTCCGCCAGCCACAGCGCATGGCTGGTCCAGCTAAAGGCGAGCGAAAACAGCGCGATCAGCGAGAAGCTGAGGATCAGGCTAAAAGAGACTTTCCAGTCGGCCAGCCTGCCGCCCAGGATATTGCCGACGGTCAGGCCGCCGCCGATTAAAAACAGCGTCCAGCTGACGCCTTTGTTGCTGATGCCGGTAACCTGGAGCAGCAGTGGCGCAATATAGCTGAACAGCGCGAACATGGCGGCGGCGAAAAACACCGTCATCAGCAGCGACAGCCACAGCTTGCCGTTAGCCAGCGCGCTGACCTCGCTGGCCAGATGTACCGGCTTTTCGTTGCGGTTGGTGGGCAGGCTGACGATCAGCGCAATAAAGGCCAGCACGCCAATCACCGCCACGCCCCAGAAGGTGGCGCGCCAGCCAAACAGCTGGCCGAACCAGGTACCCAACGGCACGCCCAGCACGTTAGCCAGCGTTAAGCCGGTAAACATCAGCGCCACGGCGGACGCCTGTTTGTCGGGCGCGACCAGGCTGGCGGCTACCACGGCGCCAATGCCGAAAAATGCGCCGTGACAAAGCGCGGTGATCACCCGTGCCATCATCAACAGGTTGTAGCTGTAAGCCAGCGCGCAAAGCACGTTGCCGACAATAAAGATGGACATCAGTAAAATCAGCGTTTTTTTACGCGGCAGCTTAGCCGTGAGCAGCGCCATAATCGGTGCGCCGATCGCCACGCCCAGCGCATAGCCGCTGATTAACCAGCCCGCCGAAGGGATCGTTACGCCGAGATCGCCTGCCACTTCCGGCAGCAGGCCCATAATAACGAATTCCGTGGTGCCTATAGCAAAGGCGCTCAGCGCCAGCGCCAGTAAAGAAACGGGCATCTCATCTTCTCCAGAAAAAATTATCTTTCCGCCGACAGCGGTCGACAGGCAAAAAAAGGGCGGGGAAAGTATTACAGAATGTGAATTTTGATCTACATCACATCAGAGATTAAAGCACAGCTCATCAGGGACTTATACCCCTTCTCAGGCAACAATCTCTTGCCTGAAAGGCAATAATCGCCGCCGACTGACCGTCAGATCCACCGATTTTAGCCTTTCCGGCGCGTTTTTGGGCCTCGCGGTTTGTCTATACTTGAGGAAAATACGCCGCTACTTTAGTAAATAATGGTCGTGTTTTGCGCGCATTGAGACGGTAATCATTACGGAAAATTATCAATTATCTGATAATCATTTGACGCGGAGTGAGGTTAAATAGGTAAAGTTTTCCGAGTGTTGGCCGATACCTCGATGATGGATGCAACGGGCGTTTATTGAGCTGTGCTTGATCGATTCATTACCGAGGAGCAAAGATGCGACTGGCTATTTGCCTGCTGACGCTGAGTATCACCGGGTGCTCAGTAGGAAAATATGAGTACAGCAGCGAAGCAGAGAAGCGTGTGGATATGACCGTTACCGGCATTCCGACCATTCTGGGCGTGGGCACGCTGGGCACCACTATTCCGCTGACCGCCGATTACAGCCTGACGGCGGCGCACGTGGCGAAATATTCGCTTTATCGCGTTAAGTCGCGCCATCCTGAATGCGACCTGGCGGTGGTTTACCATAAAAACGGCAACGTTCCCGCGCCGCGCTTCCGTAACGGCTTTATGGGCGACAAAATCAATCTGTATGGCTACAGCTTTATCTCTGCCATGCCGGTGGCCTCAACCGGCACCAATCTGGTGAATACCGGCCTGAAGAACGACTGGAACAAGCTGAGCTGCGTTGTAGTGGCTTCCGACGCGGGCGTGGTGCAGGGCATGTCCGGCGGCGCGGTCTATAACGCGTCCGATGACTCTGTGGCAGGCGTTATCGTCGGCTATTCCAACCGCATTAACGATATTAAAACCGGTAAAACGCTGTATAAAAACGTATCGCTGTACGTGCCCTACGCGCGCTTTAAGGATTGGCTCGACGAGGCGATAAAATCGTAACGGCATGGCGGCTTACTCCGCTGGCAGCAGGAGCTTATCGCTATTTCGACATGAAGGGCGATGGTGGTCAAAGAGCGGCACCGGACGCGCTGCTGGTTCCGGTAACAAACCGGTTTTGCGCAGGCAAACATTACGTACTTTATTCCAGCGCAGGCTTTAGCCCAGCGAAGAGCAAAATCCGTCACTTTGATGGGGACTTCCCGGAACCGTTCAGGCCATCGCCAGCTCCCGCCTGAAATCAGCCGTAAAAAAGGGGCGACAAGTCGCCCCTTAATCTCACAGCCGTTGCTTATTTTCCTGACGGACGCAGCGCCGGGAACAGGATCACGTCGCGAATGGTGTGGCTGTTGGTAAACAGCATCACCATACGGTCGATACCAATGCCCAGGCCTGCGGTTGGCGGCAGGCCGTGCTCCAGCGCCGTTACGTAGTCTTCGTCGTAGAACATCGCTTCGTCGTCGCCCGCATCCTTGGCGTTAACCTGCTGCAGGAAGCGTTCAGCCTGATCCTGCGCGTCGTTCAGCTCGGAGAAGCCGTTACCGATTTCACGGCCGCCGATAAAGAACTCGAAGCGGTCGGTAATTTCCGGGTTAACGTCGTTGCGGCGAGCCAGCGGCGACACTTCGGCCGGATATTCGGTGATAAAGGTCGGCTGGATCAGATGGCTTTCCGCCGTCTCTTCGAAGATTTCCGTTACCACGCGGCCCAGACCCCAGCTCTTCTCAACCTTGATGCCCAGCGACTGCGCGATAGCGCAGGCTTTGTCAAAATCATCCAGGTCGGCCAGATCGGTTTCCGGACGGTATTTCTGAATGGCTTCTTTCATCGTCAGTTTGTCGAACGGCTTGCCGAAGTCGAACTCCTGATCGCCGTAAGGCACTACCGTGGTGCCCAGCACGTCCTGCGCCAGCGTACGGAACAGGCTTTCGGTCAGTTCGATCAGATCCTTGTAATCCGCATAGGCCATATAGAGTTCCATCATGGTGAACTCTGGGTTATGGCGCGGCGAGATCCCTTCGTTACGGAAGTTACGGTTGATCTCGAAGACGCGATCGAAGCCGCCGACCACCAGGCGCTTCAGGTAAAGCTCGGGCGCGATGCGCAGATACATGTCGATATCCAGCGCGTTATGATGGGTGATAAACGGACGGGCAGACGCGCCGCCGGGGATCACCTGCATCATTGGCGTTTCCACTTCCATAAAGTCGCGGCCGACCATAAAGCTGCGGATGCCCGCCATGATCTGCGAACGAATTTTAAAGGTTTTGCGCGAGTCGTCGTTGGAGATCAGATCCAGATAGCGCTGGCGATAGCGGGTTTCCTGATCGGCCAGGCCGTGGAACTTATCCGGCAGCGGACGCAGCGCTTTGGTCAGCAGACGCAGTTCACTACAGTGGATAGAGAGCTCGCCGGTTTTGGTTTTAAACAGCTTGCCGCGAGCGCCGACGATATCGCCGAGATCCCACTTTTTAAACTGTTCGTTGTAAATGCCTTCCGCCAGATCGTCGCGAGAAACATACAGCTGGATGCGGCCACCTACGTCCTGCAGCGTAACAAAGGATGCCTTGCCCATAATACGGCGCGTCATCATTCGTCCCGCCACGCTGACTTCTACGCCCAGCGCTTCCAGCTCTTCATTCTCTTTCGCGTCATATTCTGCGTGCAGCTTGTCGGAAAGGCTGTCGCGACGGAAATCGTTGGGAAATGCCACGCCGTTCTCACGCAGCGCGCTCAGCTTTTCGCGACGCGCTTTCAGTTCATTATTCAGCTCAAGTGCGGCGTCGGCGCCCTGCGGTTGTTGTTCTGACATGTCAGTTCCTTATAGCCCTGCTTTCAAACTTGCTTCAATAAATCGGTCCAGATCGCCGTCCAGCACCGCCTGAGTATTACGGGTTTCCACGCCGGTGCGCAGATCCTTGATGCGTGAATCGTCCAGCACGTAGGAGCGGATCTGGCTGCCCCAGCCGATATCGGATTTGTTATCTTCCAGCGACTGTTTCTCAGCGTTTTTCTTCTGCATTTCCAGCTCGTACAGCTTCGCCTTCATCTGCTTCATCGCCTGGTCTTTGTTCTTATGCTGAGAACGGTCGTTCTGGCACTGGGTCACCGTACCGGTTGGAATATGGGTGATACGCACCGCCGATTCCGTACGGTTAACGTGCTGACCACCGGCGCCGGAAGCGCGGTAAACGTCAATACGCAGGTCGGCCGGGTTGATCTCGATATCGATATCGTCGTCCACTTCCGGGTAGACAAACGCGGAGCTGAAAGAGGTATGACGACGACCGCCGGAGTCGAACGGGCTTTTCCGCACCAGGCGATGCACGCCGGTTTCGGTACGCAGCCAGCCGAAAGCGTAATCGCCGCTGATGCGCAGCGTGGCGGATTTAGTACCGGCTACTTCGCCTTCGGACTCTTCGATCACTTCCGTTTTAAAGCCTTTCGCTTCGGCCCAGCGCAGGTACATACGCACCAGCATACTGGCCCAGTCCTGCGCTTCCGTACCGCCGGAGCCGGCCTGAATATCGATATAGCAGTCCGCGCCGTCGTATTCGCCGGAGAACATGCGGCGGAACTCCAGATCGGCGAGCTTTTTATCCAGCCCGTCCAGCTCGGCAACCGCTTCGTTGAAGGTTTCTTCGTCGTCCGCTTCTACCGCCAGCTCCAGCAGGCCGGCAACATCTTCCAGCCCCTGGCTCAGCTGATCCAGCGTTTCTACTACCGCTTCCAGCGCGGAACGCTCTTTGCCCAGCGCCTGCGCGCGTTCAGGCTCGTTCCAGACGTCCGGCTGTTCCAGCTCGGCGTTAACTTCTTCTAAGCGCTCTTTCCTGGCATCGTAGTCAAAGATACCCCCTGAGAACGCTGCTGCGCTCAGTGAGATCCTGAATTCGGTTCTTTACCGGATTAATTTCAAACATGATTTAGATCTTCAAAAGTCTGCAATGTAACTACGCAGTTTAAACGAATTTGCGGGGAGTTTGTAGCGTTAGCGCGGCAGCAGTTTACCGCAGCCAATCCCTTAGTCGGAAGGCGCACCGGCGCTGGTTACGCTTGTTGACGCTTAACCGGCAGAAGCTGGGGGCTCGGGCGGATATTCTGCCACTAACGAAGCCAGAGGAATGTTAAACATCTTATGCAGCCTGCGGATCATCGGCAGCGTCAGCGTTCGTTTATAATTCAGCACCTCATAAACGCGATTTTTGAGACCGATTGCCGGCACCAGATCGTTGGCGGTCATTCCCATTTGCTCCATGCGAAATTTAATGGCCGCGACTGGATCCGGCGCTTCAATGGGATAATGCTCCTGCTCATATTTTTCTATAAGCAAAATAGTCACTTCCAGAAAATCTGCCGCCTCTGAGCCGGGTTCAGGTTCATTATCAAAAAGCGGCGAAACCGCAGCCAGCGCATAGTGATAATCTTCTTCAGTGCGAATAGGTTTGATTTGATACTTTGTCATAGCTCCACCGTCTTAGCGTCAATGTCGTTATATTGGGCGTGGGTTCCAACAAACTTCACGTATACCGCCTGAAAGCGGTAAGCCACAGCGGCTATTAACCGATAGTCGTTACCCTTTATCTCGAATATCACCCGGTTTTTCGCCACAAAATCGGCTGACGGATAGCGCCTCTTTATATCCTGTGGCGTCCGCCAGGTCGCTTTTCTGACTTCATCAACCCAGGCCTTAAGCGGTTGCTCAGCCTGATTGTGGAGGGTCCAGAATTCCCGTAATGGCGCTACCGCGATAATCTTCATGTCCCCTCCCTGGGTAAACATTCGCCTTGACTATACCAGTCCCATTTTGGGACTGCAAGATAATGAAAAGCGCTTACTTATTACGCTATCCCTCTGCCATGACAAATCACAACCTCTTCCTGACTGAGTAAGACTTGCCTGTTCAGGCTACAGCGGCCAGAGATGCTCGATAATCAGCTGCACGCTGCGGTTGCCGCGAAACTCGTTGATATCCAGCTTGTAGGCCAGCTCTACCTGCTTCACGCTGGGATCGGGCCAGAGCGCGGTATCAATATTGAAAGCGATACCGTCCAGCAGCGGCCCGCCGCCCAGCGGCTCCAGCATGACCTTCAGATGACGCTCGCCCACCAGCCGCTGCTGGATCAGCTTAAATTTGCCGTCAAACTGCGGTTCGGGAAACGCCTGCCCCCATGGCCCGGCTTCACGCAGCAGCTCTGCGGTGGGCAACGTCAGCTCCTGCGCCATCAGCTGGCCGTCTGACCAGACCACGCCCTGCAAAGACTCTTCGCTGAGCCATTCGCCGATTAGCTCGCCAAAGCGCTGGCGGAATTCATCGAACTTTTCCGCCTCCAGCGACAGGCCCGCCGCCATCGCGTGGCCGCCAAACTTGATAATCAGGCCGGGATAGAGCGTATCCAGCCGCTCAAGCGCGTCACGCATATGCAGCCCGCTGATGGAGCGTCCCGACCCTTTCAGCGTGCCGTCACCGGCGGGCGCAAAGGCGATAACCGGACGGTGAAAGCGCTCTTTCAGCCGCGAAGCCAGGATGCCGACCACGCCCTGGTGCCATTCCGGATGGTACATGGCGATACCAAGCGGCAGCGCTTCGCTGCTGCGCTCCAGCGCATCGCACAACGCCAGCGCTTCCGTCTGCATCCCCTGCTCTATCTCTTTGCGCGTCTGGTTCAGCGCATCCAGCTCGCTGGCCAGCATGCGCGCCTGGGCGATGTCTTCGCTAAGCAACAGCGCGACGCCGACCGACATATCGTCCAGCCGTCCGGCAGCGTTGAGACGCGGCCCCAGCGCAAAACCCAGGTCGCTGGCGGCAAGCTGGCGCGCGTCGCGATTGGCGATTTCCAGCAGCGCCCGGATGCCGACGCGGCATTTGCCGGCGCGAATACGGCTCAGCCCTTGCCAGACCAGGATGCGGTTGTTGGCGTCCAGCGGCACCACGTCCGCCACCGTGCCCAGCGCCACCAGATCCAGCAGCTCGGCCAGGTTTGGCAGCGTGGCGACGCCGCTGTCGCGCAGCCGCGCGCGCAGCGCCAGCATCAGATAAAACGCGACGCCCACGCCCGCCAGCGTGCGTGAAGGAAACTCGCTGTCCGCCAGGTTAGGATTAACAATCGCTTCCGCATCCGGCAGCGTATCGCCGGGGAGGTGGTGATCGGTGATCACTACGGCGATGCCTTTTTCGTGCGCCAGCGCGACGCCAGCATGGGAAGAAATGCCGTTATCCACGGTCATAATCAGCTGCGCACCGCGCGCCGCCGCCTGCTCCACCACTTCCGGACTCAGGCCGTAGCCATCGTCAAACCGGTTTGGCACCAGATATTTGATATTGCGGCCGCCCATGCTGCGTAAAGCCAGCACGGTCAGCGCAGTGCTGGTGGCGCCGTCGGCGTCGAAATCGCCAACGATCATAATGCACAGGTTATCGGCAATGGCCTTTTGCAGGATCTCTGCCGCCCGCTCAATGCCGCTGAGCGAGTGAAACGCGTGAAGATTTTTGGCACCGCGCTCCAGCTCCACGGCCTGCTTAACGCCCCGATGCGCATAGAGGCGACGCAGCAGAGGATGGAGATCCTCCGGCAGCTCGCACGCCTGCGCCGCCACGCGGCGGCGTAATTCGGTTTTTCCTTTCACTGGGCTTAGCCGCCTGTCTTCTGGCTATCCAGCAGCTTTTTCATCTCCTGCGGCCCCTGATAGCCAGGGATCATCATACCGTTTTGCAGCAGGATGGCTGGCGTGCCCTGAATACCGTAGAGAATGCCCAGCTGGTAATGCTTAGCCAGGTCAATTTTGCAGTCGGCCGCCGCAGGGGTTTCGCCTTTCATCGCCGCGTCGAACGCTTTTTTGCGATCGGCCACGCACCAGATTGATTTCATCTCTTTGGCGACCTGTCCGTTCATGCCTTCGCGTGGGAAGGCCAGATAGCGCACGGTGATCCCCAGCGCGTTGTAGTCCGCCATCTGCGAATGCAGCTTATGGCAGTAGCCGCAGGTGATGTCGGTAAAGACGGTGATGACATGCTGCTCTTTCGGCGCTTTATACACGATCATTTCGCTGCTCAGCGCGTCGACTTTTTTCTCCAACAGTTTGTTGGTGACGTTGATCGGCTGCGCGCCGCTGATGTCGTACAGCGGCCCCTGAATAAACTGCTTGCCGTCTTCACTGACGTAAAGCACGCCGCTTTCGGTCAGCACGGTTTTCATCCCTGGCAAAGGCGACGGCTGGATCTCCATCTGCTGCAGTCCCAGCTTCGCCAGGGATTGCTTGATGGCCGCATCGTCGGCGTGCGCCAGGCCAGCTGCTACCAGCAGAGAAAGGAGAAAGTAACGCTTTTTCATTGATTATCCTCATGGCCTTATAGTTTGGCCGTTTGATCACCGCGTCAGGCGCGGGGATGATGCTGTTGATGTAACTGCCGTAGCCGCTCGGTGGCGACATGGGTATAAATTTGCGTGGTGGACAGGTCGCTATGCCCTAACAGCATCTGTACGACCCGCAGATCGGCGCCGTGGTTCAACAGATGCGTGGCGAAAGCGTGTCGCAGCACGTGGGGGGAGAGCTTTTCACTGTCGATGCCCGCCAGCGTCGCATAATGCTTGATGCGGTGCCAGAACGTTTGTCGGGTCATTTGCTGCGCGCGGTTGCTGGGGAAAAGCACGTCCAGCGTCTGTCCGTTCAGCAGCCACGGACGACCATATTCAATGTAATGCTCCAGCCAGTGCAGCGCCTCTTCACCCAGCGGTACCAGCCGCTCTTTATCGCCTTTGCCCACCACGCGCACCACGCCCTGGCGCAGGCTGACGTTGTTGAGCGTCAGGCTGACCAGCTCCGTGACGCGCAGCCCGGTGGCATAAAGCAGCTCCAGCATGGCTTTGTCGCGCAGCTCTATCGGGATATCCGTAGAGGGCGCCTGCAGCAGCCGCTCTATCTGCGCTTCGCTGAGATCTTTCGGCAGCCGCTGCGGCAGTTTAGGCGAGGCCAGCAGCGCGCTGGGATCGTCTTCACGCAGCTTTTCCCGGTAAAGATACTGGAACAGGCGCCGCATGGCGCTGAGCAGGCGAGCGGAACTGCTGGCCTTATAGCCGCCTTCCACGCGCTCGGCCAGAAAGTTCTGTAGCCCGGCGCTGTCTACATGCAGCAGATCCAGCTGGTGATGCGCCAGCCAGTTCACCAGCGACATCAGATCAAGCCGATAGGAAGCCACCGTGTTTTGCGCAAGATTTCGCTCAATCCATAAGGCATCAAGAAACTGCTCTGTCAGATCGCTGTCCTGCACGTTGACTCCTTTTCCACTTACCCGACGGCACGCCGTCAAAGCTCAATTCTGATATAATTCGCGCCATTGAACCAGGAGAATTGAGTAAACCGCGTATGAATATCGGGCTTTTTTACGGTTCCAGCACCTGTTACACCGAGATGGCGGCGGAGAAAATCCGCGATTTTATCGGCGAGGATCTTGTTACGCTGCACAATCTGAAAGAGGACTCGCCGCAGCTGATGGAGCAGTACGACATGCTGATCCTGGGCATTCCCACCTGGGATTTCGGCGAAATCCAGGAGGACTGGGAGGCGGTTTGGACCGACCTCGCTACGCTAAACCTGCGCGGCAAAACCGTGGCGCTGTACGGTATGGGCGATCAGGCCGAGTACAGCGAGTGGTTTCTGGACGCGCTTGGCATGCTGCATGAGGTGCTGCAGCCGCTGGGCGTCGTTTTTGTCGGCTACTGGCCTACCGAAGGCTACGAGTTTATCAGCCGCAAACCGCTAACCGCCGACGGCCAGCAGTTTGTCGGCCTGGCGCTGGACGACGTTAACCAGTTTGAGCTGACGGACGAGCGTATCGCGCAGTGGTGCGAACAAATCCTGACGGAAATGGCCGCCACGCTGTAAGCCTGCCGTTTAGTGAATAGCGAGCAGCTGCTGACGGAGCTGCCGCCACTCGCTTTCGTTCATGCTGTCGCGCAGCAGCCAGAGCTTCTCGCGCTCGCCTTTAGCGGAGCGCAGCGCCAGCAGGATCGCCCGCCGCGTCATCCACGGCCGACCGCTGATGCGCCAGTGCTTCTGCCGCCATTGCAGCTGATGGTCCGCCAGCAGCGCGATATCGCCTTCCCGGCTGCGAATGCGTCGCTGGCTACGCACGCACTCCAGCACCACCAGCGTCAGCAGCAGCATCCACACTACCGTTAAGCTGGCCGGCCACGGCGCCAACAGCAGCGCTATCACTACCACGCCGTGCAGCGAGAGCGACATCCACTGCGCCTGCCAGGAGACCCGCAGATCAGAACGCCACAGGGCCACGCTGCTGGTTTCGCTGCTGGATCAGGTGAACCATGCGTTTCAGTTCCGGATCGGCAGGTTCGCCATGATTCATCATCCAGTTGAACAGATCGGGATCGTCGCTTTCCAGCAGGCGAATAAAGATCTTTTTATCGCCATCGCTCAGCGTGTCATATTCATATTCAAAGAACGGCATGATGGAGATATCCAGTTCCCGCATACCGCGCCGGCAGGCCCACTGCACGCGCGCTCTATTTTCAATATCCATGCTTTCCATCGTCAGTCGGTGAAAGATGGCCGCTAGTGTAGCGCTTTTTTAAGCCGATGTTGATGGCGCAATTTGGCTTTGCGTAATGCGCCGCACGATAAAAGCATTTGTTGCCGCGCAAGCGCGCCTTTTGTGCGTCGCCTTCAGAAAACTGGTTGCAAAGCCGGGCGGCTCTTTTAACATGAATGCAGGCTTATTTGACTTCAGGAATCCGCTATGCCGACTTTATCTTTCCCGCCTCGTCAACCTGCGGCCTCTGCCCGTCTGCCGCTTACGCTGATCTCGCTGGAAGAGTGGGCGCTGGTCAACGTGACCGGCGCGGACCGCGTCAGCTATTTGCAGGGTCAGCTGACGCTGGACGTCGCTGCGCTGGATGCCAATGCGCATCTTCCCGCCGCCCACTGTGATGCAAAAGGGAAAATGTGGAGCAATCTGCGTCTGTTTCACCGTGGCGAAGGCTTTGCCTATCTGGAACGCCGCAGCCTGCGCGATACGCAAATCAGCGAGCTGAAAAAGTATGCCGTTTTCGCCAAAGTCGCTATCGAAGCGGATGACGAAGCGGTGCTGCTGGGTGTAGCCGGTTTTCAGGCGCGCACCGCGCTGGCCGGGCTGTTTGACACGCTGCCGGACGCTGAAAACCCAGTCGTGCAGCAGGATGATGCGACGCTGCTGTGGTTTTCCGCACCGGCGGAACGCTTTCTGCTAATCCTGAATCGCGACAGTGCACTAGCGCTGCGCGCGGCTCTGGACGGTCAGGCACAGCTAACCGACAGCTCGCAGTGGCTGGCGCTGAATATCGAAGCTGGCCTGCCCGTTATCGACGCGGCGAACAGCGCGCAGTTTATTCCTCAGGCGACAAACCTGCAGGCGCTGGACGCTATCAGCTTTAAAAAAGGCTGCTATACGGGCCAGGAGATGGTGGCGCGCGCTAAATTCCGCGGCGCCAACAAGCGTGCGCTTTACTGGCTGGCCGGCAAGGCCGCCCGCGTTCCGGCCGCTGCGGATGCGCTGGAAATGAAGCTGGGCGACAACTGGCGCCGCACCGGCACCATTCTGGCCGCCTGTCAGCTGGATAATGGCGATGTCTGGGTGCAGGCGGTGCTGAATAACGATCTGGAGCCGGAAACGGCGCTGCGGGTACAGGGCGACGAAGGCGGCAGTCTGGCTATCCAGCCGCTGCCCTACGAGATTTCGTAATAATAAGGGGCCGGACGGCCCCTTTTTTTATGAAATATAAAAGTAAATCGCCAGAAAATGGCAGATGCTGCCGCCAAGCACAAAGCCGTGCCAGATGGCGTGGTTATAGGGAATGCGCTTTGAGACGTAAAAAATCACCCCCAGCGAATAGATAATGCCGCCCGCCGCCAGCAGCCAGACGCCGCCCGCCGACAGTTTCATCGCCAGCTGATAAATCACAACCAGCGACAGCCAGCCCATCAGCAGATAGGTTATGACCGATAAGGCCTCGAAGCGGTGCACAAAAAACAGTTTAAACAGCACGCCCACCAGCGCCAGGCTCCAGATCACCACCATCAGGCCATGCGCCAGCGGCGACTTAAGTCCCACCAGCAGAAAAGGCGTATAGGTGCCGGCAATCAGCAGGTAAATAGCGCAATGGTCCAGCTTTTTCAGCCAGCTTTTGGCGCGCGGATGAGGGATGGCGTGATAAAGCGTCGAGGCCAGAAACAGCAGGATCATGCTGCCGCCATAGAGGCTGTAACTGGTGATGGCGACGGCGTTGGCCTGGCTGTCGAGCGCCTGCGACAGCAGCAGCACCAGCCCTACAATACCAAAGATAAAGCCGATGCCGTGGCTGATGCTATTAGCTATCTCCTCTGCAACGGAGTAGCCCTCCGTTAACACTTTTTTATTGGTCATGCATTGTCCTCTTCCAATCTGAAGCGGAGGGGCGGCCAAAGGGGATCGCATCCAGGCTCGTTTTCAGCCGCCCGTCCGAAAGTTGCGCACGTTCAGCTTAGACGAGAGTGATTTCAGAGTACAACTGTAAGCTTAAATAAACTGTGAACGACTGTAACAGCTGTTTAACCAGGAAAAACAGGCGGTTATTCGGCGACCTTCACCCTGTAACGCCCGGCTGCGGCAGCAATAAAAGTGCTGGTGACATAAAAAGCCGCTTCGCTAAGCAGCCACTAAATGGCGCGGGCGCCGTTATTCGACAGCCTTTATCCCGTTATCGTCCGCCAGCGGCATCGATAAAAGTGCCGGTAACATAAGAAGCCGCTTCGCTAAGCAGCCAGAGAATGGCGTTGGCAATTTCATCCGGCTCGCCGCCGCGCTGCATGGGAAGAGTCGGCGCAATACGGTTGACGCGATCCGCCTCGCCGCCGTCGGCGTGCATATCGGTATAGATTAATCCCGGCCGTACCGCGTTAACCCGGATGCCCTGCGCCGCCACTTCCAGCGCCAGCCCTCTGGTTAGCGTATCTACAGCCCCTTTCGAGGCGGCATAATCGACATATTCGTGTGGCGCACCGCTACGGGCTGCGGCGGAAGAGACGTTTACGATTGCACCGCCCTGCCCACCGTACTGAAAACTCATGCGCTTTACTGCTTCGCGACAGCAGAGAAAGGTTCCGGTGACATTGGTAGCGAAAACGCGATTGATGCGTTCGGCGTTTAGCTGCGCCACGCTGGTCTGCTGAAACAGGATCCCGGCATTATTGACCAACGCGCTTAGCACGGCGCCCTGTTGATCAAGGCTGCGAAACATCGCTACTACCTGTTGTTCATCAGAAATATCGGCCTGCACGCTGAACGCTTTTCCGCCTTGTTGCTGAATAAGCGACACTACTTCCGCCGCCGCTTCCTCACGCTGACGATAGTTAACCGCAACCTGATAGCCGTGCTGCGCCAGCAGCAGCGCGGTGGCTCGCCCAATTCCCCGGCTGCCGCCGGTTACCAAAGCCGTTTTCATTTTTGCCTCCCGATAAAAATAAAGGGCACCAGGGTGCCCTTCAGTCTGTATCGCTATGCTGCTTTATTCATATTCGCTCATCGGCAAACAGGAGCAGAACAGATTTCGATCGCCATAAACATCGTCAAGACGCTTGACGGTCGGCCAGTATTTATTCGCGCTGCCCGCCGGGAAGACCGCCAGCTCGCGCGTGTAGGGATGCGACCACTCGCCGACCAGCTCCATTTGCGTATGGGGCGCATTAACTAACGGGTTATCTTCCGCTGGCCACTCACCTTCCGCCACGCGGTCGATCTCCATGCGGATAGCCAGCATGGCGTCGATAAAGCGATCCAGCTCCACTTTGCTTTCCGATTCCGTCGGCTCCACCATCAGCGTGCCCGCCACCGGGAAGGACATGGTCGGCGCGTGGAAGCCATAGTCGATCAGGCGTTTGGCAATATCCAGTTCGCTGATGCCGGTTTGCTCTTTCAGCGGACGAATATCCAGGATGCATTCATGCGCTACCCGCCCGTCCCGTCCGGCATACAGGATCGGATAGGCCGATTTCAGGCGCGCGGCAATATAGTTGGCGTTCAGGATCGCTACCGAACTGGCCTGCTTCAGCCCTTCCGCGCCCATCATGCGGATATACATCCAGCTGATGGGCAGAATAGAAGCGCTGCCGAACGGCGCGGCGGACACCGCGCCCTGCTGCGTCAGCATATCGTCAATCTGCACCACGCTGTGGCCCGGCACAAATGGCGCCAGATGGGCTTTTACGCCAATCGGCCCCATGCCTGGCCCGCCGCCGCCGTGCGGAATACAGAAGGTTTTATGCAGGTTAAGGTGCGAGACGTCCGCGCCGATATAGCCAGGCGTGGTGATGCCGACCTGGGCGTTCATGTTGGCGCCGTCCAGATAAACCTGGCCGCCATACTGATGAACGATCTGGCAAACCTCGCGGATGGTTTCTTCATAGACGCCGTGCGTGGAAGGATAGGTCACCATAATGCAGGAGAGCGCTTCGCCCGCCTGTTCCGCTTTCTGCCGCAGATCGTGCAGATCGATATTGCCCTGTTTGTCGCAGGCCACCACGACTACCGCCATGCCCGCCATCTGTGCCGAGGCCGGATTGGTGCCGTGCGCCGAGCTGGGGATCAGACAGATATTACGTCCGGCTTCGCCACGGCTTTCATGATAGCGGCGGATCGCCAGCAGGCCCGCATACTCGCCCTGCGCGCCGGAGTTAGGCTGCATACAGAGCGCGTCATAGCCGGTCAGCTGCACCAGCCACTGCGACAGCTGGCCGATCATTTGCAGATAGCCGGCGGCCTGATCGGCAGGACAGAACGGGTGCAGCTCCGCGAATTCCGGCCAGGTAATCGGGATCATCTCAGCGGCGGCGTTCAGCTTCATGGTGCAGGAGCCGAGCGGGATCATCGCCTGATTCAGCGCCAGATCCTTGCGCTCCAGGCTGTGCATATAGCGCATCATCTCGGTTTCGCTGTGGTAACGGTTAAAGACCGGATGCGTCAGGATGGGCTCTTTGCGCAGCATCGCTGGCGGAACGGACGCGCTGTCGGCCACGGCGCTGTCCAGCTCGTCGATATCCAGACCGTGATTTTCGCCCAGCAGCACGGAGAACAGCGCCGCCACATCTTCCCGCAGCGTGGTTTCATCCAGGGTGATGCCCACCGCGTTGTGGATATCGGTGCGCAGATTGATGCCGAAACTCAGCGCGCGATCCAGCACCGCGGCTTTATCCGTGACTTCAACGGTCAGCGTATCGAACCAGCTCTGATGGCGCAGCGTCATGCCGCCCTTTTGCAGCCCGGCCGCCAGGATATCCGTCAGGCGATGAATGCGCGAGGCGATGCGTTTCAGGCCGTGCGGGCCGTGGAAGACCGCGTACAGGCTGGCGATATTGGCCAACAGCACCTGTGACGTACAAATATTGGAGTTGGCCTTTTCACGACGGATATGCTGCTCGCGAGTCTGCATTGCCATCCGCAGCGCCGTGTTGCCCGCCGCATCGCGCGAGACGCCGATAATGCGCCCTGGCATTGAGCGTTTGTATTCGTCACGGGCGGCAAAGAAGGCTGCGTGAGGGCCGCCGTAGCCCATCGGAACGCCAAAACGCTGCGCAGAGCCAAACACGATATCCACGCCCTGTTTTCCCGGTGCGGTCAGCAGCACCAGCGACATAAAATCCGCAGCGACGCTGACTATCACTTTCCGCGCCTTCAGCTCATGGATCAGCGAGGTGTAGTCATGTACCTCGCCAGTGGTGCCGACCTGCTGTAGCAGCACGCCGAACACGTCCTGATGATCCAGCACGCGCGCCGCCTTATCGACCACCACCTCAAAGCCAAAGGTTTCCGCCCGCGTCCGCACCACGTCCAGCGTTTGCGGATGAATATCTTCGGCCACAAAGAAGCGGTTGGCGTTTTTGAGCTTGCTGACACGCTTCGCCATCGCCATCGCCTCGGCGGCGGCGGTCGCTTCATCCAACAGCGAAGCAGAGGCGATATCCAGGCCGGTCAAATCCAGCGTGACCTGCTGGAAGTTCAGCAGCGCTTCCAGTCGGCCCTGAGAAACCTCGGGCTGATAAGGCGTGTAGGCAGTGTACCAGCCGGGATTTTCCAGCATGTTGCGCAGAATAACCGGCGGCGTCAGCACCGGCGTGTAGCCCATCCCGATACAGGATTTATAACGCAGGTTGCGGCTGGCGATCGCTTTCAGCTCGGCCAGCGCCTGATGTTCGGTCAGGGGATCGCCGACGGCAGGCGCGCCGGGCAGCTGAATATCAGCCGGGACGATAGCGGTAATCAACTCGCTGAGAGAGGCGGCGCCTACCGCGTTCAGCATCGCTTCCTGCTGGGCTGGCGAAGGGCCGATATGGCGTTCGATAAAAGCGCCGGTATGTTCAAGCTGGCTGAGAGTAGTCATTAGCGGTAAATCCTGCATCGGGCAAAGGCATTAAGGAGAGATCTCTCCGGAGAGGGCTAATAAATCGCTGACGAAACGAAGCCGGGCCGTAAAATACGGCCCGCGCTGCCGCCGTCTATTCGTCAATGCTGGTTTTGTAGGCGTCCGCGTCCATCAGCGATTCCAGTTCGGACTCGTCGCTGGCCTTAATGCGGAACAGCCAGCCATCGCTGTAGGGATCGCTGTTGACCAGCTCCGGTTCGCTTTCCAGCGCGCCGTTGACTTCGACAATTTCGCCGCTGACCGGCGCATAAATATCGGATGCGGCCTTTACCGACTCGGCTACGGCGCAGTCTTCGCCCTGGCTGTAGGTGTTGCCCACTTCGGGCAGATCGACAAACACCATATCGCCCAGCAGCTCCTGCGCGTGGGCGGTGATGCCTACGGTATAGGTACCATCTTCTTCTTTACGCACCCACTCATGGCTTTCACGGTATTTTAGTTCGTTTGGAACATTGCTCATCGCCTGATCTCCTTAAAATAATTCCGGGTCGTTTTCCGCAGCTGAAGCGCGGAAAGCGCCTTTTACGCCACCGCTTTACCGGCGCGTACAAAAACGGGTTTGGTCACGCGAACCGGCATTTCACGGTTGCGGATTTGCACAATCGCCTGCTCGCCAATGCCTGCGGGAACGCGAGCCAGCGCAATGCTGTAGCCTAAAGTTGGCGAGAAAGAGCCGCTGGTGATAATGCCTTCCTGCAGGTTGCCGGTCGCGTCGGTAAAGCGCACCGGTAAGCCGTTGCGCAGTACGCCTTTCTCGGTCATCACCAGACCGACCAGCTGCTCGGTGCCTTTTTCACGCTGCGACGCCAGCGCCTCGCGGCCGATAAAATCGCGCTCTTGAGGCTGCCAGCCGATTGTCCAGCCCATATTGGCCGCCAGCGGCGAAACGCCCTCGTCCATTTCCTGCCCGTATAAATTCATGCCGGCTTCCAGGCGCAGGGTATCGCGCGCGCCCAGACCGGCAGGCTTCACGCCCGCCGCCAGCAGCTTTTGCCAGAAATCCGCCGCCTGCTCGTTGGGCAGGGCGATTTCATACCCGGCTTCGCCGGTGTAGCCTGTGGTAGCAATAAACAACTCGCCAGCCTGCACGCCAAAGAAGGGCTTCATGTCCGCTACGGCCTCTCGCTGCGCCTCATCGAACAGCGAACGGGCTTTTGCCTGCGCCTGCGGCCCCTGCACCGCGATCAGCGCCAGGTCGTCGCGCTCGGTCAGCGTCACGCCATAGCCTTCCGCATGTTGGGTAATCCAGGCGAGATCTTTTTCCCGCGTGGCGGAGTTCACCACCAGCCGGAAAAACTCTTCGGTCATAAAGTAAACAATCAGATCGTCGATTACGCCAGCGGAGGCGTTGAGCATAGCGGTATAAAGCGCTTTGCCGGGCTGGGTCAGTTTGGCGACGTCGTTGGCCAGCAGGTAGCGTAAAAATTCCCGGGTGCGGACGCCGTGCAGATCGACAATAGTCATATGCGACACGTCGAACATGCCGGCATCGCTACGAACCGTATGATGCTCATCCAGCTGCGAACCGTAGTGCAGCGGCATCATCCAGCCATGAAAATCCACCATGCGCGCGCCGCAGGCCTGATGCTGTTCGAACAAAGGGGTCTGTTTCATCTTCTTCCTCAGGCAAAGTGTTCGGCGTCGGCAGGCAGCCCGGCGCAAACGATATCCTTGCTCCGAACTTACCACCGAAATCCAGCGTTAACCATAAGTTAAAACGGGTATGATTTTTTTGACGGTGTTCTCAGGCAGCAAAATCAGACAGATAAAATCACCACTTTTTGCGCAGTTAATACGCAAATATGTTATTAAGCAGCCAAAATCTCAGGATAAAAGTAAGGTATCAGCCCGTTGAAGATAAAAACCTGCTTTATGGCTCAAACCTGATGATTAGTAAAAGTAATGCGAAGAAGCACGCTAAATTAGAATTTCTCAAACGACGCGCCCGTTTGGGGCAGGCTGCACAATCAAGATGCACCGGATGAAATTTCCTTGTTTACATCTTAAGAATGGCGCGCTCAGGATGTACTTCACCTGTGATTTAAAAACATAAAGACTCAGTATTAGGCATGAAAGGTGTGCTAGTGCATAAAGTTACTGTATTACTTACAACCTGGCGTTTTTTGCATGTGCTATCTACAAAGAATGAATGTCGCTCTGGCCTTTTTGCTTCCAACTCTACGTTAGACAGGGAAGCGTTAATGGCGGAGACGCGCTGCGCTGGCCTCGGATTTAAACCTATGCCCGCCAGGCTTACCGTGCCTTTTTTGATACTGGTGACGAATGCGAGGGTCGAAAAAAATCATGCTGGTGCGCAGTCCGGAAAGTAACGCGCGGAAATTAAGAAGCCCCTACACCGGGGCAAAGGGGCAAAGGGGCAAAGGGGCAAAGGAGCAAAGGAGCAAAAATCAAAATTCACGCTTAACAGTAATAAAACCATTAAAATTCACGTCGCATTCGTAATCATTAGCAATAGCCGAAACCAGGAAGATATCTTCTTTATTGTTGATATCTTTGAATGTGAACTTAATTATCAGGTTCCTGGCATTGTATTGGGAAAAGATCTCCTTTACTTTGGGTATTTTTTCACTCTGGGCGTTCTTTAAAACTTCAAGAGCATATTGTTCTGAAAGAATGTCACTTACAGGCTCGTTAAAAATAAGCTCTGTTTTAGTTTCCTCCTTTGCTATCGTATTTTTATCTATATTCAAAGTAGCAGACATTGTATCCGTCATGGCTATTGCAGTTCCGGAGTGCAGGTCTTTGCAATTATTATCAATAACAGCTACAGAGCTGAATGCGGTCAGGCACAGAAATAACAGTAGATACTTCATTCAACAATCAGCTCCTTGTCCATGCTGTCCCATATTTGTTGACGATACCAGGGAGCCAGTATAATGCAGCCATTTGATGCCGTACCGGGCGCCTTTTTGCTGTCACCATGAATTAAAAAACCCTCGCGATTGCACATGCTGTTGCCCCTGTCTGGTTCCAGCCTTAGCGTAAACACACCTGCTTTTTTATGCGTGAACGGTATGCCCACAATCCTGTACTTCCCTCTCGGTAATGGACCTTTATCACGCAGACATTCATACTCAGGATTATCCTTATAGCCCGGCGCGCCAGCGTAACGCGCACTGAAATTATATATACCGTTATGTTTGAAGGTCCTGAGCATTACATTGTAATTCCATGCCATGAGTTACTCTCCTTGTTTACATCGACTATCGTTTTACTCCTGTTGCGTAGTGACTTAACACAATTCCTTTAAACACTTCCAGAGCGGCAAAGCAAAATCAGGCAGTCTTATGACCATCATCAAAAAAGGGATTGATTTTGTCCGGGCCGGTCGTATTATCTGCGCAAACCAGGAATTCTCTGCGTATGACACTTACGGGTCATGCACCGCTCCCCGATGTGTTTTCTTTTCGTATTGTGGCAGAAGCACCAGGTTGCAGACGGGTAAGTGCCTGCCGCATTATTTCTCAGACTGAAGCAAGGAAGATAAGGAAATATGAGGTAAACAATGACAGATGTGGGATAAAATAACCAGCGTTCAGGTCGGGCCTGAACGCTGCAATTTATTACCGCAGCCACTCCGGCAGATCGTGCAGGCCCATCGCCTGCTTTAACAGACGCGGCTTCACGCCAGGCAAATTATCTGCCAGGCTCAGGCCGATATCACGCAGCAGCTTCTTCGCGGGATTATTGCCTTTAAACAGCTCGCGAAAGCCCTGCATACTTGCCAGCATCACGGCCGCGCTGTGCTTGCGGCTGCGCTCGTAGCGTCGCAGGTAAAGGTGCTGGCCAATATCTTTGCCCTGCTGATGCAGACGTTTGATCTCGCCGATCAGCTCGGCGGCATCCATAAAGCCCAGGTTAACGCCCTGCCCCGCCAGGGGATGAATGGTATGCGCCGCGTCGCCAACCAGTGCCAGACGATGCGCCGCGAAATTACGCGCATAGCGGCCCATCAGCGGGAAAGCCTTACGCTCGCTTTCCAGTTTGCACAGCCCCAGACGCATATCGAAGGCGACCGACAGCTGCTGGTTAAAGACCTCTTCCGGCATTGACTGTAAACGCGTGGCTTCCTGCGGCGGCAGCGACCAGACGATTGAGCTGAGGTGCGGATCGCTGAGCGGCAGAAACGCCAGAATACCTTCGCCGTGAAACACCTGGCGCGCTACGGCGTCGTGCGGCTGTTCGGTACGAATATTAGCGACCAGCGCATGGTGATCGTAATCCCAGAACGTCAGCGGAATATCCGCCTTGTTACGCAGCCAGGAGTTGGCGCCGTCGGCGGCCACCAGCAGCCGCGCCGTCATCATGGTGCCATCGCCCAGCGTGACGAAAGCTTCGTTATCGCCAAACGCCACCTGCTGCAGCTCCGCTGGCGTAATCAGCGTAATATCCTGTGATTCGCTGGCTTTTTGCCACAGCGCCCGGTGAATAACCGGATTTTCAATAATGTGGCCCAGATGCGCCAGGCCCTGCTGAGCGTCATCGAATTCAATCCGGCCGAAGCTGTCGCGATCCCAGACTTCCATCCCGTGATAGGCGCTGGCGCGGTTGGCCTGAATGGCGCTCCAGACATCAAGGTGCTGCAGCAGGCGCTCGCTGGCGGCATTAATGGCGGAGACGCGCAGCGCCGGCGCGCTGTCGTTCGTCGCCTGCGGCGCTTCGCGTTCCAGCACGGCGATTTTCATGCCGCTGCCCTGTAAGCCACAGGCGACGGCCAGGCCGACCATTCCGCCACCGGCGACAATAACATCATAAGTTTGCATCACTGCTTTCTCCTTAACGCTCGACCCAGCCTAACGTGCGCTCGGCCAGCAAATTACGCGCCAGCGGCAGCGAATCCATCACCATCAGGCCCAGATTTCGCCCCAGCACCAGCGGCGTGTAGCGGTTAGCAAACAGCCTGACCAGACTGTCAGTTATCCCGATAGTAGCAACGGCATCCGGCTGGCGACGCTGCTGAAACTGTTGTAGCACGCCGTAGCTGCCGATATCCTGCTGCGCCCGCCAGGCGGCGGCCACGGATTCCGCCAGCGACATTACGTCCCGGATACCTAAATTAAATCCCTGGCCCGCAATCGGATGCAGCGTTTGCGCCGCGTTGCCGACCAGCGCCAGCCGATGGGAAACGTGCTGCGAAGCGGACAGCAGCGCCAACGGATAGCTGTAGCGCTGCCCAACCTGGGTAAAGCGTCCCAGCCGCCAGCCAAAGGCTTTTTGCAGCTCGTCTAAAAATTGCCGATCGTCCCAGCTATCAATCTGCGCTTTTTGCGCCAGCGGGTGGCACCACACCAGCGAACTGCGACCAGAGGACATCGGCAGCAGCGCCAGCGGGCCATTTTCGGTAAAGCGTTCAAACGCCCTTCCCTGATGCGGCTGTGCGGTGGAAACGTTGGCAATAACAGCAACCTGCTGATAATCCTCAGAAGCCACCTGCACGCCGCAGGAGGCGGCCACGGCGGAGCGGGAACCGTCTGCGGCCACCAGCAGCTGCGCCGTCAGCGTTTCGTCATTATCCAGCAGCACGCTGACCTGCTGCTGCGTCCGCTCGACCTTCGCCACCTTCGCCGGACAGACCACGCGTACGCCCGGCGCTTTTTGCAGCAGCTTAAACAGCCGCTGGCCGATATCGTGCAGCTCAACCACCTGCCCCAGCGCGGGAATGTCATAATCTTCCGCAGCCAGCGACACAAAGCTGGCATGCCCGCGATCGCTGACGTGAACGTGGGTGATCGGCGTGGCGCACGCTTTCAGCGCGGGCCAGAGGTTGATTGCCGCCAGCTGCTGGCAGGTGCCTTCCGCCAGCGCTATCGCCCGTCCGTCATAGCCGGGGTGCGTTCTTGAAGCCGGATCCTGCGCTTCGACCAGCGTCACCGGCAGCCTGCCCTGGGTCAGCCAGGAAACAGCCAGCGCCAGCGTCGCGCCCGTCATCCCGCCGCCTGCGATGATCATGCTCATAATGTTTTAGCCGCCGCCATTAATGCTTCAATCTCATCCGGATCTTTCACCACGCTGTCGGTCAGGTTTTCGTTGCCATCCTCGGTGATCAGAATGTCATCTTCCACCCGGATACCGATGCCGCGATATTCCACAGGCACATCCGCATCCGGCGCGATATACAGACCAGGCTCGACCGTCAACACCATGCCCGGCTCCAGCACGCGATCGCGCTCGTGACCGTAGCCGCCGACATCGTGCACGTCCAGCCCCAGCCAGTGGCTCAGGCCGTGCATAAAGAACCGGCGATGCGCCTGTTCCGCAATCAGCGTCTCAACATCACCCTGCATTACGCCCAGCCCGACCAGCCCCGTCACCATAATGCGCACGACTTCCGCATTAACTTCGCGGATGCTGGTGCCGGGACGAAACAGTTCCAGCGCCCGATTAAGCGATGCCAGCACGATATCGTAGACGGCGCGCTGAGGCTTGCTGAATTTGCCGTTAACCGGGAAAGTGCGCGTAATGTCGCCCGCGTAGCCTTTCAGCTCGCAGCCCGCATCAATCAGCACCAGATCGCCGTCGCGCATCCTGGACTCGTTTTCGGTGTAGTGCAGGATGCAGCCGTTTTCACCGGCGCCAACTATGGTGTTGTAAGAGGGAAAGCGCGCGCCGTGACGGTTGAATTCGTGCTGGATTTCGCCTTCGAGCTGATACTCAAACATTCCGGGCCGACACTGCCGCATCGCCCGCGTATGCGCCAGCGCGCTGATACGACCGGCTTCACGCAGCACGGCCAGCTCTTCCGGCGATTTAAACAGGCGCATCTCGTGCACCCAGGGCCGCCAGTCGGTCAGCGTCGACGGCGCGGTCAGGTTCTGACGAGCGCCGCGCCGCAGCTTCTCCAACGCGCCAAACAGCAGCATGTCGGCCTGTTCGTAAAGCCCCTGCGCGTGATAAACCACGTCCAGGCCGTTCAGCAGCTGCGGCAGCTGGTCGCTGATGGCATCCCAGGGCAGCGCGCGATCGACAGCGAGTTTTTCCGGCGCGGCATCCTGACCCAGACGACGGCCAAACCAGATTTCAGCGGTCAGATCGCGAACGCGATTAAACAGCACGCTGTGGTTATGGTTTTCCGCGCTTTTGATCAGCACCAGCGCCGCTTCAGGCTCGTTAAAGCCGGTAAAATACCAGAAATCGCTGTTCTGCCGATAAGGGTACTCGCTGTCATTGCTGCGCGTCGCCTCCGGCGCGGCAAAGATCACCGCCGCGCTGGCCGGTGCCATTTTTGCCAGCAGCGCCTGGCGACGGCGCACGAACTCTTGCTGTGTCATCCGCTTCTCCTGAATGCAATCCATCTTAGCGCCCGCATACAGCGCGCTTTTTTTCTGTCGCCGCCCCTGGCGTGGCAGAAATTAGTGCAGCGTTGGTTTTTTCACTTCCACCGCCGTTGGCGCGATATGGGTAAAGGTGTCGTGGCAAAGCAGCGCCGCCACGCGCACATACTCAATCACCTCTTCCAACGACTGTTCCAGCTCTTCCTGGTCTTCATCTTCATCATAGCCGAGCTGGGCGATAGTACGCAGATCGTCAATCGCCTCGCCCGTTTCGCCCTTGACCTTATCGAGCTTCGGCTGCGACACGCCCAGGCCCAGCAGAAAGTGGTTAACCCAGCCCGCCAGCGCATCCGCCCGATCGAAGACGGTGATATCGTCATCTTCCGGCAAATAGAGCTGAAACAGGAAACCTTCGTCTTCCAGCGTATCGCCGATGCCCTGGTGCAGCTGCCGTAAAGGCTGAGCCAGCGTCTGCGAGAAGGCCATGCCTTCGTTCGTTAAGTCGTGTACCAGCGTCTGCCAGCTGCTGTCCTTGTTACCGCCGCAGAGAATTCCGCTGATCAGGCCGTGCATTTCAGCCGGGGTCATTCCCACGCCCTGCTGCGTCAGTGCTGAAGCCAGCGCGTCGTAGCCCGGCATTGTGTTTGTTAGTGACATAGGTTTTGGTCATCGTTGGCTGGATAAGTTCGTGTTATGCTACCACCAGGTGCCTCTTTGATTCCAGAAAGGGGTTGTTTCTTCTGCCAGGGGTAGATATAGTTGCGCCCCTCCCAAGCCATTGAGCGGCAAGGGAGATTACCGGCGAAGTAATCAGTCAGGATGGTTTTATGTCTGCACAGCCCGTAGATATTCAAATTTTTGGCCGTTCCTTAAGAGTGAATTGTCCGCCTGAACAGCAAGATGCGCTGAATCTGGCCGCCGAAGACCTTAATCAACGGTTGCAAGATCTTAAAGTTCGCACTAGAGTCACCAATACTGAACAATTGGTTTTTATCGCCGCGTTGAACATCTGCCATGAGTTAGCGCAGGAAAAGATGAAAACCCGCGATTATGCCAGTAATATGGAACAGCGTATCCGAATGTTACAGCAGACTATCGAGCAGGCATTGCTTGAACAAGGTCGCATTACGGAAAGAACTGGAACGCAATTCGAATAACACGTTAACGTTATCTGTGTTACAGTAACGGTGATGTAAAAAATTCTCTGAGGTGTTTGCAAGCGGGCCAGTCCCCTGAGCCGATATTTCATACCAAACAGAGTGTGGCGCTCTGTAACCTGTGTGCATGCTCGGTCCGTCCGAGAAGCCTGATGGTTATGACGGTACACTCACCTTGAACCAAGGGTTCAAGGGTTACAGCCTGCGGCGGCATCTCGGAGATTCCCTTCTTTACCACCTGCAAAGCCATGTTTTTCCCGGCGCTTTCGGGTTCCCTGCTTTATCCCGCTTCCGACACGGTGAAACTGATGAACCTCAGCCTTCTCGATCGTCAGGATATTCGTACTCACATTCGCCATTTGCGTCGTGACCTGACACCAGAACAGCAGCGCCTGGCCGCCGTAACGGTCGCCGAACATGCGCTAAGCTTCAAACCCGTTCAGCAGGCCCGCAAAATCGCGCTGTTCCTGTCCTTCGACGGCGAACTGGATACCCGTCCGCTGATTGCCAAACTTTGGCAGCGTCATCAGGAAGTTTATCTGCCCGTACTGCACCCTTTTTCACGCGGTCAGCTGCTTTTTCTGCGCTATGACACGGAAACGCTGTTGCAGCCTAACCGTCTGCGTATCCCGGAACCGCCGCTGGATATCCGCAACCTGGCCACGCTGGACGAGCTGGATGTGATAATGGTGCCGCTGGTGGCGTTCGATCGGGCCGGACAGCGTCTGGGTATGGGCGGCGGCTTTTATGACCGCACTCTGCAAAATTGGCCGCAGCACGGCCTGTTGCCGATTGGCCTGGCGCATGACTGTCAGCAGGTAGAAACATTGCCCGTGGCGGAATGGGATGTGCCTTTGCCGGCGATAATTACGCCTTCGCGGCTCTGGCAATGGCAGGAAAAGCGTCCCACGAGCGGGGACGCTTTGCGTCATCAGTAAAGCAGACGAGCGCGAATGGTGCCCGGAATCGCTTTCATCTGCTGAAGCGCGTTGTCGGCCACTTCCTTCGTCGCATCGATATCGATCACCACATAGCCCATCTGCGGCGTGGTTTGCAGATACTGCGCGGCAATGTTGATGCCCTGACCGGCAAAGATATTGTTGATGGCAGTCAGCACGCCGGGACGGTTCTCGTGAATATGCAGCAGGCGGCTCTGCTGGCCATGCATCGGCAGCGACACTTCCGGGAAGTTAACCGCTGACAGCGTCGAGCCGTTATCTGAGTATTTCGCCAGTTTACCCGCTACTTCAATCCCGATATTTTCCTGCGCTTCCTGCGTTGAACCGCCGATATGCGGCGTCAGGATCACGTTGTCGAACTCGCACAGCGGCGAATTAAACGGATCGGCGTTAGTTGCCGGCTCTTCCGGGAAGACGTCGATGGCCGCGCCGGCCAGATGTTTGTCCGCCAGCACTTTGCACAGCGCCGGAATATCCACTACCGTGCCGCGTGAAGCGTTGATCAGCAGCGAGCCGGGTTTCATCATCGCCAGCTCTTCCGCACCCATCATATTCTGGGTGGAGGCCGTTTCCGGCACGTGCAGGCTGACCACATCACTCATATTCAGCAGTTCGGAGAGGTAGCGAACCTGCGTGGCGTTGCCGAGCGGCAGCTTGCTTTCGATATCGTAAAAGTAGACGTGCATCCCTAAGCTTTCGGCCAGCACGCCCAGCTGCATACCGATATGGCCATAGCCGATAATGCCCAGCTTTTTGCCGCGCGCCTCATAAGAGCCGACCGCCAGCTTGTTCCAGATGCCGCGGTGCGCTTTAGCATTGGCGGCCGGTACGCCGCGCAGCATCAGCAGCAGCTCGCCGATGACCAGTTCTGCTACGGATCGGGTATTGGAGAAAGGCGCATTGAACACCGGAATACCGCGTTTTTCTGCGGCCTGCAAATCGACCTGGTTAGTGCCGATGCAGAAGCAGCCTACCGCGACGAGTTTTTCTGCCGCAGCGAAAATCTCTTCGGTCAGGTTGGTACGCGAGCGGATACCAATAAAGTGCGCATCGCGGATCGCTTCTTTCAGCGTTTCGCTGTCCAGCGCGCCCTTGTGAAATTCGATGTTGGTGTAGCCTGACGCCCGAAGATTCTCAATCGCGCTCTGGTGCACGCCTTCGACCAGCAGGAACTTAATCTTGTCTTTCTCCAGTGATACTTTTGCCATTTCCCGACCCTATTCAGCAGACTTCAGAAGTGACTGACTCCGTGAGGAATAAGTCAGCCTTCTGTCAAAATATCAAAATTTACGCGCGCGGCAATACAAACGATTGCCTTGCGGCCAGCACGGCAGCCGAAAGCATCAACATAAATCGGCAGATAATCATGACACGTGAAGCATCGTCAGCAGGATCGCGAGGCGGGGGTAAATTCCGTGACATAAGTCACCAAATTTGTGGGGCAAAAGAAAAGATGTTTTTTTATAAAAATTAACCGAGGCGATAGCCGCGCCGGTAAGATCGTTTTTTTATGGCTTAGAGCTTAGAGCTTAGAGCTTATCGATTGTGGCCTGGCATTTAGTACCTGGCACTTAGCACCTGGCACTTAGCACTTAGCACTTAGCACTTAGCTCTTAGCACTTAGCATTCAGAGCTTACGGCTACGGCTATGACCTGGCGCTTATAGCTATGGCTACAGCTATGACTTAGAGCCTGGCGCTTAAGGTCGCGGCTGACGGCCACGACCTTGATGCACTACCGGCCATTCCCGGCTGGTAAAACGGCCACGCTAATCAGCTAATCGCCCAGCGTTTTTACACCGTTTGCCGTGCCGATCAGCGCCACGTCCGCGCCACGCGTGGCGAAAAGCCCCACCGTGACTACGCCCGGCAGCGCGTTGATGGCTTTTTCCAGCGCGACGGCATCCAGGATTTTCAGATTATGCACGTCCAGGATGACGTTACCGTTATCGGTGACCACCTGCTGACGATATTCCGGCAGGCCGCCCAGCTTCACCAGCTCGCGCGCCACAAAGCTGCGAGCCATAGGAATGACCTCGACCGGCAGCGGAAATTTGCCCAGCACGTCGACCTGCTTGGATTCGTCGGCGATGCAGACGAACTTCTTCGCCACGGCGGCAATGATTTTTTCACGGGTCAGCGCCGCGCCCCCGCCTTTAATCATCTGCATCGCGCTGTTGATCTCGTCGGCGCCGTCAACGTAAACCGACAGGGAATCCACCTCGTTCAAATCGAAAACCGGAATACCTAAGCTTTTCAGCCGGAGCGTGGAAGCCTCCGAGCTGGAAACCGCGCCTTCAATCTCATTTTTAATCGAGCCCAGCGCATCAATAAAGTGGGCGGCGGTCGATCCGGTGCCCACGCCAACGATAGTGCCGCGTTCAACATAGTTTAACGCGGCCCAGCCAACGGCTTTTTTCAGTTCATCCTGCGTCATGGTAAGTTTAGAATCCGTGCTGCTACTGTGTGGCGATAGTATAAAGCAACCCTCGTTGAAAAAACCGCCCTGCGGCGCCATTTGTTGTCACTCTGGAAGAGAGACCGCAAAACCGGGACGCCAGCTTTAAGCGCAGGGCAAAATGGCAAAAATATGGCATAGTGCAGATTCCACACCTGAAAGAGAGCTAAAACAACAATGAAACGCCCGGACTATCGAACGCTTCAGGCGCTGGATGCAGTCATTCGCGAGCGCGGCTTTGAACGCGCGGCGCAAAAACTTTGTATTACCCAGTCAGCCGTTTCCCAGCGCATCAAGCAGCTGGAAAATATGTTTGGTCAGCCGCTGCTGGTGCGCACCGTGCCGCCTCGCCCTACCGAACAGGGGCAAAAGCTGCTGGCGTTGCTGCATCAGGTAGAGCTGCTGGAAGAAGAGTGGCTGGGCGATGAAAACAGCGGCACCACGCCGCTGCTGCTGTCGCTGGCAGTGAACGCCGACAGTCTGGCGACCTGGCTGCTGCCCGCGCTGAAAACGGTGCTGAGCGATTCACCGGTGCGCCTGAATCTTCAGGTGGAAGACGAAACCCGTACCCAGGAGCGCCTGCGGCGCGGCGAAGTAGTCGGCGCGGTAAGTATCCAGCCGCAGCCGCTGCCAAGCTGCCTGGTGGATCAGCTCGGCGCGCTGGATTATCTGTTTGTCGGCTCGAAAGAGTTCGCCGCGCGCTACTTTCCGAACGGCGTGACCCGCTCCGCACTGCTGAAGGCGCCGGCGGTGGCTTTCGATCATCTTGACGATATGCATCAGGCGTTTTTACAGCAGAATTTCGATCTGTCGCCCGGCAGCGTGCCGTGCCATATCGTTAACTCGTCGGAGGCTTTTGTGCAGCTGGCGCGTCAGGGCACGACCTGCTGTATGATCCCGCACTTACAGATTGAGCGCGAGCTGGCGGAAGGCGAACTGATCGATCTGACGCCGGGGCTGTTTCAGCGCCGAATGCTGTACTGGCATCGTTTTGCGCCGGAAAGCCGCCTGATGCGCAAAGTGACCGACGCGCTGATTGCCCACGGCCATCGCGTGCTGCGCCAGGGGGAATAGCGCTCAGGTTGAAGCGGATTTTTGCCTGGCATCCCTGGCAAAGAAAAGCGTCCGGAATGCTTACCGGACGCGGCTTTCAGCAAGCTGAGATTACTGCTTGCGCTGTAGCTCAAACACCACATCCACCTGATCGTCAAAGTGAATGCTCTGCTGCTCGTAGGTTTGCGCGGCCGAGCTCATCGGCGCGGCGTCGGCGGTTTTAAACATTCTCGCCATTGGCATCGGCTGATAGTTGGCTACGTGATAGCGAATGCTGTAAACCGGCCCCAGCTGAGCGTTAAAGCCTTTCGCCAGCTCGCCAGCCTGATGCGTCGCGTTTTCGATAGCGGCCTGGCGGGCTTTATCGCGATAGCTATCGGGATTAGCCACGCCCAGCTCAACGGAGCGGATTTCGTTCAGGCCCGATTTCAGCGCGCCGTCCAGCAGCTCGTTCAACTTATCAAGCTGGCGCAGCGTAACCTGCACCTGACGCACCGCGCGATAACCTTTCAGCTCCGATTTGCCGTCTTTCAGATAATCGTATTCCGGCTGCGTACGCAGGTTGGCCGCGTTGATATCTTTTTTATCAATGCCGTTTTTCTGGAGAAAATCAAAATACTGGGCGACACGGCTGTCGGCCTGTTTTTTCGCTTCAGAGGCATCTTTCGACGAGACGCCAACCTCTATCGCCAGCGTGGCAATATCAGGCGTTGCGTCGACGCTTGCCTGCCCGGACGTGACAACATGCGGGCCGTTAGGCAGTTCATCCGCCACGGCGGCAAAAGGCGAGGTAAAAATAAGGGCGGCCAGCGCCAGTTTGGTCAGCTTCAAAGGAGATCCTCCATGGGACTTCAGTCATAGCAGAAGAAGCCGGCCTGACTACAGCGTACCGGCTTCCACAATTTATCCATCAGTTCGCATCTTAGTGCGATTGTACCTGCCAGACTATGACCTTAATTCCTGGAATGAGTTCGGCCGTGTTTACCAGATATTCAGCGCCTGCAGCGCCAGCTTCAGGGCGATCAGCCACATCACCAGCCCCACCAGCAGATTAATAATACGCTGCGCCCTGGTGGTATTGAGACGCGGTGCCAGCCAGGCGGCAAGGATAGCCAGGCCGAAAAACCAGATTAGCGAGGCACAGGCCGATCCCAGTGCAAACCATTTGCGCGCTTCTGCCGGAAGCTGGCCGCCCAGGCTACCCAGCACCACAAAGGTATCGAGATAGACGTGCGGATTCAGCCAGGTTACGGCCAGCATGGTGGCGATAATGCGCCAACGGCTTTGCTTCATCGCTTCCGATGACGCCAGCGCCACATCGCCGCTGAAGGCGGTACGCAGCGCCCCCCAGCCGTACCACAAAAGAAACAGTACGCCGCCCCAGGTTACCAGGTTCAGCAGCAGGGTGGAATGGGTCAGCAGCGCGCTGCCACCGAACACGCCACCGCAAATCAGCAGGATATCGCTCAGCGTACAAAGCGCGGCGGTCATTAAATGGTAGTGGCGGCGCACGCCCTGGTTCATCACAAAAGCATTCTGCGGCCCCAGCGGCAGGATCAGCGCGGCGCCCAGCGCCATGCCCTGCAGAAAAACGGCAAACATAGAGTCTTCCTCAAACGGTTTCAGCTGGCGGCGAGTGTATAGCGACAGCATCATTAGAGGAAATTGAAGATTCTAATACTCCATAAACTTAGCTAATGATAACGATCGGTAAAAAGGCGAACCGCAGTCCGCCTTTTCTTTTGCATGATGAGCAAGCCGTCAGGCTCAACCGGCTAACACTACTCTGCCTTTGCCTGTACTGGCGCAGCAGTCTGAGCAGCGTCGCTTTTTGTCTCGGCCGTCTGATGCAGGTGCACATCCATCTGCGGATAAGGGATACCGATATTGTTGGCATCCAGCGTGCGCTTGAAGTTCTTCATCAGATCCCAGTATACGTTTTGCAGATCGCCCGCGTTGCTCCAGCAGCGCACCACGTAGTTAACCGACGAAGCCGCCAGCTCGTTCAGGCCAATCTGTACGCCCATATCCTGCAGCACGCGAGGATCGGCATCCACCACTTCGCGCAGCAGTTTGAGAACCTGGTCCGCGTCGGCATCGTAGGAGACGCCAATGATAAATTCATTACGGCGAACCGGCTCGCGAGAGAAGTTTACGATGTTGCCGGCGATAATTTTACCGTTTGGCACCACAACGGTTTTGCCGTCCGCGGTTTTCAGCGTGGTAGAGAAAATCTGTACCTGTTGTACGGTGCCCATAATGCCGATATCGATAAAGTCACCGGTGCGGAATGGACGAAAAGTCACCAGCAGCACGCCAGCTGCCAGGTTGGAGAGCGAGCCCTGCAAAGCCAGACCGACGGCCAGACCTGCGGCACCCAGCACGGCGATAACCGACGCCGTCTGTACGCCTACGCGCCCAAGCGCCGCAATCAGCGTAAACGCAATCACGGCATAGCGCACCAGCGCCGAAAGGAAATCGGCTACGGTGGCGTCGATATGACGAGCGCGCAGCACCTTGTTCAGCGTTTTTGAAATGATACGCGCTACGATAGTCCCGATAATCAGGATGATAATGGCCGCTACAATATTTACCGCATAGCTCAGCAGCAGCGCCTGATTGTGTACCAGCCAGCTGCCAGCGCGGTTAACGCCGTCGACTACGTTCAAATCTTCCATTTGCTTATCCTGTTGTTGTTCCCCGCCGGGAAGTAAGCAGACTGCCAGTCCAGGCTGGCATCCCAAACCTCAAGCGTAACTAAAAATGCTGTCTGGTGCCAAATAACGAGGCAAATTAATAATTTGTTACCGCAAAGGCGCTTTTTTTGCAGGGTTTTTAATAAGGGAAAAGCCGATAGCCGCGCCAATATTTACAGAAATGCAGAAGGCAAACTTCGCTGACGTTCTAAAATTTGCCCATAAAAAAAGGCTCCGCGAGGGAGCCTTCTGTTCAGAACGAGAAAATTACAGTACGTCTACCGCGTTCAGTTCTTTAAACGCCTGCTCCAGACGAGTAATCATGGAAGTCTGAGCAGAGCGCAGCCATACGCGCGGATCGTAGTATTTCTTGTTTGGTTTATCAGCGCCTTCCGGGTTGCCCAGCTGCGCCTGCAGATAACCTTCGTTCTTTTTGTAGTACTGCAGGATGCCGTCCCAGGTCGCCCATTGGGTATCGGTATCGATGTTCATCTTGATCACGCCGTAGCTGATAGACTCTTCGATTTCAGCAGCGGAAGAACCGGAACCGCCGTGGAAAACGAAGTCCAGCGCGTTGTGCGCCAGGTTATGTTTTTTGGTCACATATTCCTGAGAATCACGCAGGATGGTTGGCGTCAGCTTAACGTTGCCTGGCTTATACACGCCGTGAACGTTACCGAAAGAGGCCGCGATGGTGAAACGCGGGCTGATTGCGTTCAGTTTTTCGTAAGCATAGTTCACGTCTTCCGGCTGGGTGTACAGTGCGGAAGCATCCATATGGCTGTTATCAACGCCGTCTTCTTCACCGCCGGTGCAGCCCAGTTCGATTTCCAGCGTCATGTTGATTTTTGACATACGCGCCAGATACTTGCTGCAGATTTCGATGTTTTCTTCCAGCGACTCTTCAGACAGGTCGATCATGTGGGAAGAGAACAGCGGTTTACCGGTTTTTTCAAAGTGAGCTTCGCCCGCGTCCAGCAGACCGTCGATCCACGGCAGCAGTTTTTTCGCGCAGTGGTCGGTATGCAGGATAACCGGCACGCCGTAGTGTTCCGCCATCTGATGCACGTGATGCGCACCGGAGATTGCGCCCAGGATGGCTGCAGCCTGCGGCTTATCGGACTTCAGGCCTTTACCGGCGATGAACGCCGCGCCACCGTTGGAGAACTGGATGATAACCGGCGCTTTAACTTTCGCGGCGGTTTCCAGCACGGCGTTGATGGAATCGGTGCCGACACAGTTAACCGCTGGCAGTGCGAATTTGTTCTCTTTTGCGACTTTGAAGATTTTCTGTACGTCGTCACCGGTGACAACGCCTGGTTTTACGAAATCAAAAATTTTAGACATGTCTTTTGTCCTGTTTCGTCGGCAGTAGGAAAAGATGTTGCGCCTTAAGGGGCAAATCATTCTGGCGGAGGCAGCCCTCCGCCCCAGAGGTTACTGTTTCGCGCGTTCTTCCAGCATAGCTACCGCAGGCAGTTTTTTACCTTCCACGAACTCAAGGAAAGCGCCGCCGCCGGTAGAGATATAAGAAATCTTATCTTCAATGCCGAAGAGGTCGATGGCAGCCAGCGTATCACCGCCGCCTGCGATAGAGAATGCGTCGCTGTCGGCAATGGCTTTCGCCACGATTTCGGTGCCTTTGCGGAAGTTCGGGAATTCAAACACGCCCACCGGGCCATTCCACAGAATAGTTTTGGCTTCTTTCAACAACTTAGCCATGGCTTCTGCGGTTTCGTCGCCAAAGTCCATGATCTCTTCATCATCTTTAACTTCGGAGACTTTCTTCACGGTTGAAGGCGCAGTTTCAGAGAATTCCGTGCCGACGCGGGAGTCGGTTGGCACAGGAATTTTATATTCGTCGCGCAGTTTTTTCGCAGCTTCCACGAAATCCGGCTCGTACAGGGATTTACCCACCTTGTTGTCGATAGCCACGAAGGTGTTGGCGATGCCGCCGCCTACGATCACCGTATCGGCGATTTTCACCAGCGAGTTCAGCACGTCGAATTTGGTGGAAACTTTAGAACCGCCAACCACCGCCACCATTGGACGAGCAGGCTCTTTCAGCGCTTTACCCAGCGCTTCCAGCTCATCGGCCAGCAGCGGGCCAGCGCAGGCTACCGGCGCAAATTTCCCCACGCCATGCGTGGAAGCCTGGGCGCGGTGCGCGGTGCCGAAGGCGTCCATCACGTAAACGTCGCACAGTGCGGCATATTTTTTCGCCAGCGCCTCGTCGTCTTTCTTTTCGCCTTTGTTAAAACGAACGTTTTCCAGCACTACCAGCTCGCCCTCGGCGATATCAACGCCTTCCAGGTAGTCTTTTTCCAGACGAACCGGAGAAGAAAGTTTTTCTTTCAGGTAGTTAACCACTGGCAGCAGGGAGAACTCTTCGTTGTACTCGCCTTCGGTCGGGCGGCCCAGGTGAGAAGTGACCATCACTTTCGCACCCTGTTTCAGCGCGGCTTCAATGGTTGGCAGTGAAGCACGGATACGTGCGTCAGAGGTGACTTTGCCCTCTTTAACCGGCACGTTTAAATCAGAACGAATCAGTACGCGTTTCCCGGCAAGATCCAAATCGGTCATTTTAATTACTGACATGGTGAGTCCTCTCGTTGATTCTCTAAATTTTAAAGGCGCAGTCCGCGCCCTGGCTGAAACCGCTGGCGGCCATGGCTAACGTCGTGTCGAGCATTCGGTTAGCAAAGCCCCATTCGTTGTCGCACCAGACCAGCGTTTTGATCAGGTGCTGTCCGCTGACCCGCGTTTGCGTGCCGTCCACAATGGCACTGTGCGGATCGTGGTTAAAATCAATGGAGACTAACGGTAGTTCCGTATAGTCAACTATACCACTAAATGCTTTTTCTGATGCGTTTCGCAGCAGCGCATTCACCTCGCAGGCCTTTACCGGCGTGCGGACGCTGACGCTTAAATCAATGGCGGTCACGTTGATTGTCGGTACACGCACGGCGATCGCTTCGAAACGGTCATTGAATTTCGGAAAAATACGCGCGATACCGGCGGCAAGGCGAGTATCGACCGGAATTATCGACTGGCTGGCTGCGCGAGTGCGGCGCAAATCAGTGTGGTAAGCGTCAATAACCTGCTGATCGTGCATGGCGGAATGGATGGTGGTGACCGTTCCCGACTCAATGCCGAAAGCATCATCCAGTAACTTAATCACAGGAATAATACAGTTAGTGGTGCAGGAGGCGTTAGAGACGATCAGATCGCTGGCCTTTAGCGCTTTTTCATTGACGCCGTAAACCACGGTAGCGTCAAGATCGTTGCCGCCCGGATGGGAAAACAGGACTTTTTTCGCCCCGGCGGCAAGGTGCGCTTCGCCGTCTTCGCGGCTGCCCCAGACGCCGGTGCAGTCCAGCACCACATCCACGTTCAGCTCCTTCCAGGGGAGATCGGCGATAGCGGCCCGATGCAGAATGCGCACAGGATCTTCGCCTATCCACAGCAGATCCCGCTCCTGACGAACGTCCCATGCAAAACGGCCATGACTGGTGTCATATTTCAGCAGATGCGCCATGCCGGCGGCTTCCGCCAGCTCATTAACCGCCACGACGGTAATCTCCGCGCGGCGTCCGGTTTCATAAAGCGCGCGCAGCACGTTGCGCCCAATGCGTCCAAAACCGTTGATGGCAATACGAACCGTCATATCACTCCTGCATCCAAATTCTGTGCAAAACCGGAGCGTTAGCCTGAGCCAGGCGTTCCCGTTTGTACAGGGAATTTTTGCGTTACCGGGCCGTTTTTCCCACGGAAAGAGGTCAGTGCCAATGCTTGTTGAAACGGTTCAGCTACAATAAAGACAATGCGGAATAATTGGAATGCGCCAGATCAATCCACAGTTTAAAAATCTGACCTGCATCACATTTAGATAAGGTTCTGTATAAAAAACAGGCCAACAACGCTCAACAAAGTAGTAAAGTAACTTTTACTGATATTTACTTTCAAGTAACCAGTTAGCGACACGATCAACGGAATTTTCTTACTTTTGCAGGTAAATATCAGAATTTTCTCTCTGACAACCGTTTCCAGGAAGGAGACGCCCACAGCAGAGCGCCGGTAAAAGCGCGGCTGGCTGTAGCGAGATCGGGAAAGATCTGGCGTCCACTCTCTGGTCACTAACCGTGCCGGAATATGAATTACAACTTGCTTTGGTATCTCTGGATTATCTGGGCTTCAGCGCTGCTCGTCTATTCCCTTAGCTGGGCGACAACGCTGTTGCTGATCCGCCAGCATCGGGGACTGTTAATGGCCGCAGCCTCCGCCATTTTTACCTGGCTTGCCTTCAGGAAATTCACGTTAAATAAGGAAATAGCGATGTTCAAACGTAAAGAGAATCCCCGTCAACCCAGCGCTCCGCTGAATTACACTTCGCCCGTGCCGCCCGCTTCCGCTTCGCTAATGGACAGCGAATTTGAAGAAAGCGTCTCTGCCGCAACCGTCGTCAGCGTCGCCAGCGCGCCTGCCACAGGCACCACCACCATCCCGGATACCTGCACCATCGTAGGTGAAATCAGCGCCGCAGGCGATATTCATATCACCGGCAGCGTTAACGGTAAGGTGAATTCAGAAAAAACCGTTTTTGTGCAGAAAGATGGGCGGGTCGAAGGGGAAATCTGGGCGCAGCGCACCGAAATCAGCGGCGAGCTGAAAGGATTATGCTGTAGTCGGGAGGTGGCCATTAACGCCAACGGATTTATGGATGGCACCATTGAGTGCGAATCGCTTTCGATCAACCAGCAGGGTAAATTTTATGGCCAGTCCAAGCCTTATAAGACGGAAAGAGAGCCGGAAAGCAACGTGGTGAAAAGCTTTGCGGAGCCGGTGATACCGCCCAGCCAGGATTTCCATTTGCGGGACACCGCGCAGTAGGTAAAAAGGTTCGCCTGTTTGCACAGGCGAACCGGATTGATTACGGCTTAAGCGATTGCCAGGAAGGTTCACCTGCTTGCACAGGCGAACCCGGTTTATTACAGCAGCTCTTTCGCTTTAGCGACCACGTTGTCTACGGTGAAGCCGAAGATTTCAAACAGCTTCTCGGCCGGTGCCGACTCGCCAAAGGTGGTCATGCCAACCACCGCGCCATGCAGGCCGGTGTATTTGAACCAGTAATCGGCGATACCGGCTTCAATCGCCACGCGCGCGCCAACCGCTTTCGGCAGTACGGCTTCACGGTAGGCCGCATCCTGCTTGTCGAAAGCATCGGTAGACGGCATGGACACCACGCGCGCCTTACGCCCTTCCGCGCTCAGCTTCTCGTAAGCACCAACCGCCAGCTCCACTTCAGAACCGGTCGCAATCAGGATCACTTCCGGCGTGCCGTCGCAATCTTTCAGGATATAGGCGCCGCGAGCCACGTTAGCCAGCTGCTCGGCGCTGCGATCCTGCTGCGCGAGGTTCTGGCGGGAGAAGATCAGCGCGGTTGGGCCGTCGTGACGCTCAATCGCATATTTCCAGGCTACCGCAGACTCAACCTGGTCGCACGGACGCCATACGCTCATGTTCGGCGTGACGCGCAGGCTGGCCAGCTGCTCAACCGGCTGGTGCGTCGGGCCATCTTCACCCAGACCGATAGAGTCGTGGGTATAGACCATCACCTGACGGATTTTCATCAGCGCGGCCATACGGGCAGCGTTACGCGCATATTCCACAAACATCAGGAAGGTGGCGGTATACGGCAGGAAACCGCCGTGCAGCGTAATGCCGTTGGCGATAGCGGTCATGCCGAACTCACGCACGCCGTAGTGAATATAGTTGCCCGCCGCGTCTTCGTTGATCGGCTTAGAACCAGACCACATGGTCAGGTTGCTTGGCGCCAGGTCGGCGGAGCCGCCCAGATATTCCGGCAGCAGCTTGCCGAAAGCTTCCAGCGCGTTTTGTGAGGCTTTACGGCTGGCGATTTTGGCCGGATTGGCCTGCAGCTGCTCAATGAATTTCTGCGACTCGGCCTGCCAGTTTTCCGGCAGCTCGTTTTTGGTGCGGCGCTGGAACTCCAGAGCCAGCTCGGGATAAGCTTTGGCATAGGCCGCGAACTTCTCGTTCCAGGCCGCTTCTTTCGCCTTGCCCGCTTCTTTGGCATCCCACTGCGTGTAGATATCCTGAGGGATTTCAAACGGCGCGTGGTGCCAGCCCAGCTGTTTACGGGTCAGCGCGATTTCTTCGTCGCCCAGCGGCGCGCCGTGGGAATCGTGCGTGCCAGCTTTGTTCGGCGAGCCGAAACCAATTACGGTTTTGCACATCAGCAGTGAAGGCTTGTCGCTGACCGCTTTTGCTTCTTCAACCGCTTTGCGGATCGCTTCCGCGTCGTGGCCGTCCACGCCGCGCACCACGTGCCAGCCGTAGGCTTCAAAACGCTGTGCGGTATCGTCCGTGAACCAGCCGTCGATGTGACCATCAATCGAGATGCCGTTATCATCATAGAAAGCCACCAGCTTGCCCAGCTTCAGCGTACCGGCCAGCGAGCAAACTTCGTGCGAGATCCCTTCCATCATGCAGCCGTCGCCCATAAACACGTAGGTATTATGATCGACAACGTTATGGCCTGGACGGTTGAACTGCGCGGCCAGCGTGCGCTCGGCGATAGCCATACCCACGGCGTTGGCGATGCCCTGCCCCAGCGGGCCGGTGGTGGTTTCAACGCCGGCGGTGTAGCCGTATTCCGGGTGACCTGGAGTTTTGGAATGCAGCTGACGGAAGTTCGCCAGCTCGGCAATCGGCAGATCGTAGCCAGAGAGGTGCAGCAGGCTGTAAATCAGCATTGAGCCGTGGCCGTTGGACAGCACGAAGCGGTCACGGTCGGCCCACAGCGGGTTGGTTGGGTTATGGTTCAGGAAATCACGCCATAACACTTCGGCAATATCCGCCATGCCCATGGGCGCGCCAGGGTGGCCGGATTTCGCTTTCTGTACAGCATCCATACTTAATGCGCGAATGGCGTTCGCAAGCTCTTTACGAGAAGACATGTTCTACTCCAGGTCGGATTAAAGGCTTCGCCGTCCTTAACCTATTTTAATCAATGAGTTATCAGGCAAAGCTGCAAAAGACGACCCTCAATGTACATGAAAGAGCAGCCGAATGTACATGGCGAAAAGTGCAAAAAAACAGGGCCATACTTGCGTTTTTCAGACGTTGGAACTATGCATTAGCGCGCAGGAAGTTAACATAGTGCCAGTCTTATTCCCTGCCTTTAACGGCAGGTGTTTGTTTTTATTACCTTGTTATCTAATGGATGGAAATATGAAAATACCCGCTTCTCTGATGGCGCTGGCCGTCGCTACCGCACTGACCGGCTGTCAGAATTTTGACAGCAACGCGCTGTTGCAGTCTGGCGCGCAGGCTTATCAGGCCGCTTCGCTTAGCGACGCGCAGGTAAAAGAGCTGAGCGTAAAATCGTGCGAGCAAATGGACAGCGAAGCGCAGATTGCACCCGCCGACAGCGTTTACACCCAGCGCCTGAATAAAATCGCCGCCGCGCTTGGCGATAACATCAACGGCACGCCTGCTAACTATAAGGTTTACCTGACCAAAGACGTCAACGCCTGGGCGATGGCCAACGGCTGTATCCGCGTTTACAGCGGCCTGATGGATATGATGACGGACAACGAAGTGGAAGGCGTGCTGGGCCATGAAATGGGTCACGTGGCGCTGGGCCATACCCGCCGCGCGATGCAGGTCGCTTACGGCACCACCGCAGCGCGTACTGCGGCCGCATCCGTTGGCGGTATTGCCGCTACGCTGTCGCAGTCGCAGCTGGGCGATCTGGGCGAAAAGCTGGTTAACGCGCAGTTCTCGCAAAAACAGGAGTCACAGGCGGACGACTACTCGTTCGATCTGCTGAAAAAACGCGGTATCAGCCCGCTGGGTCTGGAAACCAGCTTTGAGAAACTGGCGAAGCTGGAAGGCGGCAGCGCGAGCACCATGTTCGATTCTCACCCTTCTTCCGAGTCCCGCGCGGCGCATATTAAAGCGCGCATCGAAGCCGGAAAATAAGCCTGAACAAGGCCAGCCCTGCGGCTGGCCCCTTTCGACGATTACTCGCCTTTATTCACAGCCTGAACGTGCAGCATATCCAGCGCCAGCGTGGCGGCGGCCAGCGCAGTGATATCGGACTGGTCATAGCCCGGCGCGACTTCCACCAGATCCATGCCCACAATGTTCAGCCCTTGCAGACCGCGCACCAGCTTAGTTGCTTTGTCCGAGGTCAGACCGCCGACAACAGGCGTGCCCGTGCCCGGCGCGTGAGCCGGATCCAGACAGTCGATATCAAAAGTCAGATAAACAGGCATATCGCCCACGATCTCTTTCACCTGCGCGATGATATCGTCGACGCTGCGATCGTTAATCTGCGCCGCATCCAGCACGTTGAAGCCCAGCGATGCATCGAACTCGGTGCGAATACCAATCTGCACGGAGCGCGTCGGATCGATCAGCCCTTCCTGCGGCGCGGTGTAGAACATGGTGCCGTGGTCGAACTTCGGGCCGTTGGAATAGGTATCGGTATGCGCATCAAAATGCACCAGCGCCATTTTGCCGAAGTGTTTCGCGTGCGCGCGCAGCAGCGGCAGCGTGACGTAGTGGTCGCCGCCAAAGGTCATCATGCGTTTGCCGTTAGCCAGCAGCTTCTCCGCATGGGCCTGCAATTTGTCGCTCATATCCTGCGAATCGCCAAAAGCGTAAACCAGGTCGCCGCAGTCAACGACGTTCAGACGCTGACGCAGATCGAAATTCCACGGCCAGCGGCAGCCTTCCCAGGCCAGGTTAGTGGAGATCTGACGGATGGCGCCCGGCCCTAAGCGGCTGCCGGGACGGCCGGACGTGGCCGCGTCAAACGGTACGCCGGTGATCACCCATTCGGCGTCGCTGTCGTACGGCTGGAAGTTAACCGGAAAACGCATAAAACCAAAAGCATTGGAAACCAAAGAGTTATCGTACTGGTTGCCCAGAGTATTATACATAAGCCCCTCTCTTGCTGTCGGCCAGGCTGGCCTTGCTGTTATAGCTAAAAAAAATCCCCGTCGCGTCGTTAGGCCCGACGAGAAAGGGATTGGGTTCAGGTTGTCAGGCGGAAAAAGCGCCGCCCGACCGCGCGGCTAAGGCTTACTCATCTTCCAGATAAGTGTAGCCGTAGAGGCCCGCTTCAAACTCTTCGATAAACTGCGCGCGCAGCTCATCGTCCAGATCGGATTCGGCAATCTGCTTGCGGAAATGCGTCAGCAGCTCGTTCGGATCCAGCTGCACGTATTCCAGCATGTCCGCTACGGTATCGCCTTCGTCCGACAGCTGCACATCAACACGCCCATCCGCGTAAGCATAAACGTCAACCGCTTCGGTATCGCCGAACAGGTTGTGCATATTGCCCAGGATTTCCTGATATGCGCCGACCATAAAGAAGCCCAGCATCGGCGGATTATCCACGTCGTACTGCGGCATCGGCATGGTGGTAGCGATACCGTCGCCGTCCACATAGTGGTCGATGGTGCCGTCTGAATCACAGGTAATATCCAGCAGCACGGCGCGGCGCTCCGGCTTTTTATCCAGCCCTTCCAGCGGCAGCACCGGGAACAGCTGATCGATGCCCCACGCGTCCGGCATGGACTGGAACAGCGAGAAGTTGACGTAAATCTTATCCGCCATACGCTCCTGCAGCTCGTCGATAATCGGACGGTGCGCGCGGTTACCCGGATCCAGATGCTGCTGAATGTAGTTACAAACGCTCAGGTAAAGCTGCTCGGCCCAGGCGCGCTGCTCCAGATTGTAAATGCCCTGAGAGTAGCCCGTATGGATATCAAACAGATCCATCTGGCTGTCGTGCAGCCATTCACGCAGCGAGCGACGATTGTTCAGCTCGTGCATCTCCTGCCACGTATCCCACAGGCTGATAATCGGGCGAGGCGCATCCGCTGGCGGCGACTCCGGCGTAATAAACTCGTTGCGTTCCACGCCGATGATGTTGGAAACCAGCACGGTATGGTGCGCGGTAACCGCACGACCTGATTCGGTGATGACCGTCGGATGCGGCAGATTGTGCTCCTCACACGCATCGCCGATAGCCCAGATCACGTTGTTGGCGTATTCGTTCAGGCCGTAGTTGACCGAACAGTCGGACTGGGAACGCGTTCCCTCATAGTCCACGCCCAGGCCGCCGCCCACGTCGAAGCACTGGATGTTGACGCCCAGCTTCGCCAGTTCGACATAGAAACGTGCCGATTCGCGTACGCCGGTGGCGATATCGCGGATATTCGCCATCTGCGAGCCGAGGTGGAAGTGCAGCAGCTGCAGGCTTTCCATTCTGCCGGCTTCGCGCATGATCTCAACCAGCTTCAGCACCTGCGTAGCGGACAGGCCAAACTTGGACTTTTCGCCACCGCTGGACTGCCATTTGCCGGAGCCCTGCGAGGCCAGGCGCGCGCGGATGCCAAGACGCGGCACCACGTTCAGGCGTTCCGCTTCTTCCAGCACCAGCTTCACTTCGGTCATCTTTTCCAGCACCAGATAGACTTTGTGGCCCATCTTTTCGCCGATCAGCGCCAGACGAATATATTCACGGTCTTTGTAGCCGTTACAGACGATCACTGAACGGGTCATGCCCGCATGCGCCAGCACCGCCATCAGCTCCGCTTTGGAGCCCGCTTCCAGCCCCAGCGGCTCACCGGAGTTGATCAGCGATTCGATCACGCGCTTATGCTGGTTAACCTTAATCGGATAGACCAGGAAATAGTCGCCGCGATAGCCATAGGATTCCCGCGCGCGCTTAAACGCTGCGTTAATGGAGCGCAGGCGATGCTGTAAAATTTGAGGGAAACAGAACAGCGCGGGCAGGCGTTGCCCTTCGGCCTCGCGCTCTTTAACCAGCCGGGCCAGATCGACGCGCGCTTCCGGCACGTCGGGATCGGGACAGACGCTGATATGCCCCAGCTCATTGACGTCGTAATAATTATTGCCCCACCAGGCAATATTGTAGGTGCGCAGCATTTTGCTGGCATCTTGATCGCTCATGGCCACCTCCTGCATTGAGCGGAGTACACCCTGTTCGCCTGCTGACGAACCCTTAATCATCTTGCTGTCGTCAGACATCGCGAGCCTCGAATTTCAATGATGCGGAACAGTTAACTACTATCGCAGGGAAAACCCACGACAACAACCCATCGACTACCGGGCATCCCAGCATAAAACGCTGAGGAACCGCACCAGGCGATATCAGAAGTATAACATTAAACACGTCGCGGACTCCGGCACCCAGCTGCGCTGAGGAAACGAAAAAGAGGAGATTTTCGACAATAAATTTCGGCATTGCGATCGGCGCTACATCGGCGGCGCTTTATACAATCAGCACGACAGGAATGCAAAATTTAAATGTAAGGAACAACAAGGGACACGGTAATTTTTACAAAATTCCCCGGTTGTTTCCGATAAAAAATGCTGGCAATCTGTTTAACGAGTAACCTAAAATAGCCGTCCAGATGTGAATCCATCTATACTGGTTAACTTCTAAGCGTCTTAAATTAAATTATTGTACTGCTCATGGCTTTGCCTGAGGGGGCGCAGAGAGAGAAAACCGTTTCTTTTTAGCGCTATGCAGTCGATCCCAACCCGTTTCAGTAAGGTAAAGAATAAATGGCTAAACACCTTTTTACTTCCGAGTCCGTCTCAGAAGGCCATCCCGATAAAATCGCCGACCAGATCTCTGATGCCGTGCTGGATGCCATCCTTGAGCAGGATCCGAAAGCCCGCGTCGCCTGTGAAACCTACGTAAAAACCGGCATGGTGCTGGTCGGTGGCGAAATCACCACCAGCGCATGGGTAGATATCGAAGAGATCACCCGTAATACCGTGCGTGAAATCGGCTATGTTCATTCCGACATGGGCTTTGATGCCAACTCCTGCGCGGTGCTGAATGCTATCGGCAAACAGTCACCGGATATCAACCAGGGCGTGGATCGCGCCCATCCGCTGGAACAGGGCGCGGGCGATCAGGGCCTGATGTTCGGCTATGCCACCAACGAAACCGACGTGCTGATGCCTGCGCCGGTGACCTACGCGCACCGTCTGGTGCAGCGTCAGTCCGAAGTGCGTAAAAACGGCACCCTGCCGTGGCTGCGTCCGGATGCGAAAAGCCAGATCACTTTCCAGTACGATGCGGGCAAAATCGTTGGTATCGACGCGGTAGTGCTTTCTACGCAGCATTCAGAAGATATCGATCAGAAAGCGCTGCAGGAAGCGGTGATGGAAGAGATCATCAAGCCGGTTCTGCCAGCTGAATGGATCAACGCCGGTACCAAATACCATATCAACCCAACCGGCCGTTTCGTTATCGGCGGCCCGATGGGCGATTGCGGCCTGACCGGTCGTAAAATCATCGTGGACACCTACGGCGGCATGGCTCGTCACGGCGGCGGCGCGTTCTCCGGTAAGGATCCGTCAAAAGTTGACCGTTCCGCAGCCTACGCGGCACGCTACGTGGCCAAGAACATCGTGGCTGCCGGCCTGGCCGATCGCTGTGAAATCCAGGTTTCTTACGCCATCGGCGTTGCGGAACCGACTTCCATCATGGTAGAAACCTTTGGTACAGAAAAAATCTCTACCGAACAGCTGACGCTGCTGGTACGCGAGTTCTTCGACCTGCGTCCTTACGGCCTGATCCAGATGCTGGATCTGCTGCACCCAATCTACCGCGAAACTGCGGCTTACGGTCACTTTGGCCGCGAGCACTTCCCATGGGAAAAAACCGACAAGGCCGCACAGCTGCGCGAAGCGGCTGGCCTGAAGTAAGGTTTTACCTATCGCATCAAGGGCACCTAAAGGGTGCCCTTTTTGCTGCCCGCTGGCTGGCAGATTGGTAAACTCCGTATACACTTTTGCAGGCCTTCGTCGCCCCGCATGTTAACGGTTACATCCAGAAACATCAGGCAGCATCTGATAATTAAGAATTTCCAGCCTTAACAAGAGTAGCGGGAATGCGCTATTTTCAGCGCTGTCCGATAGAGGGCCAGCAGGGAACCAGGAGAAGCTATTTAGTGCTATGCCTGAACGGTTATAAAGCGTAAGCGCGTATGAAAACCACTGTTTTCAGAAAGATCTGGTGTGTAACCGATTACACCGTGTGATCGCCCGCACAGTCTTTCGCGCCGGGTTTTTTTAACATTTATAAAAACAATATACAGTACCACTAATATGGAGGCTTCATGCCTGATAATAAGAAACAGAGCAGAACATCCAACAAGGCGATGACCTTGTTCGTATGTTTACTCGCCGCACTCGCCGGCCTGCTTTTCGGGCTGGATATCGGCGTGATTGCCGGCGCTTTACCTTTCATTGCGAAAGATTTCAACGTCACTGCCCACCAGCAGGAATGGATTGTCAGCTCGATGATGTTCGGTGCCGCCGTCGGCGCCGTCGGCAGCGGCTGGATGTCCTCTTACCTCGGTCGTAAAAAGAGCCTGATGATTGGCGCCGTGCTGTTCGTTATCGGCTCGCTGTGGTCAGCCATGGCGGGAAACGCGGATATGCTGATTGTGGCGCGCGTGCTGCTGGGCCTGGCCGTCGGCGTGGCTTCCTTTACCGCTCCGCTTTACCTTTCTGAAATCGCACCGGAAAAAATTCGCGGCAGCATGATCTCGCTGTACCAGCTGATGATCACCATCGGTATTCTGGGTGCCTATCTCTCCGATACCGCGTTCAGCTACACCGGCGAATGGCGCTGGATGCTGGGCATTATCACTATCCCGGCGGCCCTGCTGCTGGTCGGCGTCTGCTTCCTGCCTAACAGCCCGCGCTGGCTGGCGGCGAAAGGCAACTTCCGCGATGCGCAGCGCGTGCTGGATCGCCTGCGCGACACCAGCGAGCAGGCAAAACGCGAGCTGGATGAAATCCGTGAAAGCCTGAAGATCAAACAGTCCGGCTGGAATCTGTTCAAAAACAACGGTAATTTCCGCCGTGCGGTCTGGCTGGGTATTCTGCTACAGGTTATGCAGCAGTTCACCGGTATGAACGTCATCATGTACTACGCGCCGAAAATTTTTGAAATTGCCGGCTTTACCAATACCACCGAGCAGATGTGGGGCACCGTTATCGTTGGTCTGATCAACGTGCTGGCGACCTTTATCGCTATCGGTCTGGTGGATCGCTGGGGCCGTAAGCCGACCCTGAAGTTGGGCTTCCTGGTCATGGCGATCGGTATGGGCGTGCTGGGTACCATGCTGCATATCGGCATTCACTCTGCCGGTGCACAGTACTTTGCAATCGCTATGCTGCTGATGTTTATCATCGGCTTCGCCATGAGCGCCGGCCCGCTGATCTGGGTACTGTGTTCTGAAATTCAGCCGCTGAAAGGCCGCGATTTTGGTATCACCGTTTCTACGGCGACCAACTGGATTGCCAACATGATCGTCGGGGCGACCTTCCTGACCATGCTGAACACGCTGGGCAACGCCAATACCTTCTGGGTCTACGCAGGTCTGAATATCCTCTTTATCATTCTGACTATTATGCTGATCCCGGAAACCAAAAACGTTTCTCTTGAGCATATCGAACGCAACCTGTTAAGTGGCAAAAAGCTGCGCGACATCGGTCAGCGCGACTAAGCTTCACTGGCCGGGGCAACCCGGCCAGCTTCATTGAATTCCCCTGCCTCACGTCGTATCCTCTGCACCATGAAATCCCCTCGACTTCCAATAGCCCTACAACAGGCCGTGATGCGTTCGCTGCGCGACAAGCTGCAGCAGGCTAATCAGCGCCTTGAACGTCACTATCCTGAACCAAAGCTGGTTTATCAGCAGCGCGGTACGGCTGCGGGCACCGCCTGGCTGGAAGCCTGGGAGATCCGCCTGAATCCGGTGCTGCTGCTGGAAAATCAGGAAGCTTTTATCAATGAAGTGGTGCCGCACGAGCTGGCGCATCTGCTGGTATGGAAACAGTTTGGCCGCGTGGCGCCGCATGGCAAAGAGTGGAAGTGGATGATGGAAAGCGTGCTGGGCGTGCCTGCACGACGCACCCACCAGTTTGCTATCGAATCGGTGCGCAGCCGCGCTTTCCCCTATCGCTGCCGCTGTCAGCAGCATCAGCTGACCGTACGCCGTCATAACCGGGTCACGCGTGGCGAAAGCGAATACCACTGCGTTCACTGCGGCGAAAAATTGCTGCCCGGCACGTTTACGCCCGCATAAAAATCGGCCTGGCGTCAAAAAAAGCGCTGATAAAGCACGCGACGATTTCCTGTTATCCGGCGCTTCTGCTACTCTCGCCGCTTTATTGACTGACAGAAAACCGGACTATGTTACGCAAAATTATTGGCTGCTTTTCGCTGCTGACCGCCTTCTTTGCCCACGGGTTAAGCCCCAACAACTACCATCAGAATAATTTCAGCCAGGCAAAAGCCTATGCCGCGCAAATCAATGCCGATGCGCCAGGCTCTTTTTACTGCGGCTGTAAAATTAACTGGCAGGGGAAAAAAGGCGTGCCGGACCTCGCCTCCTGCGGCTATCAGGTACGCAAAAACGCCAACCGCGCTAACCGCATTGAGTGGGAGCACGTGGTGCCCGCCTGGACTTTCGGCCACCAGCGCCAGTGCTGGCAGGAAGGCGGCAGAAAACAGTGCGCCAAAGACGCGGGCTATCGCCGTATAGAGTCCGATCTGCATAACCTGCAGCCTGCCATCGGCGAGGTTAACGGCGATCGCGGCAACTTTATGTACAGCCAGTGGAACGGCAGCGAGCATCAGTACGGCCAGTGCGAAATGAAGATCGATTTCAAGAACAAGCAGGCTGAACCGCCAGCGCGCGCGCGCGGCGCCATCGCCCGCACCTGGTTCTATATGCGCGACCAGTACCAGATTGCGATGTCGAAACAGCAGACTCAGCTGATGACGGTCTGGGACAAGCAGTATCCGGTTACCGCCTGGGAATGCGAGCGCGATAACCGCATCGCAAAAGTCCAGGGCAACCACAACCCCTATGTACAGCGTGCTTGCCAGCGGTAAAATCTGTGGCCTAAACTGGACAGCATGTCTTGGCCGCGCCCGCCGCGGCCAGTTACTTTTATCAGGATCCCCATGCGTATACCCCGCATTTATCATGCCGAACCGCTGGTCGTCGGCAGCGAAGTTTTCCTCAACGAAGAAGCGGCAAATCACGTAGGACGCGTACTGCGGATGAACGCCGGTCAGCGCCTGGAATTGTTCGATGGTACTAATCTGACATTTAGCGCCGAAATCGTGCAGGCGGATAAGAAAAATGTGCGCGTCGCCGTGCAGGAAAGTCGCGAAGAGTGCCGTGAATCCCCGCTTCACCTGCATTTAGGCCAGGTGATGTCGCGCGGCGAGAAGATGGAGTTCACTATTCAAAAAGCGGTGGAACTGGGCGTAAACAGCATCACCCCCTTGTTTTCTGAGCGCTGTGGCGTAAAGCTTGATGCCCAAAGGCTGGCGAAAAAAATCCAGCAGTGGCAAAAAATTGTGATTGCCGCCTGCGAGCAGTGCGGCAGAAATCGCGTGCCGGAGGTGCGTGAAGCAATGACGCTGGAGGCCTGGAGCGCCGAAGAGGACAGCAGCCTGAAGCTCAATCTGCACCCGAGAGCGAGCCAAAGCATCAATACCCTGCCGCAGCCCGTGGAACGCGTCCGTTTGCTGATTGGCCCGGAAGGCGGCCTGACGGCGGATGAGATCGCGATGACGGCGCGCTACGGCTTTACCGATATCCTTTTAGGGCCTCGCGTGCTGCGCACGGAGACCACCGCGCTAACCGCCATTACCGCCCTTCAGGTGCGGTTTGGCGATTTAGGCTGATAACAGGCACTGACGAGAAAAACGGCAGGCAAGAAAGCTCAACTGGAGAGACTAATGATTAAGCTTGGCATTGTGATGGACCCGATTAGCGCCATCAATATTAAAAAAGACAGCAGCTTCGCGATGCTGCTGGAAGCACAGCGCCGCGGTTATGAAATTCACTATATGGAGATGAAAGATCTCTATCTGCGCGGCGGTGAAGCGCGCGCCGCAACGCGTCTGTTGAGCGTTGAGCAAAACTACGACAAATGGTACGAGTTCGGCAGCGAGCAGGATATTGCGCTGGCCGACCTGAACGTAGTGCTGATGCGTAAAGATCCGCCTTTCGACACCGAATTTATCTATGCGACCTACATCCTTGAGCGCGCGGAAGAAAAAGGCACGCTGATCGTGAATAAGCCGCAGAGCCTGCGCGACTGCAACGAGAAGCTCTATACCGCCTGGTTTGCTGAGCTGACGCCGGACACGCTGGTGACCCGCAGCGCGCAGCAGATCCGCGATTTCTGGCAGGAGCACGGCGACATTATCCTGAAACCGCTGGACGGCATGGGCGGCGCCTCTATTTTCCGCGTGAAGCAGGAAGATCCAAACCTGTCGGTGATTATTGAAACGCTGACCGAGCACGGCAGCTTCTACTGCATGGCGCAGAACTATCTGCCAGCGATTAAAGAAGGCGACAAGCGCGTGCTGGTGGTGGATGGTGAACCCGTACCTTACTGCCTGGCTCGCATTCCCAAATCGGGCGAAACGCGTGGCAACCTGGCGGCCGGCGGCCGTGGCGAAGCGCGTCCGCTGTCCGAAAGCGACTGGGAAATTGCCCGCCGCGTCGGCCCAATGCTGAAGCAAAAGGGCCTGATTTTTGTCGGCCTGGATATCATCGGCGACAAGCTGACGGAAATTAACGTGACCAGCCCGACCTGCATACGTGAGATCGAGGCCGCATTCCCGATTTCAATTACTGGTATGCTTATGGATGCGATTGAAAAACGACTGGCCTGATAAGAAAAGGATTGACGGGCCTTCGTGCTAACCCTGTTGTTCGCCTGCGGCCTTTACCACAGGCGGGCAACCCGACTACAGAATCCTGATATGAATTTACAGCATCATTTTTTGATTGCCATGCCCACGCTGCTGGATCCTTTGTTCAAACGTTCGGTTGTTTATATCTGCGAACACAATGACGAAGGCGCCATGGGTATTATCGTTAATAAACCGATGGAAAATCTTACCGTCGACGGCATTCTTAAGAAGTTAAAAATTATGCCAACCCCGCGCGAACCCGAAGTCAAACTCGACAAGCCGGTTTTTGCCGGCGGCCCGCTGGCAGAAGATCGCGGTTTTATTTTGCACTCGGCTCAGCATACCTACGCGTCCAGCATTCGCGTTTCCGATAATACGGTGATCACCACCTCCCGCGACGTGCTGGAAACGCTGGGCACGCCGGAGCAGCCGGAAAGCGTACTGGTCGCGCTGGGCTACTGCGCCTGGGAGAAAGACCAGCTGGAAAACGAGCTGCTGGAAAACGCCTGGCTGACCATTCCGGCCAACAGCAATATTCTGTTTAAAACGCCCGTGGCCGAACGCTGGCGCGAAGCGGCGAAAAGCATCGGCGTGGATATTCACAATATCACCAGCGATGTTGGACACGCCTGATGAGCCACCTTACTCTGCTGGCCTTCGATTTCGGCACCAAAAGCATCGGCGTGGCGATAGGCCAACAGCTTACCGGCACCGCCCGCCCGCTTCCCGCGTTAAAAGCGCAGGACGGCACGCCCGACTGGAGCAAAATCGAGGCGTTGCTGAAAGAGTGGCAGCCGGATCATGTTGTGGTCGGTCTGCCGTTAAATATGGATGGCAGCGAACAGCCGCTGACCGCCAGAGCGCGCAAATTTGCCAACCGGCTGCACGGGCGCTTTGGCGTCAAGGTAGAGCTGCACGATGAGCGGCTCAGCACCGTGGAAGCCAGGGCTGACCTCTTTTCACGCGGCGGCTTTCGTGCGCTGAATAAGGGCAGCGTCGATTCTCTTTCGGCCGTGATCATCCTCGAAAGCTGGTTTGAAAACGCGTGGAGCTAGTCGGCTCGCTTATCGCTTCACTTTTACCGCCGGGCCGCGTAACGTCGCCCGGCTCGTGCACCAACCCCGCTTACCGTTACGCCAGCAGCACCGCCACCCGCCCGTTTCGATTGCCGCCACGCCCCAGCACCAGCGGCTGCCAGTCTCGATTGCCATTACTTCTCCAGCTTCACTTGCCAGTAACGCCTGCCATTACGCTATCGGCCCCGCTTTCCGTTACACCTCCGTCTTCACCTGAAATCACGCCACCAGCCCGGCCTGCCGCCGCGCCTGCAAACTTTGCTCAAACGTCTGCATACCCAGCTGCGCGCCGGTTTGCAGCACGCCCGGTAGCTGATGCGTTTTGCCCTCGCGAATCAAGCTGCTTGTGGCTGGGGTATTAATCAGCACCTCAAACAGCGCCACCCGACCTTTGGTCACGCCCGGCACCAGCTTTTGCGCTATCACCGCTTTCAGGCTGCCGGCCAGCTGGCTGCGGATCAGGTTTTTCTCCGCGCCGGGAAAAACGTCCACCAGCCTGTCCACCGCCTGCGCCGCGCCGCGCGTGTGCAGCGTCGCCAGCACCAGATGCCCGGTTTCTGCCGCCGTCAAAGCCAGCTGGATGGTGTCGCTATCGCGCAGCTCGCCCAGCAGGATGACGTCCGGATCCTGGCGCAGCGCCGCCCGCAGCCCGGTGCTGAAAGAGACGCAGTGCCGGCCTATCTCCCGCTGCTGGATCAGCGATCGCTCGCTGCGGTGAATAAACTCCACCGGATCTTCCAGCGTCAGGATATGGCGGTGCTGCTGCTGGTTAATCGCGCCGATAAGCGCAGCCAGCGTGGTTGATTTGCCGCTGCCCGTCGCGCCCGTCACCAATACCAGCCCGTCCTGCAGCCGGAGCAGCTCCTTTACTATCGGCGGTAGATCCAGCTCCGCCAGCTCGGGACAGCGGCTGGTGATAAAGCGCAGCGCCAGCGAAATACCCCGCCGCTGTCGGAACAGATTCGCCCGCAGCCGCGTGCCGTCGGCCAGCGTCAGCGCGAAATCCAGCTGGCCTGCGCGAGCGAATTCGCGTTGCTGATCGGCATCCAGCCACGCCTGACTAATTTTTAGCAGCAGCTCGTCGCTGGCAGGAAGACCGCCCGGTATCGCCTCCAGCCTGCCGGCCAGCCGCCAGAACGGATAATGACCACTACAGAGGTGCAGATCCCCGGCGTTATGCTTTACACTAAGCGCCACTAATTCCTCAATATCCATATTAACTCCCTGACTATGACCCCGATTCAGCACAACTTACAGCAGATACGCGAGCGGATCTCAGCGGCAGCCGCACGATGCGGCCGCGATCCAGCAGAAATTACGCTGCTTGCAGTGAGCAAAACAAAACCTGCGAGCGCGGTCGAAGAAGCGACGGCGGCGGGCCAGCTTGCCTTTGGCGAAAACTACGTGCAGGAAGGCGTCGATAAAATCCAGGCGCTTAACAATTCCGCGCTGGCGTGGCACTTTATCGGGCCGCTGCAATCCAACAAAAGTCGGCTGGTAGCGGAAAACTTTGCCTGGTGCCATACGGTGGATCGGCTGAAGATCGCCGCCAGGCTGAACGAACAGCGTCCGGCCGATTTACCGCCGTTGAATGTGCTGATCCAGATAAATATCAGCGACGAGCAGAGTAAATCTGGCATCATGCTGGCTGCGCTGCCGGATCTGGCCCGCGAGATCGCTCAGCTGCCGCGTTTAACGCTGCGCGGCCTGATGGCGATCCCCGCGCCGGAGGCGGATTATCAGCACCAGCTGGCCGTTTGTCGCCGGATGGCGTCAGCCTTTAGCGAACTGAAAAAGAGTTATGCCTCCGTCGACACGCTCTCTCTGGGGATGAGCGACGATATGGATGCGGCTATTGAGGCTGGTACGACCATGGTGCGCATTGGCACCGCCATATTTGGCGCGCGCGATTACGGCGCCACTAACTAACTTTTGAGGGACTCTATGCTGACGTTGACTTTTCTGGTCTCAACGATAATTAATCTTTACGTGAAAGTGCTGCTGCTGCGTATCTGGATGCAGTGGGCAAGATGCGATTTTTATAATCCGTTCTCGCAGTTTATCGTTAAGATCACCCAGCCGGTGATCCGCCCGATGCGCCGGGTCATTCCCTCTATCGGGCCGCTGGATACCGCGTCTTTACTGCTGGCCTATGTGCTGAGCGTGCTGCTGTTTACCGTGATGTTCACGCTTCAGAGCAGCGTATTTATTTTCGATCCGGTCTTCCTCTATTTCGGCCTGGTGTCGCTGGTGAAAGCCGCCGGCGTGCTGGTATTCTGGGTGATTATCATTCGCTCGCTGATGAGCTGGATAAGCCAGGGCCGCAACCCGGTGGATTACGTGCTGATCCAGCTGACTGAGCCGCTGATGGCACCCGTGCGTCGCCTTATTCCGGCGATGGGCGGCATCGACTTCTCGGCGATGGCGGTGATCCTGATCCTCTATATGCTGAACTATCTGGGAATGGACTTTGTTCCCGGCTGGGCGCAGCTTTAATTTGTACGGTAGTTAACTTCTGGACCTGATATGCAAAAAGTAGTGCTCGCCACCGGCAATGCCGGAAAAGTTCGTGAACTGGCCGATAAGCTGGCCGCCTTTGGCCTGGATATCGTGGCGCAGACCGAGTGTGGCGTGGAGTCGGCCGAAGAGACCGGCCTGACCTTTATCGAGAATGCCCTGCTGAAAGCGCGTCACGCTGCGGCTATCACCGGTTTGCCGGCGATTGCCGACGACTCCGGGCTGGCGGTGGACGCGCTGGGCGGCGCGCCTGGCATCTATTCCGCGCGCTACGCCGGCGCGGAGGCCAGCGATCGGCAGAATATCGACAAGCTGCTGGAAGCGATGGAAAACGTGGCGGACGGCCAGCGCCAGGCGCAGTTCCACTGCGTGCTGGTTTATCTGCGCCATGCTGAAGACCCCACGCCGCTGGTGTTTCACGGCTGCTGGCAGGGAGAAATCGCCCGTGCCGTCAGCGGCGAAGGCGGCTTCGGCTACGATCCCGTGTTCTTTGTACCGGCGCTGGGCAAAACCGCCGCAGAGCTGAGCAAAGAAGAGAAACGCGCGGTTTCCCATCGTGGCAAAGCGCTGGCCCTGCTGCTGGAAGCGATGCGCAATGCATAATCTGCCGCCGCTCAGCCTCTATATTCATATTCCGTGGTGCGTACAGAAATGTCCCTACTGCGATTTCAACTCGCATGCGCTGAAGGGCGAAGTGCCGCACGAGGAGTATGTCCGGCATTTACTGGCCGACCTGGATGCCGATCTGCCGCTGGCGGCTGGCCGCGAGGTTGGCACAATCTTTATCGGCGGCGGCACGCCCAGCCTGCTGAGCAGCGAGGCGATGCAGATGCTGATGGACGGCGTGCGGGCAAGGCTGCCGCTCTCGCCAACGGCGGAAATCACCATGGAGGCGAACCCGGGCACCGTCGAGGCCGATCGCTTCAGCGGCTATCAGCGCGCCGGTATCAACCGCATCTCGATTGGCGTGCAAAGCTTCAGCCAGCAGAAGCTGACGCGTCTTGGCCGCATTCACGGCCCGGAAGAAGCGAAGCGCGCGGCGAAGCTGGCTCAGGGGCTGGGCCTGCGCAGCTTTAACCTTGATTTGATGCATGGCCTGCCCGATCAGTCGCTGGCGGAGGCGCTGGACGACCTGCGCCAGGCTATCGAGCTGGATCCGCCGCATCTTTCCTGGTATCAGCTGACCATCGAACCCAACACGCTGTTTGCCTCCAGGCCGCCCGTGCTGCCGGACGATGACGCGTTATGGGATATCTTTGAGCAGGGCCACCAGCTGTTAACGGCGGCGGGTTACGAGCAGTACGAGACTTCCGCCTATGCCAAACCGGGCTACCGCTGCGAGCATAACCTCAACTACTGGCGCTTCGGCGACTATCTGGGGATCGGCTGCGGCGCGCACGGCAAGCTGACGCAGGCAGACGGGCGAATTATCCGCACCGCCAAAATCCGCCACCCACGCGGCTTTATGAACGGTAATTATCTGGACCGTCAGCACGAGGTCGCGGAAACAGAAAAGCCGTTTGAGTTCTTTATGAACCGTTTCCGGCTGCTGGAAGCGGCGCCCCGCGAAGAGTTTGCGCGCTTTACCGGCCTTAGTGAGGAAGCTATCCGTCCTCAGCTTGATGAGGCGCTGGCGAAAGGTTACCTGACGGAAACGGCGCAAAGCTGGCAGGTGACGGAGAAAGGCAAGCTGTTCCTGAACTCGCTGCTGGAGCTGTTCCTGGCTGAATAGCCGCCCCGCTTTACCCACGTCCCGCCGGAAAAAGCGGGGCGTGTTTTCAAACGGCTATCCCCTCTTTACGCGCGGCGCGCGGAATACCAGCCTAATCGCAAGCCGTTAATACAGTCTGCCGTTATGGCAACGCTGCCAGCTATAAATCCCATGGACGTCTTTAGACAAAGAGAAAGGCGATAACGTCCTGGTGCCGGTAGTCTTTGCCGCTTACAGCCAGCCCGTACAGACACCAGAAGAGCAGCTCTGGCCGGATTATTTCAATCCGCCAATCAGCGTCTTACGCTGCGCTTCCAGCGCGGTCACGCGGTTGCAGACTTCGTGTCCGAAGTTCTGGAAGTCCGCCTCCTGATTGCTCCATTCCGCCTGCACGGCCTGCTGCAATCCGCCCAGGTTACCCATCACTGCCTGAAGCGGATTATCGCCGTTCACCTTGCTGCCCATTTCGTTAAGGCTGTCCTGGATCACGCCGCCCATCGCGCTCTGCACCAGCTTTTCGCCGTCCTGCCGCACCTGCTCGATAGCCTGATGATGGAACGTCAGCCCGTCGTTGCGATGCTCAATAATGCGGTTCATCTGCTGCTTCAGCTGCTCGTCCAGCTTTGTCAGGCGGCTACGGACTCTGCTGTCCGTGCCCAGTTTGTTGACGATCACGTTATCCAGCGCCACGCGGCTTTTTTCCAGACGCTGACGCGCTCCCTGATCGATCCAGGGCAAATCGCGGCGCAGCGCGGCCTGATAGTCGATGGCGGTCTGGCGCGTGGCGTTATCGACCGAAGCGGACTGCCCGTTGCGCTGTACCTCGCCGGTCGGTGTGATGATCAGATTGCCGCTGGCGCCCACTACCTTGACGTTCTGCGGAGAGATAACGATATCGTCCTGAGGATTGACGCTACATTGATAGTCGGCCTGTGCCTGGCCTGCCGCCAGCAACAGCGCGGCCGCTACGATCGCTTTACGCATTGACTCTTCTCCTGAGAAACAAAAGGCCACGCATGCGTGGCCTCAACGGACGGTTTGCCTGCTTATGCTACGGCAGGCAGATAATTAGTCCCACCAGACGTCGAAAAGTTCGGTTACCTGGATATTATTCAGCTGGCGATCTTCCAGCCATTTACGCACCAGCTCGCGGTGCTCGTCGGTGCACTTGCCGGTTTGCTGCAGGCAGACCAGCCCTTCCCACTGCAGGAAGCCGCTGCCGTCAAACGCCAGGCCGTTGGGATCGATAACTTCATTAATGAAGGCGTCCAGGGTGGTGTCGATGGTGTCGCCGCTGGTATCTTCCGGGAAGGAGAAAGCGACGGAAAAGCCTAATTCCTGAAACTCATCGATATGCATTTTTTTACGCAAGCGACGACTGCGTTGAGCTGCCATTATTTAATCCTCTCAAACATCAAATCCCATACACCGTGGCCAAGACGCTGGCCGCGCTGTTCGAATTTTGTTAACGGCCGCGAATCGGGACGCGGCACATAATCGTTGGTTGCCGACTGGTTTTTGTAGCCAGCAATGCTGCTCATTACTTCCAGCATATGTTCCGCATAGGCTTCCCAGTCGGTCGCCATATGAAACACGCCGCCCAGCTTCAGCTTGCGCATCACCAGCTCGGCAAAAGGCACCTGAACGATGCGGCGCTTGTTATGGCGCGCTTTATGCCAGGGATCCGGGAAAAAGAGCTGCACCATACGCAGCGAATTATCCGGGATCATTTTCTCCAGCACGTCGACTGCATCGTGACACATCACGCGCAGATTCTCCACGCCCGCCTCGTCGGCTGCGCTCAGGCAGGCGCCGACGCCCGGCGAATGCACTTCAATACCCAGAAAGTTTTGCTGCGGGTTCGCGGCGGCCATCGCCACCAGCGATGCGCCCATGCCAAAGCCAATCTCCAGCACCACCGGCGCCTCGCGGCCAAAAAGGGATGCCAGATCAACGGGTTCCGGCTGATACTCCACACCTTTAACAGGCCAGAAATGGTCCAGCGCGTGCTGCTGGCCTTTGGTCAGGCGGCCCTGACGGCGAACGAAGCTGCGAATACGGCGCATCGGGCGGCCGTTTTCGTCAAACTCCGGTGTAATCACATCATTCTTCATGTTTCTGCCTGCTGGTCTGCAATATCTGAAAAACGGGCATTATGCAAAGTTACAGCGGTTAAGCAAGCCCTGGAAACTTCCGGTTTACAGCATAACGGGTCTGTGCTGGAATCCCAGCCTGATTTTTAATTTACTGGGGAAACCTCGCAAAGATGATGCAAGCGCCGCAGTTCTCACAGCAGGTACTGGACTGGTATCAGCGCTTTGGCCGCAAAACCCTGCCCTGGCAGCTGGCAAAAACCCCTTATAAAGTTTGGCTCTCCGAAGTGATGCTGCAACAGACGCAGGTCGCGACCGTTATCCCTTACTTTGAACGCTTTATGGCGCGCTTTCCCACCGTGACCGATCTGGCTGCCGCAAAGCTGGATGAGGTGCTGCATTTATGGACCGGACTTGGCTACTATGCCCGCGCGCGCAATCTGCATAAGGCGGCGGTACAGGTAGTGGAAAAACACGGCGGGAAATTCCCGGAGACCTTTGCAGAGGTTGCCGATCTGCCCGGCGTCGGCCGCTCGACAGCGGGTGCGATCCTTTCTTTATCGCTGGGTCAGCATTTCCCGATCCTGGACGGCAACGTCAAGCGAGTGCTGGCACGCTGCTATGCCGTTCAGGGCTGGCCGGGCAGAAAAGAGGTGGAAAAGCGTCTTTGGCAGATTAGCGAAGAGGTCACGCCTGCCGAAGGCGTCAGCCAGTTTAACCAGGCGATGATGGATTTGGGCGCGATGGTCTGCACCCGCTCAAAACCCAAATGTGAAATTTGTCCGCTGAAGCTGGGCTGTATCGCCTGTGCGCAGGGCAACCAGACCGCTTATCCCGGCAAGAAGCCAAAACAGATTTTGCCGGAGCGCACCGGCTATCTGCTGATGATGCAGCGGGACGACAAAGTGTGGCTGGAACAGCGGCCGCCGGTTGGCCTGTGGGGCGGGCTGTTCTGCTTTCCGCAGTTCGCCAGCGAAGACGAGCTGCGGCAGTGGCTGCACAGCCGCCATATCGATCATGCGGCGCTGACCCAGACTATCGCTTTTCGCCACACATTCAGCCATTTCCACCTGGATATTGTGCCAATGTGGCTGAAACTGCCTGCCGCAGGCGCGGTCATGGATGAAGCCGCGGGTCTCTGGTATAACTTAGCGCAGCCGCCGTCCGTGGGACTGGCTGCCCCGGTGGAGCGCTTGCTGGCGCAGCTGCGTCAGCCGCAACCGATGGGCATTCCAACAGAAGAGGAAGAGTGATGAGCAGAACCATTTTTTGTACGTTCCTGCAGCGCGATGCTGAAGGACAGGATTTTCAGCTCTATCCGGGTGAACTGGGCAAGCGTATCTATAACGAAATTTCCAAAGAAGCCTGGTCGCAGTGGATGAGCAAGCAAACCATGCTGATCAACGAGAAAAAGCTGAGCATGATGAACCCGGAAGATCGCAAACAGCTTGAGCAGGAAATGGTGAAATTTCTGTTCGAAGGACACGATGTCCATATCGAAGGTTATACCCCGCCAGCAGAATAAACGTTGGGCCTCGCCATAGAGGCCCCCTCAATTTGGGCGTAGCACGACATAATGAAGAAACTGATAGGCTTGCTGGTTATCGCGCCGCTGCTGATTTCCTGCTCCAGCAATAAAAAGCCGGTTTTCCACGAAGAGTGGGTCAAGGACACCAACGGATTCGACATTCTGATGGGGCAGTTTGCCCATAACATCGAAAATATTTGGGGTATTAATGAAGTCCTGATCGCCGGTCCAAAAGACTACGTTAAATATAGCGATCAGTATTATACGCGCAGCCATATTAACTTTGACGCCGGTAAGATCACTATCGAGACCATCGCCGGTACGGATCCGATGGCAAGCCTGCGTCAGGCGATCATTACCACGCTGCTGATTGGCGAAGATCCGGGCAATGTCGATCTCTACTCCGACGCCAACGATATTCAGCTGGGTCAGGAGCCGCTGCTCTATGGTCAGGTGCTGGATAATACCGGCCAGGCGATCCGCTGGCAGGGTCGCGCGGCCAGCTTCGCCGACTACCTGATCCAGAATAAATTGCAGCGCCGCAACGCCGGTCTGCATATCATCTGGTCGGTTACTATCCCGATGGTGCCCAACCATCTGGACAAGCGTGCGCATAAATATCTGCCGATGGTGCGCAAGGCGGCGGAGAAATACGGCGTGGATCAGGCGCTGATCCTGGCGATCATGCAGATTGAATCGAGCTTCAACCCCTATGCGGTCAGCCATTCTGACGCGCTGGGCCTGATGCAGGTGGTGCAGCATACCGCCGGCGCGGACGTGTTCCGCATGAAAGGGAAATGGGGCAAGCCGAGCCGCAGCTACCTGCTCGATCCGGAAAACAATATCGATGCGGGGACGGCCTATCTTTCGCTGCTGCAGGACAGCTACCTTTCCGGCATCGCGAATCCGCTGTCACGGCGCTATGCGGTGATCACAGCCTATAACGGCGGCGCGGGCAGCGTACTGAGAGTCTTCTCCAGCGATAAGAATCGGGCCTTCAGCGCGATTAACGATCTGTCGCCTGCGGAGGTGTATCAAACGCTGACCACCAACCACCCTTCTGCCGAGTCGCGTCGCTATCTTTATAAAGTGAACAACGCGCAGAAGAGCTACCATCGCTATTAGTATTGCTGCGGGTAGCGCGGACGTTCCGGGTGGGGTAAAGCGAATAGCGCGCAGGCTGACTTCTGCAAAAGAGTAAAGCGGACGGATCCGAGGATCCGTCCGCTTCCAGCCTTAGCGGCTGATGTTTTTAAACCGCTTGGTGGTTTCCGTCAGCGCAACTTCGGTCGGCAACCGCTCCATGGAGCTGGCACCGTAAAAACCGTCGCACTGTGGGCACTGGCTGAGGATATACTTCGCGTCTTCCGGCGTGGAAATCGGCCCGCCGTGACAAAGTACAATGACCTCTTTACGCACTTTCTTCGCGGCTGCCGCCCATTCGTTGATTAACGGCACGCAGTCGGCCAGCTTCAGCGCGGTTTCCGCGCCGATGTTGCCGCCGGTGGTCAGTCCCATATGCGCCACGATAATATCCGCGCCCGCTTCCGTCATCGCTACAGCATTTTCCGTGCTGAAAACATAAGGCGTGGTCAGCATCTCTTTTTGTGCCGCCAGCCGGATCATATCAACTTCCAGCCCGTAGCCCATGCCGGTTTCTTCCAGGTTGGCGCGGAAGTTGCCATCAATCAGCCCTACCGTGGGAAAATTTTGCACGCCGGCGAATCCCATCGCCTTGAGATCGTCCAGAAACTTATCAAAATGGCAGAAGGGATCGGTGCCGTTGACGCCCGCCAGCACCGGCGTGTTCTTCACCACCGGCAGCACTTCTTTTGCCATATCCACTACGATTTCGTTGGCGTTGCCGTAGGCCAGCAGGCCGGCCAGCGAACCACGCCCGGCCATACGGTAGCGCCCTGAATTGTAGATAACGATCAGGTCTATGCCGCCCGCCTCTTCGCATTTCGCGGAAAGCCCGGTACCGGCTCCGCCGCCGATAATCGGTTCGCCGCGCGCAATCATCGCGTTAAATTTTGTCAGTATCTCCTGACGGGTAAAAGCCATGTTCAGCACTCCTTTTCGATCAGCTGGCGAAACTCTCTGACCGCCGCCAGCGCAAATTGCGGATCGTTGATATTAAACGGCAGGCGACGAATAACGCGGCGGCTGGTCTGTTTGACGTTCGCCTCCAGCGTGCTGATAAAGGCGGCGCGCGCTTCCGGCGACCAGAAAGCCTGGCCCGGCGCGTCCAGCGCGGAAAACCCGCCTTCCGGGATCAAAAACACGATGTCGCCTTCGCAACGATTAAGCTTATCCGCTATCCATTTCGCCATCGTCGCGTTCTCTTCCGGCGTGGTGCGCATCAGCGTAACCTGCGCGTTATGGTGATAGAAAAGCCGGTCGGCATATTTCTCCGGCACGCCGGAAGGATGACCAAAGTTGACCATATCCAGCGCGCCGCAGGAAATTACGCAGGGAACGCGGCTGTTGGCTACGGCGTCAAAACGCGTTTCATCGCAGGCCAGCACGCCGCCAAACAGGTAGTCGCAGACTTCGGTGGTGGTTAAATCCAGCAGGCCGCTCAGCATCCCGCTGTCGGTCAGCTTTTCCATCGCCTTGCCGCCGCTGCCGGTGGCATGAAACACCAGGCAGTCGTAATGCTCTTCCAGCATGGCGCTGACCGTCTGAATACAGGGCGTGGTGACGCCGAACATGGTCAGGCCCAGCGCGGGCTTGTCGTTACTGTCTTTTTCTATGGGAAAAAGCACCGCACCGGCGATTTGATGGGCCGCATTGCCCAGCACGCGACGCGAGATACGGTTAAGACCGGAGACATCGGTGACCGAATAGACCATGCTGATATCGCTGGCGCCAACGTAGCCGGAAACGTCGCCGGAAGCCATCGTCGAAACCATTACCTTCGGCACGCCGATCGGTAAGGCCTGCATCGCTGGCGTAATCAACGCCGTACCGCCCGAGCCGCCGAGGCCGATAACCCCAAGCAGATCCTGACGTTGGCTAAGGAAAATTTTAAACGCCTGCGCCATCGCGTTAATGGCCCTGCCGCGGTCGCCGCAGAACACGGCTTCACGCCCGTCCGGATGAAAATCGGCGACCAGCTCCGGCGGAAAATCAGCGGTGGAAGGCGTACTAACTGGTTGAGTTGACAGGTCAACTGTGACGACGTCAACGCCCGCCTTGCGCAGGCAGTCGCTGACATAAAACAGTTCCCTTCCTTTAGTATCAGCCGTTGCGACGGCGTAAACAAAACCACGATTAATAGTCATAGTCGTAACAACACCCTGTTATCAGACAGAATAAAGACTTGATAAAGAAGCAATAAAACAGTAAATAGAGATTGAGAGTTTTTTACTTTCAATTTGTTGAGATAACAGTATCACTATCGTCAATGATAAATCAATTGAATGGAATAAGTGTCTCACAAGGATGTTGGCTATGCTTAATAACAAAACCTGTCCTGCAGACGCCAGCGAATGGGAATGCCCTTTACGCGCTGCCGTCTTCAATCGCTTGAATATCAGGCAGATTTAACAAAATGAGGTTAATGTGGAGCAAAGGGATTCCGCTGGGGTTGTAAAGCTGACCGCCACACGCGCAAGAACACGTCGTTTACTGATCGAGACCGCTATGCGGCTTTTTGACAGCGGCGCGTTCCCGTCCATTACCGAAGTCGCGCAGGAAGCTCAGCTTTCTCGCGCAACGGCCTATCGCTATTTTCCAACGCAGAGCGCGCTGGTTTCCGCCATCGTTACGGAGACGCTCAGCCCGATAAAAAGCTGGCGCCCGACTCGTGAAGAAGCCAGCGACCGTATTGACGAGCTGCTGACGTTCGCTTTTCCGCGCATGTTGGAGCATGAAGGCACGCTGCGCGCGGCGCTGCACCTTTCTCTGACCCAGTGGGCACAGTCGCAGTCCAGCGACAAGCCGGACAGAGAAAAGCTGGTAAGGGGAAACCGCAAGGCGCTGTTGCAGCACGTGCTGGAGCCGCTGAACGACGAGCTGCCGCCGGAGATTGTCGATCGGGTGATTAAGTCCCTGTCGCTGGTCTACGGCTCGGAGATTTTTCTGGTGATGAAGGATATCTGGGGCTGCGATAACGACCAGCTTCAGGATATCGGCAAGTGGATCGCCAGGGCTATTATGCGTCAGGCGCGGGAAGACGCCGCGCTACAGGCTAACTGAGCGGCGCTACCATGCGACAGAAGGGGCTTATCCCGCGACCTTAACGGCGCGGGATCGCTGGCTTAGCGGCTAAGCATATAGCCCATCAGGCGCTTCACGCCGTTTTCGTCCGTTTCCACATACACGCCCTGTAGCTCCGGTGAAAAACCCGGCAAGCCGTTTAGCCCTTTCTCCAGCGCAAGGAAATAACGCTGCGCCGCCCCGCCCCAAACCTCGCCCGGCACCACGCAGAGCACGCCCGGCGGATAAGGCAGCGCGCCTTCCGCAGCGATACGCCCTTCCGCCTCTGCAATGGGCACCAGCTCGACGTTGCCGCGTATAAATTCAATGTTAGCGTCCTGAGGGTTCATCGCCACCTTCGGCAGGCTCTGCTGGCGGAACATCGCCTTCTGAAGATCTTTTACCTCGTTACCGACATACAGCTGGTGCATCTCCAGACAGAGGCGGCGCAGCGTATAGCCTTCGTAGCGCGCGGCGTTTTTGCGGTAAATAGTCGGCAGCACGTCGCGCAGCAGCGCGTCCTCGCGGATATGCTGCTCAAACTGCGCCAGCTTCGCCACCAGATGCGCCATTTTCTCCATGCTTTCGGCGGGCGTCAGCAGGAAAAGAATGGAGTTCAGATCGCATTTTTCCGGCACCACGCCGTTTTCACGCAGGTAGTTGGCCAGGATCGTCGCCGGAATGCCGAAATCAGCATATTCACCGCTGGCGGCATCAATGCCCGGCGTGGTCAGCAGTAGCTTGCAGGGATCGATCAGATACTGATCTTTTGCGTAGCCGGCAAAGCCATGCCAGGCGGCACGTGGCGCAAAGCTGAAGTAGCGGCTGTCGGCGGCAATAGCGGCCGTCGACGCATCCTGCCAGCGCTTGCCGTCCACTTCGTCAGGGATAAAAGGCCGGATCATCTCGCACTTCGCGAGGATAGCCTTGCGCGCTTCAATCCCCAGCATGACGCACTCGTGCCACAAACGTCGTCCGGCTTCGCCCTGGTGCATTTTGGCATTAACGTCGAGCGCGGCGAACAGCGGATAAAAAGGACTGGTTGAGGCGTGCAGCATAAAAGCATTATTAAGCCGCTTGTGGCTGCAAAAACGCCGCTGGCCGCGAAGGTGGTTATCCTTTTTATGGATCTGGGAGGTTTGCGAAAAGCCAGCCTGCTGTTTGTGTACCGACTGGGTGACGAAAATGCCCGGATCACGCTCATTAAGTTCCAGCAGCAGCGGCGAGCAGGCTTCCATCACCGGAATAAACTGCTCGTAGCCTACCCAGGCGGAATCAAACAGGATGTAGTCGCAAAGGTGGCCGATGCTGTCGATAACCTTACGCGCGTTATAAACCGTGCCGTCATAGGTGCCAAGCTGGATAATCGCCAGCCGGAAAGGACGCGGCTGGTTGGCGCGATCCGGCGCGACGGCGGCAATTTGCTCCCGCAGCCACTTCTCTTCAAAACAGTGCGCATCGATACCGCCGATAAAACCAAACGGGTTACGCGCCGTTTCCAGATAAACCGGCGTCGCGCCCGCCTGGATCAGCGCGCCATGATGGTTGGATTTGTGGTTGTTGCGATCGAACAGTACCAGATCGCCTCTGGTCAGCAGCGCGTTGGTTACGACCTTATTGGCGCTGGAGGTGCCGTTCAGCACAAAGTAGGTCTTATCCGCGTTAAAAACTTTTGCTGCGAATTTCTGGGCGTGCTTGGCCGATCCTTCGTGAATAAGCAGATCGCCCAGTTTCACATCGGCATTGCACATATCGGCGCGAAAAATGTTCTCGCCGAAGAAATCATAAAACTGACGTCCGGCCGGATGCTTTTTAAAAAACGCGCCGCCCTGGTGGCCCGGACAGGCAAAGGTGCTGTTATCCATTGCCACGTATTTGGTCAGCGTATTGAAAAATGGCGGCAGCAGCTTTGCCTGATAGTCGGCGGCGGCGGCCTCCAGCCTGGCGGCATCGTCCTCTTCGCCCGTCAGCACGCCGGTGACTTCCGGCAGATCTTCCGCCTGGGCCAAATCGTCAAGCGAGATAAATACGGGCAGGTTAAAACCGGTATGGCGCAGCAGCGCCAGCATCCCGCTGCGCGAGTCGGCCACGGAGAGCACGATTGCCGCCACGTCCGTGAAGTCGGTTTTTTCCAGCGTCACGACTTCGCGACCGGTCTGAAGGTGGATCGCCACGGTGGTGCTGGCTGCAATTTTAAGTGGTGTCATTACGCAAATCCCTGGGCAAGGATAAGGGTGCCGGAGGCACAGCAACGGGGAAAGGCGCGGCCTTTACCCCACGAAAGCGTCAGTAGGGTCAGCTTCGACCGACAGACATCAGTAAACTCCGCGCGCGGCGGGTTTTACTCATGGCTAACCGTGAAGCAGGCAGAGCCTCACCGCATGGCGAGCGGCGTGGATAACAGAAGAAAATGGGATCGGCGGCGCGACATCGGATGATAGCGACAGTGCAGCAGAGCTTGCATGATGACGGCCTCGCAGGATGAAAACCGGGGCAATAATCGCATCTTTTATTTTGATGTTCAAGACGCAAAAAGCATTATCCCTATATAGCCATTTTGAAATAAATATATACATTTCATATAGTTATTTTTTACCACACCTCTTTTACGCTGATTTTTTTGGTGGTTATGCACTGAAAATGCAAACATATTCAGCAGTTTTCGGTGGTTTTGGTTTTACGAACTGACGGCATTTGCCCGACGTGTGCTTTCGCTGCCCTGCCCCGTTTATTAGCCATCTTCCTTAGCGACAAAGCCTCATCAGGAATGCCTGGCTTGCAAAGCTGTGCAGAACGGCGAGCAAATCAGTCTTTAGTATGATGTAACTAACCAGAAAAGGTAGCCCGCGAGCGCGACGGTTTGCAGCAGACAAATGCGGGCAATAGTGCCAAAGCGGCGCAAATCCAGCCGGATTGATGGAAAAGAGTGCAAACAGTTCGCTTTTGTGCATAAAGCCGTTGACGGTTTTCCGCGACTCCTGTTTAATGCGCCTCGTTGCCCGGATAGCTCAGTCGGTAGAGCAGGGGATTGAAAATCCCCGTGTCCTTGGTTCGATTCCGAGTCCGGGCACCACTAATTTAGTTTCATGGCGTTCATATAAGTCCTGAAACGTTATAAAATCAGTAAGTTAAAGAAACCTGATGGCGCTGAAAAGCTCTTTCAGGTTTTTTTACATCCAGAATTTTTGCGGCTTAATTGAAGGCCTGTTGGTTTGATAAACCTCGGAGCCCCGCCATGCCACTCACCGATGCCACCATCCTCAATACAAAACCGCTCGATAAACCTCACAAACTCGCGACGCGCAGGACCTTTACCTGCTGATTAAACTCAACGGCTCTAAACTCTGACAATTCGAATACCGCTTTGGCAACGTGGAGGACGCCAGCCCTGAGTTGCAGGAAACGGCGGAAAGCAAAGCCCCCTGCTTTCTCAACGCTGCGATGATGTCGGCAGGATGCCAATCCGGTTGCCTTATGCTGCCACCTCGTCAATAAATTTCACGCCGTCGGTGATGCGCAACCAGCGCGGATCGTTGATTTTATTAGAGAAAAAGTGGTTCAGATCGTACAGCAGGTAGCCAGGGTAATTTCGGATTTACGGTAACAGCCTCTGTCCCGTCAGCATCTGTGTCAGAGCAAGGCAGTAATGGCAAAGTTCAGTACATTCAGGAACGAAACTCGTTGGGCAGGTGGGGAGTATATCAACTGTCAGGCTGTCCATCATGTGCTCCGGGATCGGATCCAGCAACGAAGGCAGAAGCAGCCTCAAAACAATATATCATTGATGATTTAATTCAAAACACTACCATCTTATTGGCTCCAAATAATGCCAATCAAGCATGAACCAAATCCCCCAACGTCACCATCAACATCATCGGCTCTATCGGCGACGGCTCAAACCCCACCCGCAGGTAAAACTCCCGCGCTTCATCCGACAGGGCGTGAACCAGCATCCCGCGAATACCGATAGTTTCCGCCACCTGAATCACCCGTAACCCGGCATCCCTCACCAGCGCCCGTCCGACGCCCTGCCCGTGCAGTGATTTATCCACCGCCAGACGCCCCAGTACCACAACGGGGATCGGATCGGGCATATTGCGACGAAAGCGACCGGGGGCAGTGTTTGTCGTTACCGCGCTGGACGCCAGCGAGTAATACGCCAGTACGTTAGAATCGCTGCCACAACACACAAAGGTACGGGACGCGCCAGTGGTCTGATTTTTCATCGCCCGCTGTTTCAGCCAGTTATCCATAGAATCCGCACCGCAGCAAAACGGGGTAAGAATATGCCCGGCATGAAGCGGTTCAGGTGCGGAGATCATTTTTCCTGTTCCCACGGCGCAGGGGTCTGCATGGTTTTACGCAGTGCGGCGTTTGGCGCGGGAGCCTGATCCAGACGGGTCAGAAATGCCTGATAAGCCTGCGGATCGGCCATGATGATGCGTTGCTCGATCAACGCCTCTTCTGCGGCGGCGCGAGCGGCCTCCAGCACAAAGTCTGTGCGGTTTTTCCCTCTGGCTTTTGCAGCCCGATCGATAAGCTCGCGCTCAGCGGGCTTGATGCGCAGGTTCAGGGTTTCGCGTTTCATCGCCATGCTGTTTGCGGTTGGCATGATGTTGTCCTCTTGTGTTTCTGTGGATATAAAGTATACAATATGCGTAACGCAGATGTCATTACGGTAAATCCAGAAGGAATCGAACCGGAGTATCGAATCAAACGATTTTCTACGTATTTTAAACCACCATTATGATTTACAAGCAGAAATGAGGGTCAACCTCTGGGTCTTAACTGGAGATAGAAAAAAGATTTATCATTGAAATCAAATTGGTAATTAATTGAATGTTCCCGAGTCCGGGCACCCTATTTGTAAGAACGGACCTCCCAAGAGGTCCGTTTTTCGTTTCTGTATCCCGCTAAGTTTGCGTTCCCTTTCCGATCGGCGCCCTGCGCGCGTACCGTCCTGACGTCAAAATCTGACAAAAAATCATGACAGGCTGAACGCCACTTATTTATCCGCCCTGGCCTTTTCTGCCTCCTGCTTCAACAAAAAATAGCGAGCCTGCAACTGCGCCAGCGCCCTTTCCGCCTGCCGTCGCTGGATATCTGACTGGCTGAGCGAGTAAAGACGCAGCTGTTCTTCGGCCGGCACCGAGCGGTTAAACGCCTGGGTGGCGTTATACACCACCGACTTCAGCTCGCTGACCGTCATATATTTACCGCGCTGCCCGTCGAGCGCATTCAGCTTTGAAGTTAGCTGCTGTAGCTGCTCCATTCCTTGCTGCCAGCCGCCCATCGCCTCTTCAGGCAATGCCGCCGCTTTTACTTGCTGCTGCCATTCCGTTGCTATACCGCGTGCCTCCTCCGGGCTGGCTGCCAGCGCCAGGTCTATCAGCTGCTGCCCATAATTCAGCGACCAGTCCGGTGCAAGGCCGCTAATATGCGCCAGCTGCTGCTGAGTATCCCGCAGGACGTTTTGCGGCAGCGCACCATCCTGCTTCAGGCTGTTTATCTGCGCTGTGGAAAGCGGCAGCGGTAATGGCGTCAGCGATGCCTTTAGCTGTGCCACCAGCGGGTCTGTACGATGCAGGCTATGCCATGCCCATTGCCCTATACATCCCGCCACCAGCATGGTAAGCATTCCCGCAACAAAAGGTTGCCAGCGGCGGGTCTTCGGCGGTGCCGTCGTCACCTCAAAGTTGGACGTGGGCTGCGCCACATAGATCCACCGCGCCGCGCCGGGCACCATCTCAGCAACAGACTGCGCGGCGGCAGGTAATGCTACGGCTGGCGCGGAAACAGGATTATCGCCCGTGGCGGCATCGCTGTTTTCCAGCCGCACCGCGCTGGTGTGCATCAGCGCTGCCAGCGCGTCGAACTGGCTCAGATTCCGCAGCTCAAGGCGTTGTAACACCTCGTTAAGCCGTTTGAGCTGCTGTTCGGCAAGGTAAAGCTGGCTGAGGTCGCTGTAACTGGCGGGAAGCTTGCGCATCCATTGCTGCACGCGACGGCTAAGCGCGCTGAGGATCTCCACCCGTGCATGCACCCGTGGCGGCCAAAGATTTCCCCACTGGTGACGGATTAGCGCCTCCAGGATAGCCAGCCCTTCGTTCAGCCCGGCCAGTCCGGCCAGCTGCGCGCGCGCCAGCGTGTACCAGGCCGCCGTTTGCAGCTCTACGCCGTTGTGCTCAAACAGCGCGAGGCTGAGTTTTTCTACGTGTTGCCAGTTAACGTCCGGGCGTGCCGGATGGGACAGCTTGCCCAGCTCGTCGCGTAGGGCGGCGTAATCCGTCAGCGTGCGTGGGTCGCCGCCGGTTTTCAGGTAGGGTTCGGATAAAGTAGTCATAAGAGGTTTCAACTTCGAAAAATAAAGGCGTTTGAGATAAAGCAACAGGCTCGTGATTGGTTAACAGATTTTGATCCAGGCGGGCGGCGTGATAGTCAGCCTGCGGCTTCTCTTCCTGTCGTCCTGTCCAGGCAGCGCCGGGTGACAGGTTCCCAGTAGGCATTAAGGTTTCTGCTGTTTATGCATTGCGTGGCCGCACCGTCAGCAGGCTGGGCGGCGCGTTTTTGCGGCGTAGCTTTCTTTTTTTTTGGCCTGTGCCGTTTGTGGATCTTGCCCGGGATACTCTACCCGCCGGTGCGGGCTTCTGTGGCAGTGATACTCGCCTGTTTTACGATTGGTATGGCAGCCTTCAGAATTTGTTCGGCCCGAATGGGCTAAAACAGAGGGGCTTAACATCATGCAGATTAACAGCGCTGTGCCAGCGTGAAGTTTCATTCGTGCTCCCTGTCGAATGCAGAGCCGGAAGGTCTGTATACGCCTCCGTTCTCTGGTTCAGAGGATGGATTGCCGATCGAGATACTGCTGCTGTTTCATATGGCGGATCAGCACCTTGCCTTCCGGCAGAAATTCGGTGCCGTAGCGCACCAGGCCAATCCCTTTCAGCTCGGCATCAATGCCATAGCGCAGCTCGCCGGGCATGGCCTGCGGCAGCAGCGTTACCTGAATGCTGTTCAGGCGCGGCTCGTAGCGGAGCAATACCTCGGACAGCGTGGTCATCAGCTGGTGCGCCGTGCCGGGCATTCCCTGAAGGATTTTGCTCATATCCGGCAGGCCGTAACCGGGCAGATGCGCCAGCGTTCCGGCGCGGCAGTTGAGAATACGCTGCATATTATCGAGCACGGAAAGAATGACCTGGTTCTCTTCGCTGATGTTGTGCAGATCCAGCCCGCCGCTGAAGTTGCCGTAAAGCATTTCATACAGCGAGGGAGCGTTATGTGAGTGCGGCATTATTTCTCCTTGAGGGAAAGACTGTTATCGCCCGCTTCCAGCACGCGAGCGTTATCCGCGTCCAGCGCTTCACGCGCCAGCACCTGCTTCCAGTTATTTTTAGTCAGATCCGGCTGGCGGAATAACCCCACCACCGCGACGAACTCCGCCTCTGGCGCCATCGGCATATCCAGGTTGACCGCGCCGCCGGGAGTCAGGATCACATCCCGGCTGGCGAGCAGGTCGCTACTCAGCAAGGTATCGCCTTCAGTAACCAGCTGCTGATAGACCAGCTTATCGAAGACCTTACGGTCGCGAAGCTGATAGACGCGTATCACTACGGACTGAGGCGCGCTGTGGCTTTCGCGCGTATCAGTATTCAGCGCTTCCCGACTGGTAAAATCGAGATGCAGCACCTTTATTTGTTTATAAAAAATGGCGGACACCGCCGAGCGGGTGCCGTCGGTGACGCTCTGCGTCAGTCCGCAGCCGGTCAGGCTGACGGCCAGTAACGGCAGTAGCCAGCGGGCGGATTTAATTGAATTGGTAGGTAACACGCTGATTTCCTTGTACGGAGACGGCAGACGACAGCCCCTGATAGCGGCCGGATTCAATGGTAAAAGTTTGCGGCACGTCGCTGGGGATCTCATCCCCTTCCACGCCCAGTACGCCGCTCATGCCCAGCCGGAACGGCGCTTCGCCAAGAGGGGCTACGCGCAGCAGCGCCGTGCTGACGGTCAGACGAATTTTTGCCTTAAAGCGCCAGCCCAGGTAAACGCGCAGCATCACCAGAAAGTCCTGATACAGCTGACCGTCCGGCATCCAGCCCTGGGTTTCGCTTTTGCTGTCGGTTATCAGCTCAATCAGCAGCTGGCTGCTGGTATCCATGACTTCGTCACCCAGCGGCGTATTACCGTCCAGCAGGAAATCTTCCTCGCCGTAAAAACCTAGCGGCTGGCTGATTTCCACCGGCCGCAGGCTGTAGGGGCTGACGCTGGCGCGGGTTTCCGGGGCCAGCAGGCGAACCAGCGCCTGGATCCCTTCCTGGGTTTTTGCAGGCTGCCGCAGTACGCCCAGCAGCGCCAGGAAGCGAGAAACCGGCGTGGCGATATGGCTGGCGGTGCCGGGAATGCCCAGCCCGACTAACCCCAGCAGCGACTGGGAAATAGCGTCCGTGCCGCCTGGCTCAAAGGTGGCCGGATAGGAGTATTTACGCCAGATGCGATAGAACTGCGTCAGGATGCGGTGGCTGAAAATATCGAGAAATGCCTGGAGCGCCTCATGCCCTTCCCTGCGCTGGGTAATATCGTCCAGATAGCTGGTGGGCAGCGGTGAATCCACGCCGTACATGCCCATAAACGTGGTCCGTATTTTGGGTGCGGCCGTGGCATCGTCTTCACTGTATTCAACGCTTTTCAGCTCGCTGGCGGGAAACCCCATCCCCGGCCACGGGGTAAAGCGCACCGCATCATCCTGCGGACGGCTGGAGCTGCCGAGCGGTGGTCGTTCCGGGTGCTGTTTTTCCAGCAGCTGACAGAAGCGATAAAAGTTTATCCGCGTCAGCTCCGCTTCCAGACGCGGGCTTAACCGGGAATGCGGCGGTTGTGTTTCTCTTCCCATTGCAGGCGTTCTCCGGTGGGGTTCAGAATGATAACCAGTCGATTAAACAGATAGATATCGGTATACAGCGCGAAGAAGTGACTGAGCATTTCGCCAAACAGACAGATATCGCCGTGGCCGGCAAAGCCGTGGCTGTCGAGCGTGACGTCAATCTGCACGCCCCGCAGCAAATGGCCTTGTTCAAAGCGCTCGATTTCGCTGTGGCTGACATCGACAATCGCTTCCAGACGGCGGCGATTCATCTCGCTGCCGGTCCACTCGTACAGCGCCAGCGTGCCGCGCAGCACGTCGGCATTGTCCATCATCGACAGGAAATTGCTGCCGAGATGGCTCAGCACGCGCCAGTGAAAACGGTCGCGATCCGGCGGATAACAGGGCAGCGTGGGCGCACAGAGGTTGCGCACGTCCACCTTTGCCGAACTGGTCTTCATCGCGGTATCCAGCACCGTGCTCTGCAACGCGCGGCGCGGCAGCTGGCCGTTGGTGCCGGTAAGCGTCAGCGACAGGCTTTCATCATCCGGCACGGTATGGTTATCAAAGGCTTCCCCGCCGAGGATAAGCCAGGTGTTATGCAGCCCGGACGCGCCGCGCCGCACGCGGGTATGGTAGTAATATTCCGGCGCTTCGTGACGCATCATGCCGCCCTTGTGGCGGAAGCTGGAGAACGGCACGTAGGTATGCCGCCCGGAGGAGATCACCGAATCGACGGAATAAATTTCGGTATGGCCATCCTGCACGCGCATAGGGCGCAGCAGGTACTCGGTCTGAAGCGAGTTCAGCGTCAGCGGGTCGGACTCCAGCGGAAAAAGATTGATGACCGGCGCGCAATGCAGCCGCAGGTGCTTCTCGCTGAAGGTGAAATCGTGCTCCCAGCGCCGCGCCAGCACTACCTCGATTTCAAACCATGCCAGCGCGGCAGGCAGCGTCACGCTCTCCAGACCGCGCAGGCCGGTGAACATAAATTTTTCCCGGAAGGTGAAGTACTCCAGCAGCAACTGGTAGCCGCTGAAGCTGCTTTCGCCTTTCGGCCACAGCCCGTCTTCCTCGCCAAACCCCAGCGCGATAAAGCGCGCGTCCAGCGGGCGACGCTCCGGCTCTCCCGGCAGGCGCAGCCAAATAGTGGCGGTGTTTAAGGTAAAGGCTTCATGCATCGCACAGGCCAGCGGCGCGTCAGCGTTAAAATAGAACGGGATCAGGCTGAGATCGACCCGGCTCCAGTCGGCCAGGCTGCTACAGGCAAAACGCAGGCGCACCACCGATCGCCCTTCCGCATCGGTTGAAAGCGCGGCCTCCTCCAGTGCCAGCGGTTGCAGGCCGATCTGCTGAGTCGTGGTGTAGCGACAGCGGGTCGCTTTCTCGCCAATGGGCCGCGAGAGGATTTCAAACCCCTTCGCGATGGCTATTTTTTCTTTCATTTCGCGCCAGTCGGGGCTGAACTCTACTATCGACATTGACGGAATAGTCCGTAAGTAGTGCGGCCACAGCAGCGTGACCAGCCCTTCAGTCAGCTCGGGCAGATCGTCATCAAGCTTTTCGCGCAGGCGGCCCATCATAAAGGCGAAGCCCTCGAACAGGCGCTCCACATAAGGATCGCGGGCGTCCGCTTTATCCAGATTCAACAGCGCCGCGCGGTCCGGGTGAGCGCGAGCGAACTCTTCACCCGCTTCAAGCAGGTAACGCATTTCCGCGTCGTAATAACGTAGGGTTAAGTCGTCCATGAAGATAAATCTCAACTTTGGCGGATCTCCTTCAGGCCGCCTGGAAAAGCGCGGTAGAGGAAAAAAGCCGGTAAAAAAGAAGGGTGTGAATGACTAGCCGATGAAGTCGATAGTCGACTCATGCAGGTGGCGCGCCAGAGCGGCCCTGGCCTGCTGGTTTTTCTCAGTGATAACGCGTGTGCTTTCCCGGGCGGCGAGCAGCCCCGCTATCGCTAATTTTAGTGCCTGATATGAGCGTATCCTGCGCGGCCTGATGGTCAGATCGCCATCCTGTGCCGCTTTTCTTTTCTCCCTTATCACAAATCTTTGCTACGCTTCTGTCTCTTAGTATCAATAAGATATTAAGGTTCAGTGGACATCCGTCGTCATATTTAATCGAAAACTTGAGTAGATTCCGTTTTCCGGCATTCGTAGCTGTATTTCTCATAACGTCATTTGTCCTTCGCCTGACGGACCGCCGCATTCATCTTCTCTATCTCCGCCCGCGCACCGGCCCGTTTTGCCACCAGGTCAAACGGCGTGTCCCTGCGGATCAGCGGCGGCATCGGCGGTATGCTCAGCTTACCGCTATGGTAATAGTCGTCGCTCTCCAGCCAGTCCGCCTGCCTGCGTAGTTCCGCCAGCGCCGCCCTGTCCCATGAGTGCCAGCAGAACCCCACCGGCAGGTCATAGGCCACCACCCGGCTCATAAAGTCCTTATTCATCGGCAGCGTGCTGTGGTCGGTCGGGCGCAGCACGTATGTGCGCACCTCCTCCCGCATTTCCTCATAAGACTGTTTTTCATACCGTATCCGCTGCTCTTTTGAACCCGGACCCGGCTGGTAGTAGCCCTACGCCGGCTTACGCTGCATTTTCCGGTCAAAGTAGCCGTACAGGGAGATGTAGTAACGGTAGTCCGCATCGACGGGCTGCCCTGTACGTGTATCTCCATCCTGGACCGTATCAATATCAACTTGCCCGTAGCCATATCCCGTCGGGCCGCTCTGTTTTTCCGTGCTGCGGTAGTCCCTGTCAAAGTCCTTCAGCTCCTCTGCCGTAAGCGGAACCGGCACCCGCGGCGCGTTTATGTTCAGCCTCTGCGCCCGCTCCGGCGCCGGCCACGTCAGCTTCTGCATCACCGTGGTGGTGCTGTCCCAGAACGGCCTGCCGTCGCCCGGGTCGCCGAAGCGCGTGGCCGGGTCGGGCTCGCCGCCGCAGGGGATGTTGCGCGCCAGCATGCGCACGTACAGCGTGTCTCCGGCCTGCCTGAACAGCGGATGGGGGGCTGTATAGCCGCTCTCCCGGGTGTTGGGCAATCCCTGCCAGCCAATGCTCCGCAGCGGCGACGAACCCATAACGCGGTCGTGCGGATTGCAGTAGATAAAGGTGCTGCCGTGGTTGTCCCGCTCCGGCAGCCCGTTAAACGTTTTCCCCGCCGGCGTCCAGCTTTCCCCGTCGCAGCACGCGCCCGCCAGCAGGCCGCCGGCGTTTTGCCCCCGCAGCCGGCCCCTGTTCTCCGCCACCTTTTTCACAATACCGGCAAAGGTCGCCTCGCGCGCCTCCGGCGTGATAATTTCGTCAGGCGGATAGGAAACGTAGGTGGTCGGCTCATTATCCAGCGCGTAGGGCGAGTTCATCACAAACAGCGCGTCCGGCGCCTCGATGGCCGCCGCCGCCAGCGCCACCATCGTCCCCTGGCTGTGTGACAGCACCGTCACCGTGTCTTCCGGGTGGGCGCGGCGGATTTGTTTTATCAGCCCGGCCAGGCGGCCGGCGGCGTGAGCGTAGTAGCTGCGCGGCGGCGCCCGGGTCAGCAGGCGGTCGCGCTCGCCGTTCATCAGCTGCGTGCTGAACGGGACCGGCACTCCCAGTAAAGAAATCCAGTTGTCAAACCCGGCCCCGCTCCACAGGCTGACCAGCTGGTTGCAGCCGTTCTGGAAGGGGCCACCTCCCCAGAAAAAAGGCCCCCCGCTCTTTCTCTCTTCCGGCGTGAGCTCGTAGTAGTTATCGCCGCGCTTATTTTTCAGCGGAATGGCATAGTCGTCTTCCTTTCCTTCAGCGGCCCGGTAGCCCCAGTAAAAGCGGATTACGGGAGAGCGGCCCTCTTCCGTTATCTTTCTCGGCGGGACAATCCATTTTTGTTTTATGTCACCTTTTTTTCCGCTATCGCCATAACAACCATCCCATCCTGAATCATTTTTATCACAGGGCGCCATATAACCTTCCGCATAACGATTTTCTTTTAACCTGTATTTTTCATCTTTGTCATCCAGTCCTAAACGACGATTCAAACCCTGACATAATGCTTCTTCAGCGTCGTTATACCACTCTCCTTCTGAGTTAACTCCATGCACAAAAATAATCAGCCCCGGCAACTGCAAAGGTAGTTGAACCTCGGCATTAACTTTGATGTTTTAATGTGATGTCATAGAGTAGCCAAAAGGCATTCCATTATCTGTCAGATGGACATCAATTTTTCTTGTAGGTGAACTTCTGTTATTACTCATCACCCCCCCTCTTATTTTGCACAGGCTCTAAGCGGCGATCGCACTGCATCGTTTCCTGGATAGTCTGAGAAACATCAATAGACAGAGTAGGTTGATGAACCGGGCCGGTTGCTCCGGAATAAAAAGAGTTGTTAGTCGCTTCCTCATCTGGATAAAACGTCCATTTTAAGGCGTAAGCACTGGTTGGTGAGCGTTCAGGAAAAGCATATTTAATCATATAAAATCCCTCATTCGTTACCAGCATATCGTAATTTTTGGTATTCCCATTAGGATCCTGCGTATACCCACCATAGGTCACCGAGCGTTTCGTTTTACCCCCATCAGTGGTTAACGCAACGATATTCATACACCCTTTATCCGATCCCATACAGGCGGCTTTGTTGTCATTTCTTGTCACAGGAAATGCCAAATAATCATCACGTGTAGAAGTCCAGAAAAAACGACCCTTAAATAAGTAGCCTGATGAGGGTGAAATCTGAACGTGGATGTTTTTTAATTTATTATTATAAAACGTCTGCCCGTTCTCACAGCGGGTATAATTTTCCAGCGTGAAATAGCGATTATCATCAATACGGTAAATAATTTGCGGCGGCCCGTAAACCGGCGGGGGTGCATTCCTGTCTTTTTCGGTCATCACCGTTTCATGCAGTGAGCCGGCCCCGAGACCAAAAGCGGCCCCCTCTGTCACGCAGCTGGTTAACAGCGGCGCGGTTAACAGAACGGATAACAGACACGACATTTTCGTCAGAATATTCACAGTGGTTAATTCCTTTTTATGTAAATCCAGGCTCAGGATTTTTTTGTGGCGTGGGGGCGCCCCGCTTCACAGGCTGACCAGCCGCTTTCATTGTGACTTACTTCAGTTAAACGACCCGCATCATATTTATTTTCCACAAGGGAAAATTTATCTTTAAGTCCAAGCCTTTCGTTTAACCCGTCACATAAGGCCTTTTCCGCATAGTCATACCATTCCCCCTCAGAGTTGACTCCATGTACAAAAATAATCAATCCGGGTAATTGCAGCGGCACCTGAACTTCGGCATTAATATTTATATTTTTATGGGAGGTCATGGAGCAGGCAAAAGGCGCACCATTATCAGTTAGTTTTACCTCAACCTTACGCGTAGGCGATAATAGCCGACTATTGTTCATCAAGACGGCTCCTTACCGGCTGTTTTGGTTCCAGACTACGGTCGCAATGCATGTTTTTATCTATACTTTTAGTATAGAATTTTGATAAATCTATTTTATAAAACCCACCCACGGGAATCGGCTCACCCGGTTTGAATAAATCATAGACACTCTCTATTTTAAGCACACCGAAATGGTATTCATCATTAAAACCCCATCCATCTATCACAGGATATATTCTGTTAACACCTCGATAGTAAATCATATAAAACCCCTGATTCGTCACCAGCATATCGTAATCTTTAGTGTCCCCATTAGGGTCCTGCGTATACCCACCATAGGTCACCGAGCGTTTCGTTTTACCCCCATCAGTGGTTAACGCAACGATATTCATACACCCTTTATCCGATCCCATACAGGCGGCTTTGTTGTCATTTCTTGTCACAGGAAATGCCAAATAATCATCACGCGTAGAAGTCCAGAAAAAACGACCCTTAAATAAGTAGCCTGATGAAGGCGAAATCTGAACGTGGATGTTTTTTAATTTATTATTATAAAACGTCTGCCCGTTTTCACAGCGGGTATAATTTTCCAGGGTGAAATAGCGGTTATCATCAATACGGTAAATAATTTGCGGCGGCCCGTAAACCGGCGGCGGTGCATTCCTGTCTTTTTCGGTCATCACCGTTTCATGCAGTGAGCCGACCCCGAGACCAAAAGCGGCCCCCTCTGTCACGCAGCTGGTTAACAGCGGCGCGGTTAACAGAACGGATAACAGATACGACATTTTCTTCAGAATATTCACAGTGGTTAATTCCTTTTTTATATAAATAAAAATTCGGTATTTTTTAGAAAAATCCCCTTACCACTATTAAACAAAACCCATCCGGCCGGGAAAATGGATTTTATATTCTTATTACACGACGGGCTGTCCAATAAAAAATAAGTGAAATAAAACCTCATTGGACACAGGTCGCTCAAACAGCCCCTTAACCCTTGCGTTCTTTGTCAGCAAAAGCCTCGGCCGCAGCTTTCAATATTGCCCCTTGGATCCTGATATACACGCTGTCATATTCGGTGCTGAATTCTGTATGGTAAAACTGTTCCCTGTTTAAAAATCTGGTATGTAACTGAGCAAAAACTATTACCGGCATTCCTTTCTGAATGACAATTACCCACACAGCACCGCCGCACGGGCCGGATCGAGTACGATCAGGCCGCTCAGCAGCGTGTCCATCTCTGGCTGAAGGCGATCTTTTTCCGTTTCGCTGCGTGCAGCTTTGTTGCGCAGCAGCTTCAGTCGTCGCGCGCGAACTTCAAATAAAAGTTCAGGGCACCACTGCGGCAGCGTCAGCGTCTGCGCGCCGCTGTCCAGTTCGCCCAGCAGGTGCAGCGCCAGATCGTTACGGGCATATTGCTCCGCCACGCGCGCCATCAGCAGACGCATCAGCCAGCGATCGCGGGCGGAAGCCATACCTGGGCGGGATTGTAACCAGACGAACGCGGCCTCAACCCCCTCGCTGTCCGCCAGCGCCAGCAGCTCCGGTTCCAGCGTCAGCACGGCTTCATGATCCTGCGCGACTGCCGTTACCACGTCGGTGCTCCAACTCTCAGGGTCATCCATCACCTGCTGATTGATCCAGTTCAACGTGACCTCATCGGCAAACGGCGTGCCGTCGTTAAACGCCAGCGCCTCCAGCCCCGGCAGCCGTGACAGCAGTCCTTTTAGGTCCCGACAGAGGATATCGGCGCGCACCGCATCCGGATCCGCTTTCGTCAGCGCCTGCCAGGTGTACCACTGTAAATCGAGCCACAAATGGTTAACGCCCTGGGCAAAAAGGTCATCGGTCTGCTCCAGCAGCTCCATCCAGCTCTGCTGGAGATAAAGACGCTTGAGATGGGCGCGATGATCCGGCTTTGGCGGCAGAAGGCGGGTGCGCCCGCTGGCGTCAAGCGGCGGCAGTTCGGTCAGCGTATCCCAGCGGATACTTTTCATCAGATGGTGTCCTCCCAGCCAGCCGCCCGGCCGATCGCGAAGATATTTCGCCAGCATTTTCGCCTGATCGAGCAGGTCACGACCGGAAGTGACGGTTGTCATTACCGGTGCGGCCGCTGACGACGCAGCGGAGGAGGATGCGCGATCTTCCCGGCTGGTCTGCGGAACCAGACTATCCGCGCCGCCGCTTTGCGCCAGCCGGTTTTCCAGCGCCAGATAAAGCCCGGCGAGCTGCGGACGATGCTCCTCAGCCAGCAACTGCATGGCCTGTTCCACCAGCAGCAGCGCGCCGGTAATACGCTGCATGGTGGCCATATCTACTTCCGGGTAGAGCGAAAGGCTGTCGAGTACGCGTCCGCTACCAAGCCACTCCAGCGCGGATTTGCGGCTGCGCTCGCGCTGCGGGTGCAGCTGCGTGCCAAAGCGTTGCAGCATGGCGGCCAGCAGCTCCAGCCCTTCCGCCAGACCGGCTTCGCCATCCTGATGCAGCCGTGCCCAGATGTAAAAGGTCGCCACGCGCAGATCCTTGCTTACCGTGGTCAACAGCTTTTCCGTGAGCGAGCAGATTAGCGTGGTATCAATGCCCGAAAGCTTGTTCACCTCTTCCCGGATAAGCTGAAAATCATCGTCATAGCCGGGTTCATCGCCCGCTGGCTGTACGTCACGGATCGGCAGCAGCCAGGCGCGCCAGTCTTCCGCCCGCGCCTGCGCCAGCCGCATCAGCGCGGCTTGATCTGCGTGGCAGGCGGTCACGATATGCTGTAGCGTGGTCATTCATCTTCTCCTTCCATGGCGGGCATCTCGCTATCAGCCGCCAGCGCTCTGGCGGCCAGAACAGCATCAACGCTGAAAATTTCTGCCGGTAGCCTGAAGTTGCGCAGCGCCAGCAGCTGTAACGGGCCGCTGCCCAGCTGCGAGCGCAGCGCCCATTGCAGGTTGCTGCCGTCAGGAGCGGTAAACGTCATCATCCACTGGCTGCTGTCCAGCTGGCGGCGCTTGCCCTGCTCCAGCCAGCGGATCAGTCCCCAGGTGCCGCTGTAATCGCCAAACAGCCTTGCCCCGGCACTGGCGGTGCTCCAGGTCAGCAGGGTACCGGGTTTGAAGGTGTCGCCCGGCCAGCGGAAGGTTTGCCATTCGGCCATCTGATTAAAGTATTTCTGCTGCTGACCGTCGATGGTCAGCAGCGTCTGCACCACACCCGGCGTCGGACGCGCCTGCAGTTCAAAGCTGATGCCCTGGCTGCCGTCGGTGAACAGCACGTCAGAGAGCTGACTAAGCTGGTTAAGGGCTTTGAGAAGTGCCGGATTAAAGGTCAGCCCCTGGCTGTTGGTCCGATCCGGTACCCACTGGCTGCCCTCTTTATGCAGCACGCCGCTCAGCTCGGCGTTAAGAAAACGCTCGATACGGCCGCTATCCCTGCGCAGGAATTCGGCCAGCATCGGCAGTGAAGCATCGTTGCTGCTGGCGGCAAACGGATAGCGCCCGTCAAACGCGCTGCGCCACAGGGCCACCACCGAGCGGCTCCACCTGTCGTTGAGGCTGGCCGCCGACGGTTGCAGCACCGTCTCCCAGGCCTGCGTCAACGGCTGCACGAACATCGTTTGGCCAAAGCCGCTCCACTCTTCGCCCAGGCTGGCGGCAATCAAGCTGCCGTACTGGCGGGTATCCGTCAGGTCGATGCTTTTGCCCTGAAACACCGTCTGTGCCAGCGTTTGCATCATCTCCTGCGGATCGGAGCTGCCCGCCACCTGTTGCAGACGCAGGCGCACGCGGGTAATGCGCGTCAGATAAGTTTGCAGGCTCAGGCTGTCATCGCCCGACAGGGCGTTGGCGGCTTTATTTCTGCCCATCAGCGTCAGCAGCGGGCCGAAGGTGTCGTCAAGCGGGCCCTGCGGACCGGCGGCGCTCTGGTCGATTACCGGCTTTTTGCTGCTGCCCACCAGCTCCTTCGCCGATTTGATAAGGGAGTCCGACAGCGCCTCGCGCTGCTCGCCGGTCTGCCCCTGCCATGCCAGCGTGTTCATCAACGCAATCAGCGGCGACTGGCGGACGTCGCTCATCAGCGTCAGCTGGTCGGTCACGTCGGCAATATTGCTGGCCGGATTAAGGCGCAGGCTGTTAAGGAAGTTGAGCCAGCTACCGGCAAAATCGGTGAAATAGCGCTGCGTCAGGCGCGCTTTCAGCGCTTCCGGAGACAGATCGGCGGCGAGCCCCTGGCGGCTGTCGCTGAGCACCCAGTCAATCTCATCACGCCGCGATGTTGCCGCTTTGTCGATAGCCTGCTGCACGCCGCCTTCCCAGGCCTGCCGGGTAAACATGCCCGGCACCATCCTGTCGGTGGTGAACAGGCGTCGGGCATCCGTGCCGTTGGTCATATCCTCCAGCGTAACGTCCGCAAAGTTGCGGCGTACCGATTTGAGCATGTTTTCATACAGGGTGCTTTCGGCGTTGCGGCGGCCAATCTGCTGGAGCAGCACCTGACGGACCTGAGCGACCATCGGGCCATCCGGGGTGATGGCCCAGCGTGGCTGGTACGGCAGTTCGGCAATATAAAATGCCCACAGATCCGGCGCCAGGCTCTGCCATGAGCCGGGTGAGATCCCGCTGCGGGCTGGCTGTACCGTTTTCATCACCGTGGCGTAAAACGTGCTGTCCACCTTCTCGGGATGCGCCATCATCAGCCAGGCCTTCAGCTGGTCGTAGCCGGGTTTTGCCCGGGTAGCGCGCAGCGGGCTCTCCGGCGGCAGGTCCGCCAGCGCGTTCAGCTGCTGCCGGAGCGCGACGTCCGCCGGATCGCGGATCAGTCGGTTATTCGCTATGCCATACCACGGCATCATCGCCGCCAGCAGCGATGCGTGATGATCGAGGCCAAAACGCCGATACCAGGGTGCGCCTTCCTGATGCCAGTGTTTCAGCAGCCCGGCCTCGTTGCGCAGCGCGTACAGACTGGTCAGCTGCTGGTCGGATACCGCCTGAGTTTGCACCACGGCGCGGGCCTTCTCCGCCACGCTGATTATCTGGTGGCGATTAAGCGCGAAGGAAACCAGCAGGCCCGCGCCCCACACGCCAGCCATCGTCATCAGCGCCCAGGCCAGCGTCTGCTGCCAGGGCATCCCGACGCGACGGCCGCGCAGCCGGGTACAGTCATTCACCACGCCCTGCCAGGCGGCGGATAAGGTCAGGGCATGGCGCGGCATTACCTGCGCACTCTCCGCCGTCCCACGGCTTTCCGCCAGGCTGAACATCAGGCCGCGCAGGATGATGCGCTGCTGCGCGCCCTGTAGCCACGGCGACAGCTGCGTTTGCCAGCGCGCAATACCGCCGCGCGCCAGCTGCTGGCCCAGGCGCAGCAGAAAGTCGTGCTGCCGGTGCTGTGCAATCTGCGCCATCCCCTGCCTGCGCAACATCGGCAGCAGGTGGTTAAGCTGTGAGGCGATATCCTCCGGCAGCGCGCGCAGCGGAAACGTCGCGCCGACCGGCTGTTCGGGCCGTCCCTCCTGCGACCAGCCGCTGCTGCATAGCTGCCACAGCCATACCGGCGGCAGGTAGCGCAGCAGGCTGCCGATGCTCTCCAGCGCGCGTAAATCACTATCGCTCTGCTGCGACGTCAGGTTTTGCTCTTTATCCAGCACGCGGATAATGCCGTCCAGCGGACGGCCGCAGCGAAGTTTGCGCAGCGCGTGATATTTTTCGGCGTCCACTTCGCCCCCCAGGCTGCCGCCATCAATCAGCACGGTACGGTTACCTTCCAGCCACTGCTGCTCTTTCAGGCCGGGCAGCAGGGTTTCACGCGCCATGTCGTCGCCCACCACCAGCAGCAGACGCACTTTGAAGCGCCAGAATAGGCCGTAGCGGGCGCGGAGATGGGTGTTCAGATCGGTAATGGATATTGACTTAAAAGGTACGAGTTTTTCTCTGCTGTTGTCTCCTGCCGGGCTGACGGGAGTCCCCGTTGCCGCAGGATTGAAGATAAAAAAGATCAGGGTACACAACAGGCACGCCAGGAAAATAAATCCGATTAGCGGAAACCAGAACTGTCGGGTAGCGGCTTCGACCGGTAAGACTTTCAGTTGAGAAAGCAGGAACAGCAATAGCAGTAAAATAGCTACGGTCAGCAGCCCGAGCCCCAGTAGACGAGAAAAATTTTTCATTATTTAACCTTGCTTCCTTGCTTAGCGGCGGTACGAATAAACGCAGGCAGCAGCAAGCGGGCCACTGATTTCCGTAAAAGCAGCGCGATACCCGGCAACATGATCCCCAGCATCAGCAATACACAGGATGCTCCCCACCAGGAAAATAGCCATACGGGATATTTGCTGCCCAAACACCACAGCAAAACGGAATGCAGCAGTACGGCCAGCGTTATTCCGCCTGCGGGAAAAGGGGCCGTCAGCGCCATTTCAGACCGCTGATACGGCACCGCTGTCTCAATACCGGCCGCCATTGCCCAGGCCTGTTTATCATCAGCCCACACTAACCAGTGGCTTCCTGTTTCGTAATCCGCCGTTTCTGCCGCCGCTACCATCATCAGCCAGCTGGCAAGGTGCCCGTATTGCTCGCTACCCCGGTCAAAATCAATCAACCCGGCCATTGGCGCCAATCCTGACAAATGCAATGACAGGCCATGCGTTGCCGTTGCCAGTAGCTGTCGTTGAGGTGCGGTTAAGCCACTAAACCATATCAGCCGTATTGCCTCAGCGGGCTGCTGTACCATATCCCGCAGCTCTTTTAACTCGGCAGTGAGTTTGTTGGTTTGCAGCGGCATAGCACGGAACAATTTCAGCGCATCCGTACGCGCAGCAGAAGGGAGCAAAGAAGGCGGCATCAGCAATAGCGCTCCGGCCATTTCAGCCTGAGTTTCACCCGGCTGACGATAATGCAGCGCCAGTACTAATACTGGATGCTTGAGTTCCGGAAGCTGCTTATTCCAGTACTCGAAAGGGAACGTCGTCGGTAAAATTTGAACGGTAACCTTCCACGGTAGCGCCTGCTGTTGCCATATTGCAATAATCCGCTCCCGTTGTTCCTGCGCAGTATTTTCTGTAGCGGAAGATGTCTGAACGATCACCGTCACGCCTCCGGCTGGATACCAGCGGCTCAGTGTCGACGTTGCCTCAGCAATCAGCTTCCGGCAAAGCTGTTCAAAGCGGGAAATTCCCGGCACCAGAACTTCATCGGGAAGCAGCGTAGTTGATTTATCCTCACCCTCCTCCTGGCTGGCAAGCCCGATCAAGCGAGGAATGCGCTGCGCGTCCGGGGTTAACATTACGCGGCTGACAACGCACAAATGCTGATGCGCCTGCCGCTGCCAGGCGGTGTGCATATTCAGCCGCCAGCTGTTCCAGTACCAGATGCCAAGAGTCTGCGTTTCCCACCACAGCAGATAGAGTGTGACAGCGGCCATAACAGCCATCAGCGTATAGCCAGTCAGCGACAGCCGCGCGTCTGATGGCAGGGAAGACAGCCCGCCAGCGGGCGCAGTAAGGAGTGCCCATGCAAGAGCGATGCAGATACCAAAGAACAGAATAAACAAACAGATCCATGGCGACCACGCGGCAACCGGACCTCTGGCTGGTACCTCAGGAACTGACCATCCCATCAGTCGATCTCCATATCCTGAAGGCTGGCGATTACCTGCGCACCGCATTCCGTTTTGCAGCCGTGCAGTACGATGCCACGCCCCTCTTCTTCATAACCTGCCGCATCGCATTCAATAATGCGATTATTGCCATGCTGCGGACAGGTCACGGAATCGTTTAACAACGCAACATGCCTACCCTGTATTTCAAACGTGGAGGATGCCGAGATAACTTTTCCTCCGTGAGTGGTCGCATCTCCCAGTACTACTGCAAATTTGCCCATAACTTTTTAATCCCTTAATAAGTTGACGTGGATGGTCTGCCCTGTGCGTTAAGCTTTTTGTTGATCGCCTCCCATTCCGCTTTTTTTGCAGCGGAAACGGTTTCCGTAGAGATTTCAGGAGGCATGGGTACGTCGGGCAATTTACCCGTGTTGAAATAGCTGTCGTAGCCTTTGGTCCAGTCCGCCATATCACGCAGCTTTGCCATAAAGGCTTTGTCCCAGGTCGCATCACAGAAACCAACGGGTAAATCGTAGGCAACTATTCGCTGCATAAATAGTCGACTCTTTGGTAGTGTACTGTGATCGGTGGGCTGCGAAATAAAGGCGCCCACACGGATACGCCGCTCCTCATCGGTTTCCGGGCGCATCACGGGTTCAGCTTTAGGGTAATCCTTGCCGGAGGGTCGGTATTCACCGGTAGGTACCTGGATTTTTGGATACAGCACCACAAAGTTATTAAAGGTATCGTCATTGGGGGTCATAACTTTCTGGCCTGAATTATTTTCCACTTCCGATGATTGTCCCCAGCCCGTTCCCTTGGCTGATGTGGGATTTTTATTCCAGCGCTCGCCATCGTCGGGACGCGTGGCATCGAAATTAATTAACTCAGAAGCCAAAATAGGATTTGGAACTTCTTCCGCATTAATATTAAGAGTCTGATAGTCAGGTGTGTTATAGGTGAGTAAATCACCATCATCGTCCCAGAAAGGTTTGCCGTCCGGTAACGGCCAGAAAGGGGTTTTAGGATCCGGTGCCGTACCGCAGGGCGTGGCACGTGCCATCATCCGCTGAAACAGATGCCCCTTATACGCTGTTATTAACCTGTGTGGTTGTTGCTGTAGTCCGCTGTTCGGCAACCCCTGCCAGCCCAGACTTAACAGCGGTGATGACCCCATTACCCTGTCATGTGGATTACAGTAAATATACAGACGCCCGTGGTTATCCCGTTCAGGGATCCAGCGATCGGATGTGGTGACATCTTTGCGCATTCTGGTTTTTATCGCTGGGTAGTTAACACCCGATGATTCGATACCATCAGGCGTGTAGGTGATGCTCGTCAGCGGTATTTCAGATTTATGGCTTATCGCCGGCGTCCAGGGCTGTTTATCCTCCGATTGACCAACACACAGGTCGATATATTTATACGTCGGCAGAGCGGTGGCACGCTCGGCTATTTTTTTTATAATCGCCTCCAGCGTCTGTTCCCGCGCCCTGTCCGACAGTAGCTCTTTATCCGGCAATGAAAAATAATCCGTAACCTTTGTACTCATGGCATAAGGTGAATTAAGGATAAACAGGCTGTCCGGCGCTTTATCCGCAAGCAGCGTGGCTGCAAGAGCTATCATGGTGCCCTGACTGTGCGAGATAACGCTGACGGTGTCCTGTGGGTACGTTTCACGAATGCTATTGAGCAAATCTGCCAGACGTCTGGCCGCATGGGCATAATATTTACGCGGCGGCGCCGTCTTTAACAGGCGATCAAAGTCCGGCGCGAAAGTTTGCACCTCCACGCCCAGATAACGCATTCTTTCATTAAACCCCGTATCGCTCCAGAGAGAGACAAGATTGTTGGTACCGTTCTGGAATGGTCCGCCTCCCCAGAACCAGGGGCCTTTTTCCCGCAGCGCTTCTGGCTTCAATCCTTGCTCTTTTAATTGGTGGTAATCCTCATTCTGCCGATTAACCAGCGGAACTTGCCAGCTATCCTCTTCTCCGTCAGCGGCACGATACCCCCAGTAAAAACGGACGACCGGAGAATTAGCTTCAGAGGCGTTTAGTAACTGACGGTCTTTTTTATAGTTAGCAGTATCAAAAATATCGTCAACATTATACTTATTAGGTTTCAGTTCAAATGATGTTAATTTCAGCCCCAGTCTTTTATTAAGGCCCTCGCATATATTTTCCTCTGCCAGTGAATACCATTCCCCTGTTGAATTAACACCATGTACAAAAATGATAATCCCTGGATAATGCATAGGCAATTTGCACTCAGCCCTGACGTTCACGCTTTTAGGTGAGAGGCAACTGCGAAAATTCGGCTTCCCGTTATCATCAAAAAAACACTCTGCGTCACGGGTGGGTTCATTTTTTATTTCCATTGAAACTTACTCCCTGTCAGTTTTTAATATACCTTACACGCTTTGGTTTAATGTTATTATTACAGTGAAAATGATCGTCCTGTGACACTTTTTTTAATTTTAAACTTGATAACTCAATCCATTCAGTTTCGTTTCCTTTCTCGTCAGCTCGCGTTAGTTTTTTTAAGAGCTTACTAGTAAGGCTATCTTGGGCGAAGATGGCACCATCCGTTATGTAAACAATGTAACTTGGGGATATTTTCTGCCAACCAAACCTATTTATTTTACCATCAACACCACCCTTCATAATAAAATATATTGATCCCCCATACTTATAATCAACATATCTGTCTGGATAAGCAATAACATTATCACCGGCAGCGTAAATAAACTTACCTTTAAAAGACAAGACGTTATTTTCCTGCATTACCGAAACTTCATCCTGCGGTTCTTTATCATGACCTTCTATTCCGGCAAATATCTTTATTTTTTTATTTGTGTCATTATAATAAACAAAGCCGCCGCTGTTACAGTCCAGATATTTCTCAAACGTAAAAAAACGATGATCGTCGATGCGATAAACTACCTGTGGCTCGACATCGATCTCAACATCCCTTATTGCCCTCCCCCCTGAAGCGCCGGGATAACCGTAGCCAAAACTGCCTCCCACGGTTTGCAGCATCGGTAATAAGATAAAGCCTCCTGCCACAACTACCACTAACAGCAAAACGGCGACCAGGGCCAGTTTCAGGCCGGTACTGACGGTGTCTTCATTTTTATCACTCATAATAATATCTCATCAGTTATCGAACATTTTCTTTTCCTGAGTTTTTACCGGGTCAGGATAAATTTTTGAGTTTCAGTGCATATAAGTCATCTTATAAAACAGAACTATATTTAACTCATTGCGAATATTTTCCTCCATAAAGGAAAAACTCACCGATGGCGTTTACGCTATGAAAAAATAATATCAGTAAAGTGCGCGGGAAGTTTGCACTCAGCCCTGACGTTTACGCTTTTAGGTGAGAGGCAACTGCGAAAATTAGGTTTCCCGTTATCATCAAAAAAACAACCTACGTCACGGGTAGGTTGATTTTTATTTCCATTGACACTAACCCCCTGTCAGTTTTTAATATACCTTACACGCTTTGGTTTAATGTTATTATTACAGTGAAAATGATCGTCCTGTGATAATTTGTTTAACTTTAAACTTGATAACTCAATCCATTCAGTTTCGCTTCCTTTCTCGTCAGCTCGCGTTAATTTTCTTATGAGATTACTCGAAGAGCTTTTCTGGGCAAAGATGGCACCGTCCGTTATGAAAATATTGTAACTTGGGATTATCTCACCCCAGCCAAACAAATTTATTTTACCATCAACACTGCCACTCATAATAAAATGAGTTGCCCCGCCATATTTGTAATCAACATTTCTGTCTGGATAAGCAATAACATTATCACTGGCAGCATAAATAAACTTACCTTTAAAAGACAAGACGTTATTTTCCTGCATTACCGAAACTTCATCCTGCGGTTCTTTATCATGACCTTCTATTCCGGCAAATATCTTTATTTTTTTATTTGTGTCATTATAATAAACAAAGCCGCCGCTGTTACAGTCCAGATATTTCTCAAACGTAAAAAAACGATGATCGTCGATGCGATAAACTACCTGTGGCTCGACATCGATCTCAACATCCCTTATTGCCCTCCCCCCTGAAGCGCCGGGATAACCGTAGCCAAAACTGCCTCCCACGGTTTGCAGCATCGGTAATAAAATAAAGCCTCCTGCCACGACTACCACTAACAGCAAAACGGCGACCAGGGCCAGTTTCAGGCCGGTACTGACGGTGTCTTCATTTTTATCACTCATAATAATATCTCATCAGTTATCGAACATTTTCTTTTCCTGAGTTTTTACCGTGTCAGGATAAATTTTTGAGTTTCAGTGCATATAAATCGTCTTCTAAAACAGAACTATATTTAACCCATTGCGAATATTTTCCTCCATAAAGGAAAAATTCACCGATGGCGTTTACGCTATGAAAAAAATAGTTTTAGTAAAGTGCGCGAAAAGTTTACACTCTGCCCAGACCTTGACCTCTTTAGGTGAGAGGCAACTGCGAAAATCAGGCTTCGCGTTATCATCAAAAAAACACTCTGCGTCACGGGTGGGTTCATTTTTTATTTTCATTGGCACTTACTCCCCGTCAGTTTTTAATATACCTTACACGTTTTGGTTTTATCTTATCATTACAATGGAAATAATCGTCCTGAGCAGTTCCATTAACTTTAAAATCTAAAGAATCACCCCATTCAGGATCACCTTTCTTGGGAGGTATATTGTACTTTTCATATTTATCCCCTGGTCCTTTGGCATAAATCGCATCGTCTAAAATAGTAATTACACTATAGGAAGAAGAATAAATATCCATAACTACTTTTCTTGATGGATAAGAAATGTTTTTATATTTTAAAAAATAATTCGAACCTCCATACTTGTAACTTACATTACGATCAGGATAAGCAATAACTTCATCGCTTGCAGCGTAAATAAACTTACCTTTAAAAGACAAGACATTATTTTTCTGCATTATCGAAACTTCATCCTGAGGTTCTTTATCACGCCCCTCAACACCAGCATATATCTTTATTTTTTTATTAGTGTCATTATAATAAACAAAACCGCCGCTGTTACAGTCCAGATATTTTTCAAACGTAAAAAAACGATGATCGTCGATGCGATAAACTACCTGTGGTTCGACATCGATCTCAACATCCCTTATTGCCCTCCCCCCCGAAGCGCCGGGATAACCGTAGCCAAAACTGCCTCCCACGGTTTGCAGCATCGGTAATAAGATAAAGCCTCCTGCCACGACTACCACTAACAGCAAAACGGCGACCAGGGCCAGTTTCAGGCCGGTACTGACAGTATTCTGATTCTTGTCACTCATAATAACACTCCATCAATTATGGTGTTATTCACTCTTATCCGCGTTATCTTTTTAATGATTAATAAACCCCCATGATGTTTGACTTTTTTTTTAAAAAGGATTTCACAAACTTATAGTTACCCATTACCATTTAACTTAGCCCATAATAAAAGGAGCGCTCATTTTATTTAATATGACTCGATTCACATCAACTAAAAGAAATAAGCAGGAAATAAAATTCCTGCCATTTCATTCATATCAACTATGATCTTTTTGGCAATACAGATAAGATCATATCTTCAACTACCTCGGACTGGGACAATTCTGTCTCACCAGTGGCAGAGGTTACGCCTTCAATTATTTTTCCGTCCGGCATGGTAATTCGGTAAGGCAGATTTCCAACGGGATGGCCGGTCAGGCCGTGGGTGACAACAAATTTTTCGTCGAAACTCTCCGGCTCAAAAGACTTCATCACCCCCCGCAGGCTCCCGGCGCCCGCCTTCTTTATCCCCGCGTTCTTTATCAGCAGCCTGCCCGGCCCGCCGATTTCAACGTTCCCTCCCTTCAGCCTGATGTACCCCCCGCCGCACACCAGCGTCAGCTCGTCCTGCGCCGTCACCACCAGCTTTTTACCGCTCGACAGGTGCGTGTCCCCCGTTGACCAGCTCGTCAGGCTGCCCCCCTGCGCCTGCACGTCAATATCCCCGCCCGACGCGAACAGCTTTGCCCCTTCCCGGCCGAACAGGCTCACCTGCCCGCCCGCCGACAGCGTAAAATCCCGCCGCGCCCCCACGTCCAGCTGCCTTCCCGCCGTCAGCGTCAGGCTCTCCTGCGCCGACAGCTGCATGTCCTCCCCGCTCGCCACCGCCACGCCCGCCGGCGCGCTGCACAGCAGCACCTCCCGCCGCAGCCCTTCCAGCCTCTCCTCCAGCAGCGCCTGCTGCCGCCCCACGTCCGCCGCCAGCGCACGCGCCTGCCGCGCGCTCGCCGCCAGGGAGCGCATTTCCGCCAGCGCCGCCGACAGCCGCGACAGCGCCGACGCCATCTCCAGCTGTTCGCCCTGCGCCTTCGCCTGGGCGTCCGCCGTGATAAACAGTCCCTTGCCCGCCCGTATCGCGCCCCAGCCGTCGCTGCGCAGCTCGAACCCCTCTCCCCGCTTCTGCTTTTCGCCGTCCACCAGATGGCCGAGGTTCAGCTGGCTCTTGCCGCCGTATTCCGTGCTGAGCTTGACGTGCTCCTGCCCCCGCGTGTCGTCCATCCGCAGCTTGTTGTTCGCCGGCGTGCGCAGCACGTTGCGCCTGAAGTTGCGGATGGTGACGTGATCCCCGTGCGCCGAGTCGTGCAGCGCCCCCGCAATGTACGGCCGGTCCGGGTGACCGTGCTCAAAGGCTATCGCCACCTCCGTGCCCGCCAGCAGCGGCAGGTGCAGCCCGCAGGTGTCGCCCGCGTAGGCTCGCGCCTGGCGCACCCACAGGCTCTCGAAGCCGGTTTCCCACATCGCCCGGTCAAACATCATGCTGACGCGGTAGCGTCCGTCGCGGTCGATGTGGCCGTAGGTGTCGTTCACCGTGGTGCTGGTGACCCGCGCCGGAAGCGTGCCGGCCATCACCGGCGGCGGAAGCGGGATCGGCCGGAAGCCGTAGCGGTCGTTCAGCGGGATGCCGTCCAGTTCGGTTTCAAAACTGCGGTCGCGCCGCGCGGTGCTGACCACGGCGGTAACCAGCATCCCGCTGCGAAACGCCCCGGCGACCTCCTCGCCGCCGGTTACGCTCAGCTCGCTGCCGGGCGCCAGCGTCGGGCAGGAGGTCACCGCCGACAGCCGCGTCTGCCCGTTCAGGCAGCGCTCGTGGCGCAGGCGGGCGTAGAAGGTGCCGCTTTCCGGCGCCGCTTCTGGCCCCTCGCCCGGCGTCAGGTAGTTACCTCCCCAGCTGTAAGCTTCGCCGCAGGTGGTGTCGTCGCCGCCGGTGACGTCGGCATGGACGTTCATGTCCTGCATGGCGTTGCGGTAGTTGTAGTCGCGACCGCTGACGCTTTTCTCCACCACCACCGAGCGGCTGGCAAGGTTCCATACCGAGTCGCTGCCCGCATCGTGCATCCCGGACGGCGGCACGGCCGGCAGCGTCAGCCCCTTCACGTGGCCCTGTCGGCCGTCGTAGAACTCCACCACGTCAATATGCAGGCGCGCGTCCGGGGTGAAGCGGAACCAGATGCCGACCTCGCCCAGCAGGCGGGTGATAAACGCCAGGTCGTCCTCGCCGTACTGCATCACCTGCTCGCGGCGCGGGTAGTCGTGCGCCAGCGTAAAAACGAAGTCCTGGCCGCGCATCCCGTGCCGCTCGCGCAGGATTTTCTCCACAATCTGCGGCACCGACATGTCCTGATAGATGGCGTTGTGGCGGCTGCGCGACAGCAGGGCGAGGCGCGGCCGCAGCGTTACGGCGTAGAGGGTCTGGTCGGCGGAGGTGCCGAGGCGCTCAAAGCCCGTCACCACGCCCTGCACCACGCGCACCGGCCGCTGTACGCGGATCCCCATCCCCTGACTGACCGGCGCCCGCAGGGTCAGCGAGGCCGGCTTCAGCAGCATCGCCTCGCGGGTGAGGCCGGGGTCGGCGCTGGTGAACTCAACGCGCCAGCTGAACGGCTCGCTCAGGCGCTCCTCGCCCCGGAAGGCCAGCACGTCTGGCTGCGCCTGGCTGTCGCGCACCGCCAGCAGGTGGTGGCTGTGGCTGAAAAAAGAAACCGGATTTATGCTCATATGATGTCCTTATCAGGCCGCTGCCGCGTGCGGCAGCGTGGCTATTTCCCTGTGGATAAAGCGGGAGAAGTCCAGTCAGGGCTTAATCTTGCGCAGGCTGATCCTGTAACTCATTCGGCGCGGACTGAACGTTGCATAAGCTGTCGCGCGTGTTCTTCTGCACCGCAACGGCACCAAACAGCGCCATAAAGAACGTCACCCCGTAAAAGCCCTTTTCGTTGGGCATCAACGTGGCGTTCCACAAGCCCGTGACCAGTAAAATCACGGCGATCGTAAAGGAGAGCAGGCAGATGAAGTAGTAAAGCTGCGTGGTCGGTATGTCTTCAAAGCGGTCGCGCACGGTCTTCTGCAACGAAACGGCGGAAAACAGCCCGAGGATCAGTACGGCAAAGTAGTAACCTTTTTCATTCAGCTGCATGTCGGCACGCCACAGGCCGAACAGGTAGACCAGCACGCCGCCGAGCATGGCGATCCAGGAGATTGCGATAAAAGCGGGTGAAACCGGGATATTTTGCGTTTTCATTTTTATTACCTTGTCTGTTGGTGGGATAAATGCTGACTGTGAGGGGCACAAAGGTATCCCCCTCGGGTTAAGGGGTTACAGCGCGTCCGCCTGCGGGCCGTCAAACTCCAGCACGATGCCCTCTTCCTCATCCCAGTAAAGCCGGAGATGCTGCGGTTTCTGCTTCGCCGCCATCTGCTGTAGCAGCTGCTGGCTCAGCACCGGCAGGATCTGCTGGTTAAGCAGGCTGTCGATATTGCGCGCGCCGGTATCCGGCAGCAGGCAGGCGGCGGTCAGCGCCGCTGGCAGGCTCTCGCCCAGGGTGGTTTTCAGGCCGTAGTGGCGCGCCAGGCGCAGGCTGACCTGGTTCAGCTTCATGTCCACGATAGTGCGCATCGCGGTTTCATTCAGCGGGCGGTAAATCACCGTCTGAAAGCGCGCCAGCAGCGCGGGCTGAAAGTGGTCGCGCAGCATTGGGCGCAGCAGCGTCTGCAACTCGCCTTCCGTGGCGTCCGGGTTCTCTTCCAGCCGCTGCATGATAGCGTCGCTGCCGAGGTTGGAGGTCATCAGGATCACGGTATTGCGAAAATCGATCTCGCGCCCCTCGCCGTCGCGCATAAAGCCGCGATCGAAGACCTGGTAGAACAGGTTGAGCACGTCGCGATGCGCTTTTTCCACCTCGTCGAGCAGCACCACGCTGTACGGGCGCTTGCGCACCGCCTCGGTGAGGATGCCGCCCTGGCCGTAGCCGACGTAGCCCGGCGGCGAGCCTTTCAGCTGCGAGACGGTATGCGGCTCCTGATATTCCGACAGATTAAGCGTAATCAGCGACTTCTCGCCGCCGTACAGCACGTCGGCCAGCGCCAGCGCGCTCTCGGTTTTGCCGGTGCCGCTCGGCCCGACCAGCAGAAACACGCCCTGCGGACCGTTCTCAGCGGTCAGCCCGGTTTTCGCCGCGCGCAGGCGTTGTGCGATGGCATTGAGCGACGCATCCTGGCCGACCACGCGCCTGCCGATTTCCGCTTCCAGAGTCAGCAGCTCCGCCTGCTCATCCTTCATCAGGGAGGAGAGCGGCACGCCGGTCCAGTCGGCAATCACGCCAGCCACCGTACGGGCGTCAACGTCAAGCGCCAGCAGCGGGTTATCCTGCCGGACGGCCAGCAGCTGCTGCTGAAGCTCGCCCGTTTCGGCCTGGCGGCTGATGTCGGTACGGCACGCCAGCAGCCGTTGCGTTAACGATCTTTCGCGATCGTACTGCGCCTCCAGGATCGCCAGCTCATCCCGACGCGCGGCAATCCCGCTTTCAATTTCGGTCAGCCGTCCGTCACGGATGGTCTCGCCGAGAGCGATATCCTCCTGGAGCCCCTGATTTTCCATCTCCAGCGCGGTGATCTGCGCGTTAAGAGCGGTGATCGCCTCCGGCACGGTATCCAGGCTCATACGCACGCGCGCGGCGGCAGTGTCCAGCAGATCCACCGCTTTGTCAGGCAGCTGACGCCCCGTCAGATAGCGGCGCGACAGGGTGACCGCCGCTTTTACCGCGTCGTCGGAGATATGGACGCCGTGGTGCTGCGCGTAGCGCGATTTCAGGCCGCGCAGCATCAGGCTGGCGGTCTCGTCGTCCGGCTCGTCAACTAACACCCGCTGAAAGCGGCGCTCCAGCGCGGCGTCCCTCTCAAAGTACTGCTTGTACTCGCTCCAGGTGGTGGCGGCGATAGTGCGCAGCTCGCCTCGCGCCAGCGCCGGCTTCAGCAGATTGGCGGCATCGGCTCCGCCCGCCTGGTTGCCCGCGCCGATAATGGTGTGCGCCTCGTCGATAAACAGCAGCACCGGCGTCGCCGACTGCTGTACCGCTTCGATAACGTTCTTCAGACGCTGCTCGAATTCGCCCTTTACGCCCGCGCCAGCCTGCAACAGCCCCAGGTCAAGGGTACGCAGCGAGACGGTTTTCAGGCTGCCCGGCACGTTGCCTTCCGCAATGCGCAGCGCCAGCCCTTCCACCAGCGCGGTTTTGCCGACGCCCGGCTCGCCGACCAGGATCGGGTTGTTCTTGCGGCGGCGCGACAGGATATCGACCATCTGGCGGATTTCGGTATCGCGACCAAATACCGGATCGATCAGCCCGGCCTGCGCTTTGGCGGTGATGTCGAGCGTGAACTTGTCGAGTGCCGCCTGTAAGGCTTCATTCAGCGTATTGCCGGATACGCTGCCGTTCGCCTGCTCCCCGGTCTCGCCCAGCGTCGTGGATAAGACGTTAAGGCTCTCCTGCTGCTGCACTTCCGGGCGCTCGTCGGACTGCGCGTCCAGCAGCGGACGCAGGCGATCCAGCTGGCTGCGGCTCAGGCTCAGCAGCGGCCACAGCCCTTCGCAGCCAACCAGCGACGGCTTATCGGTCAGCGCCGCCAGCAGGTGGTGGCTGCGAATATGGGCGGCATCGTCTTCCAGCGAGGCGATCAGCCACGCCTGCTTAATCAGCGCCAGCAGCGAGTCGGCAAGCCCAGGGCGGGTGCGCACCGAACGCGGTACGTTATCCAGCCAGCTCAGCAGAGCCTGCCAGATACCATCCATGTCCCATTCATAGCGACGCGCCAGCACGGTGATATCGCCTTCGCCCTGCTCCAGCAGCTTCAGCAGCCAGTGCTCAATGCGGATTTCGCTGTGGGCGCGGGTCTGGCACAGCGACGCGGCGGCCTCCAGCGCGCGGGCGCAGAACGGATTTAAACGACGCAGCAGAACGGCCGACTGGTTTTCCATATGTTCTTCTCTCTTCCGTAATTAATCAGGTTCAGACACGCTACCGCCCGTCGCTATTCCCTGCTGTGAGGAACCCGAAGCGCATCAGGTCAGAAGGTGGGATTATTTGCTGAGCCGCCGCTCAGCAGTGGCTCAGCAAATAAAACAGCGGGCGGCGAACCGCCCGCTGGGGCTTATCAGGCAGTAGTCCGTTCGTTCCAGGAGTCGGAATGAATGATGTTGCCGTCTTTATAGGTCCAGGTGATTTTTTCGTAGCGCAGTTCGATACGCTCGAGGTGGTTATGCTTCTCCTTCGAGGCGTCCTTGACGTCGTGCATCAGCGGAGCCACTTTCACCAGCTTGACGTTCTCCAGTTTGGTATTGAAATACTCCACTTCCTGACCCGCATCGTTGATGCGATACCACTTGAACTCGGCGGATTTCAGGGTCTGGCCGGTGGTCACCGCTTTATAGAGGTACGGGCTGGAGGAATCGATTTCCTTGGCGAACATAAACGGCGTATGCACGCGGGTGCCGGTCAGCTTGCCGGTGTTGTTGTCGGTCGGGATGTACAGGTTATGTTCCTGCGCCAACACTTCGATGCTGCCTTCACGATCTTTCACATCCACGGAGCCTTTGATGTCCGCGCCGCCGTCGTCTTTCAGCCACAGATAGACTGGAATTGCCATGTGTTACTTCTCCTTTTTATCCCGTCCTAATTTGTGCCGCCTTCTGGCTGGCCGCCGCCGTTTTCCCCGACCACAGCATGGGAAAATGCGCTCAGCGGACGCCGCGAGACAGCCCGAACTATTCAGGGTTTGCTGTTATGTCATCATCCTGTGATGACGTTTGGGGATGGTCTGCCGCCAGGCAGGCGTTTGCCTGCGGCACCAGACTAATTTCAACCCGGCGATTTAACGCGCGCCCTGCGGGGGTAGCATTGGTGGCGATGGGGCGACTGGCCCCAAAGCCCTGCACGGCAAAACAGGTCGGCGAAACGTCGCTGGTTTGCAGCATCCAGTCACGCAGCGCTTCTGCCCGCTTCAGCGACAGCTGCTGGTTGGCCTGCGCCTCGCCGGTACTGTCGGTGTGCCCGGCCACCACAATCAGCCAGCCCGGTCGCGCTTTGATATCCACCAGCGCGTTAACCAACAGCTTCAGCGAGCCGGGTTTAAGCACCGCTTTGCCGGTATCGAACAGCGAAAGGCTGTCGAGGCGGACGGTTTCCGGCACTTTCTCCGCGACGGGCGCCGGTGGTGGCGGCGGCGGAACCCAGGCGCGGATAGCTTCCAGCAGCGGCCGTTGCAGTCGTCCGCCCTGATATAACCCCAGCCCGAGGCGCAGCGGCACGCCGTTGCGGGCATAGTTATCCAGCCCGGCGGCATCCTGACGCAGCACCTCGACCGCCGCCGCTTTCGGCGCGTAGTCGTCCATGGCGATACGCTGGTAATCATTGATATCGAACGCGATGCGCTGTACCAGCTGGCGATTGTTCCAGGCGCTGCTGCACAGCGCGACAATCGCCGCGATAACGAACAGTCCCAGGCCGTAGCGGCAGGCGCGCTGGGGTGGCGTCAGGCCGCCGCCCTCCGGCAACAGCGGCAGAACGCATTCCGGCAGCGGTGAAGATAACGAGGAAGATCCTGCCGGAAGCCACCCGTTGACGCGGTTCAGCGCGCTATGCTGCTGCATCCAGCGGATCCAGAGGGAAGAAGGTGACGCGCCGCCGTCAATCGCCGCGCTCAGCCCCCGGACGACGCAGACTGGCCGCGCGCCGTCGGCGAATACCGCCTCAACGTGTCGCTGAAGCCATGTCGTCAGGCTGTTGAACAGCACCTGCTGCTGCCAGGCCGCGTATCCGCCCGCCGCCAGCCAGCTGCTCAGCGTGCAAGGAGCCATGCTGTCGCGCCAGACGCGTACCGACTCGTCGGGCATCGCCGCCTGCCAGAGAGGCTCGTCGATCATCGCGCTACCTACCTGACCGCACAGCACCAGCGGCACGGAATAGCCGGTTTCGCGCCGTAGCTGCTCGAGCTGCCAGCGCAGCGTCAGCAGCTGGCTGGTCAGGGCTTCATAGTCCTGATGCTGTTGAGGAGAAATACCGATCGTCACCGAAAGCTGGCGGCCCCACTCCGGCCGTAGGGACAATAGCTGACGGCCTACCGCGTCCAGCGCCTGATGCCTGGCCACCCGCACCCAGCAGCCGTGCGCTACGGTCAACACCGAGGCGTCATCCGGCCACGCCTGCGCGCTGTCGCCACAGACCAGCACCACCGGCTGCCGGTAAGCGGTATCAGGAAGATCGTCGGCACATAATGCGTCTTCCTGCGCCGGACGAGGCCGGGCGGCCAGCACCACGATAATCAGCGCCCACCAGCACAACATCAGCAACACGGCAACAGACCGCGAAACCGGCAGAAAAAGCAGACACAGCCCGGCAGCAAGCAGCGCGGCCCAGAACGCCAGCGTGCGTTGCAGTCCGGGACTCACGGCACGACTCCCGGCAGCAGCGACGCCACCAGGCTGCTCAGCCAGCGATCCAGCCACCACCAGACGGCGGCCAGTAGCAGGATCGAGAAGCTAATACGCAGCGGCCAGCTGGCCAGCCAGCCGCCGAGCCCCCGGCCGGGTTTACTTTCTGCCAGTACGCTCTGCGTCCGCGGCCCGCTGAATGGTGCAACCTGATCGTTCAGCGCCTGCACCAGCTTTTCCCGTTCCGGGTCGTTCAGCGAACGATAGCCGCCAAGGAAACCCAGCAGCATCACGCGCTGGAAGCAGGTCAGAACGGCAGGATTTGGCGCAGGCTCGTGCAGAACTTCTCTCATGCGGTTACAGAGCCTGTCGCCAGCGTCCAGCGTGCCGAGGAAATGCCCCTGAAGCGGCATGTGATACCACTGCACGCAGGCGTCATCCTGCACGCCGCGCCCCTTAATGACCTCGTCAATCAGGGCGCATTGCGCATACAAAATATGCTCGCGGCTTTGTTCGTCGTAGCCGGCTTCACTAAGCGCCAGCTGCACCTGTTCCGCTTCTGCCACGCAGCGCTCCCACAGTACGCGCCCTTCCCCCTCCTCAAATACCGGGCCATGGCGCAGACTGATGACCTGCAGCCAGGTGTTTTGCAGCAGCGCGTCGATATCACACTCTTCTTTCTGGCTCATGTTCTCAGCACCGCAAACAGTTCAAGTTCAGGTTCGCCCAACATGCCCGGCACGTAGAACATGCAGTTCCCGCTTGCCAGCATCTCTGCGGCGGCCGGATGCGACAGATCGAGCGCGAAATATTGGTTTTCCAGGCGCAGCGGAATGGCCGCAGGCACGTGATGCAGCGGCTTCAGCGGAATGCCCTGCTGCGAGGCGTTTACCAGCCCGGTAACGTAATCCGGGCTGCCGACTTTGCACTGGCGCGGGAACTGCTCCTGCAGCTGTGCCGCAGGCAAAGGCGAACGGACGGAAAGATAGAAATCCGCCTCCTCGCGCAGTCGGGGATCGTGCAGGCGCGCCAGCCACTGACGCAGCCGCTTATCCTGCTCCAGAGCGACAGGCACCACCCGCGACGGCAGGCTGGCCTCCAGCAAATCGCCCAACAGCGCGAACAGCGGCGGGAAAACGTCGTTCAGCCGGGCATGCTGATAAGCCGGGATGGCGCTGACCTGATGCGCCAGCGAAAAGGTCAGCAGGCTGCCTGCCAGACGCGCCAGCTCAGGATAAAGCCGCTCCGGCGCGCTTTGCGGAAAGCGCAGAAACTGGCTCAGCACCGGTTCGGCGCTGTTCAGCGCGTTGAGCAGCCAGAACAGCGAGACATCGGCAACGGCAAAATCCGCCATGCGCTCGTTGCTTTCGCGGCGCATGGCCATCAGCCGGTTAAGGCGGGTGCGCAGCTGGGTCATCAGCAGGTCAAGCTGCGACAGCAGCCACGGGCTGCTCTGCACCGTAAGTATCGCGGGCAGAAAAGTCTCGTCCTGCGTCCAGCCGCTCTGGCTGTCCTGCTTCAGACGCGCTACCGGACAGACCAGATAATCACTGTTGTCCTGATGGGCAAAACGCAGCGTCAGCTCGGGCTTGATCACCGCAATCTGGCGCGTATCGTCGCCAAACTGGTTACGAATGTCGCGCCAGCGCTGACGATAGCGCACCGGACGTTCGGCAACCTCATCGGGACGCAGGCAGTTGCCGCCGTTCGCCCTGAGCAAGGGCAGCGCAAGCACGACCACGACCTCCTGACCTTCCGGCACGATCGCCGGCGGCAGATCGTCGCCGTTGTCGGTATCGATAAGCGTGCCGTCCTGGAAGCGCACGTGAAGATGACGCGCCTGTAGCCGCCCCAGCTTCAGGATCTCGGGTTCAAATTCGGCGCGGATTACGCCCCAGGGATGATTCAGTCCCCTCTGTGCGATACATTCCGCTGACCAGGCCGCATACGCGGCCTGCTGCTGGAAATGCTGTGGCGAGACCATGACGCCCCGATCCCACAGCGGCTGTTGCGTTTTCATCCCGTCTCCGCCTTACGCTTTTGCTTTTGGCATCTGGGAAACCAGAGACAGGTTGACGTCCATGCCTTCCACCTGGAAATGTGGCACCGCGAACAGCCTGACGCGGAAGAAACCCGGATTGTCTTCGATATCTTCAACCATCACTTTGGCATCGCGCAGCGGATGGGAAGCCTGCAACTCGTCGCCCGGATCGGTCATTTCCGTCACCAGGCCGCGAACCCAGGTATTCAGCTCCAGCTCCAGCAGGCGACGATCTTTAGTGGTGCCGATGTTTTCGCGCTGGATCAGCTTCAGGTAGTGCGCAATGCGCGACAGCAGGAAGATATACGGCAGGCGCGCGTTGATCCGGCTGTTGGCCGTGGCGTCGGCGGTGTCGTACAGCGTCGGTTTTTGCGTTGAGTTGGCGGAGAAGAAGCATGAATAGTCGCGGTTTTTATAGTACGACAGCGGGATAAAACCAAGGTTGGCAAACTCAAACTCGCGGGTTTCCGGGATCATCACCTCAGAAGGGATTTTCACCTGATTGCCGGTGCCGAGATCGTACAGGTGGATCGGCAGATCGGTCACCGCGCCGCCCGCCTGCGGCCCGCGGATTTGCACGCACCAGCCGTTGTTGATAAAGCTTTTTACCATGTTGGCGGCAAAAGCGAATGAGGCGTTGGTCCACAGATATTTGTGGTGATCCGGGCCTTTCACTTCTTCGACATAATTAAAGCTGCGTACCGGCACGGTATCCGGGCCGTACGGCAGACGCCCGAGCACGCGCGGCATGGTCAGGCCGATGTAGCGCGAGTCATCGCTTTCGCGGAACGACTTCCACTTGATATATTCCGCGCGGTCGAAGTAGTTACCGATATCTTTAATCGCCGCCACCTCTTCCATGCTGTCCTTCAGGAAAAACTGCGGGCCGACCGAACCGATAAACGGCATATGCGCGGAAGCGGCTACTTTAGATATGTTGCGCAGCAGCGTCACGTCCTGTGCCGAGGCGTCAAACTCCCAGGAGGAGATCAGCGCGCCAATCGGTTCGCCGCCCGGCGTGTCGTATTCGGCAATATAGGTGTGCGCGTACAGGCCGCTCTGGATAATTTCCGGCGCGTCCTCGAAATCCTGACGCAGATCCTCTTTCGACAGATCGAGCACTTCTATCTTCACGTTCTGACGGAAGTCGGTTTTATCCACCAGCGACTTCAGGCCGCGCCACAGGGATTCGACTTTCTGGAACTCGTCATGGTGCATCACCGCATCAAGCTGGCGGCTGATCTGCTCATCCAGCTGCGCGATATGGTGATCCAGCAGAGTTTTATCCAGTTTATCCACCTGCGAACCGGACTGGTTCAGACATTCAACCAGCACCTTCATGGCGGCGGTTACGCGTTCGTCGACGCTGGCATCGGACATCGCCTGGTTGTCCTGCCAGACGTTCAGGTCGCTGAGATGCGTTACCGGACTCAGATTGATTTTTTCAAACAGTGACGCGTAAACACCGCCCGTAGCAGGGCGATCGAGCACGGTAGCGGTACCGGCAGAGGAGGTTTCATTTTGTACAGACATCAGCATTCTCTTGTATTAGTCCATTAATATTTCCGTCACGCTTCCTGCTGCAAATGCGTCAGCTGCTCGCCTGGCGGCTTAACTAAGCCTGCCGGGAGCTGCCCGTCTGCCGCCGTGCTGCAACCTGAAGTGTTCGGGACCAGGCGTCAGCAATCAGGCTTTTTCCGTTGCCAGGGCGGACAGTTCGGTGCGCAGTTCGTCACTCAGGGCAGGGTTTTTCAGGATGGTTTCCAGCTCCTTGCGGAAGGTGACGTTATCCAGCAGGTTGGCCTTCAGGTCGCGCAGAAGATTGCGCATCGCCAGCATCGCCTTAAGCTGTGGGATTTGACGCGCCACCTGCTCCGGCTTGAAGTCCTTCATCTCGCGGAAAGTCAGCCGGACGTTTTCCTCACTGCCGTCGTTGGCCAGCGTGTTTTCCACGGAAATATTGAGAGCCGGGGAGAACGCCGCCAGAACGCTGTCGAAGTTGTTTTTATTCACGTTGACTTTTTCACGCTCGGACAGCGCGCGCTGCTCCTGACCGTGGCTGAAGTCGCCGGTGACCAGCAGCTTCAAAGGCAGCTCCATTTTCTTTTGGGCGTTGCCGGTATGCAGATCCAACGTGATGTTAACGCGGGCTTTGGGGATTTCGTTCTGATAAGAGTTGCTCATATTTATTCCTGTAAAAAATAAGCATGGAAAGCAGGCAGAGCGCACACTTTCCTTGTGTACGGGCGTGACTATAGCAGCCTGCCCGCCACAGGCAATATGCTGATTTATAATTTGTGATCTGATTTATAAGGGATTTTATTAAAATTTGCGATAAGTGACTGAATAGGGTAACTAAAAAAGAATCGGATTCATCTTAAAAATTATTCTTTTTTTGATCACGATCTAATTCAGAGTAAAACCTTTTAATTAGTTAATTACTTAACATTATTTCCAATAATTACCATAACGGCAGTTATTAATCATGATGAATTACATTAAAGTGCTCTACGTTAAGAACGCCCGGTTAGCGCGTGCTACCGCGTCAGAAGCTCATCGGGCAGTGCAGCCGTACAGAGGACAGTCAGGAACTGTTTTGAAGAAGAGCGCGTTCTTGTGAATAAGGAAGCGCGCATGGTCAGGCGGTCAGGCGGTCAGGCGGTCAGGCGGTCAGACGGTCAGACGGTCAGAATGGCAGAATGGCAGAATGGCAGAATGGCAGAATGGCAGAATGGCAGAATGGCAGAATGGCAGAATGAAGCATAAAGAGCCGGCGCAAAAACGCCGGGCATGTTGTGCTGATGTCGATGGCTGTTAGCCTTCTTTCGCCGCGCGAGCGCGCAGCACTTCGCCTACAACTGGCGCGGCGGAAAACGCATTTGGCCAGCCGGCGTAGAAGGCTGCCTGGGTTACAATCTCACCCGCCTCCTCAGCCGTTAAGCCATTGTCCATCGCGCGGTTAAGGTGATAACCAATCTGCGCGCTCTGCCCCGAGGCAATCAGCGCGCTGACGGTGACCAGGCTGCGATCCCTTGGCGCCAGCGCGGGTCGCTGCCACAGATCGAGAAAAAGAGGCTCGGCCGTAAACTTAACCAGACCGGGAGAAACAGGCCCCACGTTTTTTTCCACCGTTTCCGCCCGCTGTTTTTCCACCTCCTGATTAAGCGGCAACAGCGCCGGAGAGGCTTCGGCTAGCTGTTCGGCGCTGACGCCGCGCTCGTGAAACACGCTTTTAGTCGCGGCAATCGCGGCCATGGCATTTGGCCAGCCGGAATAGAAAGCGAGATGCGTGATAATTTCTGATACTTCCGCTGGCGTAACGCCGCTATCCAGCGCCACGCCGACGTAATGGCCAAGCTCGGCAGGCTGATTTCTGGCGATAAGAATAGCCACCGTCACGATGCTACGATCCCGCAGCGACAGCGCGTCGCGTTTCCACAGATCGTCCGTTATAGCCTCACGCCCAAAGCGGGCCAGCGCGGGAGAAACCGACTCGATATCCGCGACCGACAGGGCGGATGGAGTAACCTTCAACATAAATTCACCTCTTTTCTCTTCAGCAAAAGCGACATCGGCAAGGACCAGCGATATCGCGGCGGCGGCAAGCACTTTTTTCATCGTTTAGCCTCAAGGATCCATTAAACGCAACACAGCATTCTTAACGTGTTTTATCCGGCCTTATACCGCCCTTGTTTGTGAGCAGGACGGGCGTGACAGGGACAGATTCTTTCCTGGCGGACATTTGTGCCGTTTGCGCTATATACGCTCTGAAGTGCGGCGTTGCCCGGTGTTGCTGATACGCAGCGGCGCTGGCGTAGATTTCGTAGAAGTACCAGCGGCGGGTATTTTGCGCATCCGTCGCGGCATACATTGCCAGGACGCCCTCTTCAACTTTTAAAGATTCGGCCATTTCCGGCAGCACGATATTTTTAAACGCCTGCTGATGCTCGGGTTTCACATCGACAATCACCAGGTTATCGATCGTTTTTTCATCCTGAACGATGCGCTTATCGCCCAGGAACTGCGGAACAAGTTCTGTTTTTCTCTCCTTAGCGACCACCTCAGGCGCCTGCTGAATAAAAGCCTGATACGCTCTGGACGCTAAATGCTTTTTGTACGCTTCATCATCTGCATATACTTCTACTCTGTAGGTCAGATAAGGGTTGTACTGATGCCTGAAAGCGTACAGCGCTAAGGTTCCCGGCTCGTTTTCTATAGCGGAACGGCTGGTCATTTTGATGATGTCACGGTAGCGATCGCTTTTTCCCGCTTTAACTTCCAGCTCGACAAGACTCATAGCCGGTTTATTCGCCGCTGTTGCGTCAGTGGCAAACGCCGGGCTGTCGATCGGCAGATACAGCGTTACCGCCAGGATTTGTGCCGCGAGGAGCCTTTTCATCATGATTTACCGTCTCCTTTCTTTGCTATCAGGGCAGGACAATGCTTAACGCGCTCATACCTTCTTTCGATCCTCTGTCTGAGGCGTTTTTTGCGCCATCATCCCCACCAGAGCGTGCGGCTGATAGCACGCCTCCAGAAAGTGAATATCTTCCTGACTGAGCTGCAACTTCACGGCTTTTACCGCGCCGTCGAGATGCTGCTTTTTGGTGGCGCCGACGACCGGCGCGGTGACTTTGGTTAACAGCCAGGCGAGTGAAATTTCGGTCATGGAAACCTGATACCGACGGGCAAGCTCCGCTACGCGTTCAATAATAATGCGGTCCTGCGCCGCCGTTTTATCGTATTTTCCTTTCGCATACGCATCTTCAGCGGCACGCCGCGTTGGCGGATTATCCAGCCGGGCAAGACGACCGCTGGCCAGCGCGCTGTAAGGGGTCATCGCAATATTATCTTCAGCGCATAAGCCGACTAATTCGCGCTCGTCCTCGCGCATAATCAGGTTGTAATGGCTCTGTACGGAAACAAAACCGGTCAGACCTTCCCGCTCGGCCAGCGCATTCGCTTTAGCCAGCTGCCACGCGAAGCAGTTAGAAATGCCGATAGCACGGATTTTGCCCGCCTGAACGGCCTGATGCAGCGTCTCAAGCACCTCAAGTATTGGCGTATGGTGATCCCAGGCGTGACAGATATAGAGATCGATATGTTCCATGCCCAGGTTTTGCAGGCTTTGGTTAAGCGATCGAGCAATAGCCTGTTTGCCGGTAACGCCGCTGGCTATTTGTTGTGGCGTGCGCGGCAGAAATTTGGTGGCGACCACCACCTCATCGCGCCTCGCCATATCCCGCAGCGCCCGGCCGAGATAGCGCTCGCTTGAACCGTTTTGATAGGCTATCGCCGTATCGAAAAAAGTCACGCCCTGCTCCAGGCCGTAACGGATGATCTCACGGCTTTCCGCTTCAGCCAGCGTCCAGCTGTGCTGGCCCGTCGCCGCATCGCCAAATCCCATGCAGCCCAGACAGAGACGGGAAACCGTTAAGTCGCTTTTCCCCAGTTGCGTATAGTCCATTACCTTTTCTCCTTTATTAACAGGATCTAAAGCGCCGGTTTCGACGCTAACGCTTTTAACTGCGCAATGAGCCGTGCGGCGTGATCCTTGGCCAACATTTTCTGCTGTGCGATGTTTTCATCCCGCTCCGCGTAACTTATGCCACAGGTGTACACGGGTGTTTGCATCTCCAGATTGCACAGCCTGGCCGTCGTTTCAAACTGAATAAGATAATCATCAAGGCTATGCCCGAATGCACCTTCAGCAGAATAAAGCGCCTGTGCTGCACCAGTGGTAAAGGAAAGGATAAGTTTTTTGCCGCCGAGTTTTGCCGTTGAACCCTGTGCGAACCCGTGAACAAAAACCTCGTCCAGCCAGACTTTCATGATCCCCGGCAGCGAATACCAGGAAAACGGAAACTGCCAGACGATCGCCTCGGCTTTTAACAACGCCTCCTGCTCGGCCCGCACGTCAATTTGATGGCCCGGATAACAGGCATCCAGACGACGGATTTCCGCATCTGGCAGCGCCTTAGCCACCTCGTTCAGAATGGTTGCGTTACCGATTGACTTCGTCAGATCCGGGTGTCCGGAAATAATAACTATATTCATTTTTAGCCGTTAATCTCCTTTCTCATTTTCCCTGATTTACCCGGCGGGAGGTTGCCGAAGGAAAGTATAGGCTCGCGATCCTGATAGAATTAGGACAGTATCGGCTTATGGATAATTAGCCTGTGGCTAATAATCAGCGGCGTGGCTGCATCAGGACGACGTAATGAATAACGTGATATACAACCAGATCCGCATTTTTCAGAGCATCGCTCGTGAAGGCTCTATTTCGGCCGCCGCCAGGAAACTGGAAATCACGCCGCCCTCGGTCAGCAAGGCGCTTAAGCTGCTTGAGCAGCATATCGGCCATCCTCTTTTCGTGCGCACCACCCGGCGTATTGAGTTAACGGATGCCGGACGGCAGCTGTTAGAGCAAACCTTATCCGCGGTGGAATCGCTGGAAAACTCGCTGGAAAATATCCGGGGTCAGCAGCAGGCGCCTTCCGGGCTGGTCAGGATCACGCTTTCCCGCTTCGCTTATCTGCTGATCCTCAAACCGGTGATGGCGGCATTTTGCCAGCGTTATCCGGGCATCCGGCTGGAAGTGTCCGTGTACGACGGCACCGTGCATCTTGTTGATGAACGGGTCGATGTGGGGATCCGTTTTGGCGATATCCTTGAGGGCGGCGTGGTGGCGCGCCAGTTGATGAAGCCCTTTCGTGAAGGGCTGTACGCTTCGGCAGCCTACCTGAAGGCGTTCGGTACGCCGACAACGCCAGCCGATCTGCCGCAGCACCAGCTTATCGGCTACCGATTTATTACCGCTCACCGCCTCCTGCCGCTGATGCTGGAGCACAACGGCGAACAGCTGACCGTGGATATGCCGGGTCAGCTTATCAGCAACGACATCGACGTGATGGCTGACGGCATTCGCAGCGGGCTGGGTATCGGCAGGCTGTTCGAGCCGGTTTTGCAGCTGCAGCCGGATAAAGAGAGGTTTCTGCCGGTGATGGAAGCTTTCTGGAAGACCTATCCGCCGGTTTATCTCTATTACGCAAAAAGCGCGGGTAAAACGAAAAGAGTAAAGGCGCTGATTGATTTTCTGCTGGAGAACCGGCCTGGATATAGCTGACAAAAACACCGGTCTTTAGCGGGGTAAAGTAACCGTAAAACCCGCGCTACGGCGCGGCAAGCACATGCTCGCTGGCGGAAGACGCCCGCGCGCATGGCTTATCCCTGTGCCGCGCGCGCCTTTTATCTTTATTCAGCCTGTCGGCACGCGCCCCGCTCTTCGCCATGCTGCGCCAGATGGCGTAAGGCCTGCCGGAAACCGGCATCAAAGGTCTGACCGTGCGAAAGTTCAGGCCACGACCAGTAGGCGGCAGATAAACCGGCCTGGCGCAGCGATGCCAGCGTGGCGCGAACCCTGTCCTGCACTTCCGCCGCCGGCGCATGCGGATTATTTCCCGGCTGGCCGTCGCCTTCACTGACATAGAGCGACTTCGCGCAGAAGCGCGACGCTTCGACCTTCGCCAACTTAGCCAGCACGCCGTCGTACTGCCGGTTCAGCGTTGGGCTGGTCGGATAGTAAAAATGAAAGAACGACGAGGAGAGCCAGGCGTTCAGCGTAAAGACCCCGCCTAAGGAATGGCCCCAGAGGCCACGCCCGGCGGAGTTTATCTTTAACCCTCTTTCGGCCTGCGGCGCAATTTTTTCCTCAAGCAGACGGCGAAAAATAGCGTCGCCGCCGCCCTTTCTTCCTCCGGGCCGGGCGCTTTTTTCGCCGTCCGGCGGCGTGTAATCATAGGTTCTGGCGGCCAGGTCAAAAGGCAGCGTCGTCTGATAACCGACGGCGACAATCACCGGTGGGTTTTGCGCCGACAGCGTTTGCAGCAGCCTTTCCGACAGCCTGTCCATTACGGCGTTGCCGTCGAGCAGATACATCACGGGAAAGCCGGCAGGCGGCGATTTCTTATTGGGAATGCCCGTCCATATTTTGTAATGTCGCTGTCCATCGGCGGAATCAAGCGTGCTGACGCGAAAGTGATAAAAAGCCGATCCCTTATCCGCAATATTCGGGCCAGACGGCCGCATATCGGGCTGACACCAGGCGCCTGTCGTATAAAAACAGGTAAAAAAAAGCGCGCCCAGCCGGCAAGCCGCGCGCGCGTTTCGGGTAATAAATAAATTAATATTCATCTACATGCTCTCAATAAAAACCCGGACAGGCAGGCGATGAGGAAAAGTCGCGTCTGTCGGTTTCTCCTCAAAAATGCAGGCCCGGCTGCGTGATAGCCGACAAGCGGAAAACGCCACTATAATGAGAATGATTATTAATTACAAATAAGAGCCGTCCCGGCAAGCTATTTCTGGTGTCGGATCTCCGCGCGAAACGCGCATTAATTAACGGCGGGTTTAATACCCACACTTTTTGCAGCAAACGTAATACGAAAAATACCAGGCGTAATGGGGTTTAATTTTACCAAATCGGAAAAATTAAATTTTTATATGAGAAGCCCTGGGACGATAAGGATTTGTGAAAAATGCGGCGGTCGACAATCTGCGTTCAGCAGCCATACCCTGGTTATTTTTTTGGCATGGTTCATGCTTCGCAACAGAAGGATCGCGAAAGACAGAGGTTATTGTGTAGCTGGATCTACGCCTTTAAGCGTGACAACTCTGGCGAACCTGATGGGTAAGCATCAGGTTCGCACGGTGAACTGGATTCCCTGGCGTTGGCAAGAATACTGGAGATATTTTTATTATGTGCTGCTTTGTACAGATAACTTAATCTTACACCCTTAATGAAGTCAACAAAAAAAGAGACAAAACTTCCACTAAAATGAATACCAAACCTGCCATAAAAGTATAAATGATTGATTTTATTTAAATTAACACTTAATGCAACAGCAAAAAAGCAGACAAAACCAGGTCTGACCTGTCTACTCCCTGCTTCACATTTATTGAATAACATTAAATTTGCTTATAAAATGCGGCAGATGACAGCAACCGGACGCTTATCATGAAAACATCGGCATTGCAGAGAAAAAACAATATAATCAACAATATAGATTATATTATTAAAAGCCGGGGCGAGACAAAAGTCTCTTTCGCCAACCGTACCGGCGTCACCCGCGCGACGCTGTATAAAATTCTGGATGGCAAAGTCAATAACGTACAGCGCTCGACCATTACGCGAATCGCGGATTTCTTTGGCGTGTCGTGCGAGATTATTGAAAATCACGATCTGCAATCTATCGAACTGATTGAAAATACGCTGTCGCCCGACGGCGATAAAAACCCGGCTGCCGTGCCGGTTATTCCTCAATCGGCATTTTTACGCTGCGCGGACAAAAGAGTGGGCCAGCTGGTGGCGCACTATCCCGTTACCTGGTTTTTTGGCGAGGTCGCTAACACGGTCGCGCTACAGGTTGAAAGAAATCTGGGCAACCTGTTTTTTCCTGGCGATGTGCTTATTATCAAACGCCATACGCCGCCACAGGAGAAACAGCTGGCGCTGTTTTCCTCCCCGACTCAGGCGCTACTTGTCAGTGATATCTACTCCGGCGCTGAGGAAGCTTCCCTGCTGGGCGCCATTATCGAAGAAAGAATCCAATAACCCTAAGGACTGTTCTGCATGGAACAAAACAAGAAATACAAGCTGTTGGGCTTTACCCGCTCGGATGTGATTACGGCCAACGTCATGGTGCTGGCGACCGGCAAGCATATCAGCATCGGCCTGCCCGAGCTGGAAAGCAGCGAAATCACGGATGATTTTAACCGGCATGAACTGAAATCGCTTTATCGTCGCCTTTATGGCGATAACAGCACCGTGACCTCTTACGATATTGGCGACAGGCATGAACGCTCCTGGTACGCCTATCTGATCATCAGCATTGCGCTGACGGTTATTTATACGCTCAGCACCGTGAGCGGCGTGAAACCCGTGCTGATCCCCGTGGTGAATTTCGTGGTGCCGCCCGCCATTTTTTTCTATCCGCTCTCGTTTATCCTGGTGGATATTATCAACGAGTTTTACGGCCTGAGAATGGCAAGAAGAACGATATTTATTTCATTTATTTCTAATACGCTGTTTGTGGCGGGCCTGTGGCTGACCAGCCTTTTACCCGGTCTGAAAGAGTGGGAGCTGAATATCTCCTACGCCACCTTTGTTAACAGCATTGTCTCCGTACTGTTTGCCTCTTCGGCCGCGTATCTGGTGTCGGAAAATATTAACTCGCTGATCCTGTGCAAAATAAAAGAGCTGACCAATTCGCGCTTTCTTTTTGTGCGCGTGCTGACCAGCAACGTTATCGCTTCGGCTCTTGATAGCGTGATTTTCTGTACGCTGGCTTTTCACAACGTGCTCAGCATGGCGACGATTAAAACCATGATTATTTCGCAGTTCATTATCAAGCTGGGCTACGCGCTGCTGGGCGTTGGCCCTATTTACGCTACCCGTGAACTGTTCAGACGCTATATCAATAAAGAAAAACAGGTTAACCGTGCAGAGGAAGTAGTATGAAAACAGAGGAAATTACGCTGCTGGGCAAAAGCACCGGCTATGTTCAGCATTATGCGCCGGAGCTGCTGGAGGCGCTGCCGCGGTCGCGCGGTCGCCAGGAAATCGGCCTGACGTCGGCGGAGCTGCCCTTTTCCGGCTTCGACCTGTGGACGGGCTTCGAGCTTTCCTGGCTTAACGCTAAGGGCAAACCCGTGGTGGCTATCGCCGAATTCTGGATCCCGGCCACCAGCCAGCATCTGATCGAATCAAAATCTTTTAAGCTTTACCTGAACAGCTTTAATCAGACGCGCTTCGCCGCGCCGGAAGAGGTCGCCACCACGCTGGAAAACGATCTGTCGCGGGCGGCCGACGGCAGCGTGAAGGTCAAGCTCTATCCCGATTTAAACGGCTACGCCGCTTTTACCGCAGCGCTGCCCGGCGAATGCATTGACCATCTTGATATCGCCGTGGAGGACTACGATTTTTCTCCGCAGCATCTGCAGGATGCCGCCTCCGGCGATGTTGTGGCCGAAACGCTCTCCTCAAACCTGCTTAAGTCTAACTGTCTGGTGACCAATCAGCCCGACTGGGGCAGCGTGGTCATCCATTATAAAGGCAAGCGGATCGAGCGGGAAAAACTGCTGCGCTATCTGATTTCGTTCAGGATGCACAACGAGTTCCACGAGCAGTGCATTGAGCGCATCTTTAACGATATCAAACACTATTGCCGCCCGGAAAAGCTAAGCGTGTTCGGCCGCTACACCCGCCGGGGCGGGCTGGATATCAATCCGTTCAGAAGCGATTTTGAAGCGCAGCCGACCACGGGCCGCCTCGTCCGTCAGTAATGCCCGCCAGGCGCCCGTTCCTGTTTATTACGCTGCAAAATGGCTGTCTCTCTACACGCCCAGCCTGTCGCGGATGCTGTAATAAGCCGCGCCCATCGCCGTAAGCGGAATACGCATATTGCGGCCGCCGGGGAACGGATAGTGCGGCAAGCGGGCAAAGGCGTCGAAACGTTCGGCGTCGCCGCGCAGCACTTCCGAAATCAGCCGACCGGCCAGATGGGTACAGGTAACGCCGTGCCCGCTATCACCCTGCATATAGTAGATGTTGTTTTCCAGGCGGCCGAACTGCGGCATCCTTGAGAGCGTAAGCAGGAAGTTGCCTGTCCAGCGGTAGTCGATTTTTACCCCTTTCAGCTGCGGGAAGGTTTTCAGCAGCTTCGGCACGATCAGCCGATCGATATCCTCAGGATCCCGCGCGCCATAGACCACGCCGCCGCCGTACAGCAGGCGATGGTCGGCCGTCAGCCGGAAGTAGTCCAGCAGGTAGTTGCAGTCCTCCACGCAGTAGTTGGAGGCGAGCAGCGACGCGGCCAGCTCTGCGCCAAGCGGCTCCGTGGTCAACACCTGCGTGCCGCACGGCATACTGCGTTTTGACAGCGACGGCTCCAGTTTGCTGCCGAGATAGGCGTTGCCCGCGACGATAACATAGCGCGCCGTAACCTGGCCCTGCGCCGTTTTTACCACGGCCGGGCTGCCATGCTGGATCTCCACTACCGGCGACTGCTCGAAAATCCGGCCGCCGTTCAGGACTATCGCCTGCGCTTCACCAATCGCCAGATTTAGCGGATGCAGATGGCCGCCGCGCTTGTCCAGCAGCGCGCCGACGTAGCGATCGCTGTCGATCTCCTGGCGGATCTGCCCGGCGTCCAGCAGCTCCAGCTGGTCGTTGCCGTAGCGTTCCCAGTTCTGCTTCTGCTCCTCCAGCGTGGCGAACTGACGGGCGTTCAGCGCCACGAAAAGGCCGCCCTGCTGATAGTCGCAGGCGATGCCGTAACGTTTAATGCGCTCGCGAATAATATCGCCGCCTTCAAACATCATGCTGCCCAGCATTCTGGCGGCATCTTTGCCGTAGCTTTTTTCAATCACGTCCACGTCGCGGCTGTAGGAGTTGACCACCTGACCGCCGTTGCGCCCGCTGGCACCAAAACCGACCTTCGCCGCTTCCAGCACCACGACCTGGTAGCCGTTTTCCGCCAGATGCAGCGCCGAAGACAGCCCGGTGTAGCCTGCACCAATGATGCAAACGTCGCAGGAGATCGGCTCCTCCAGCGGCGGAAACGGCGTGTAGGCGTTGGCGCTGGCGGCATAGTAGCTTTGCGTATGTTCAGTCATGCTTACGGCTCCAGAGAGATCCAGACGGATATCGGTTCGGTGAATATTTGCGGCGCGACCCGCGCCCGTTGCCGCTCTGTATGGCGTCAAAAGGCGCGGGAATGCACCGTCGTGGTTCACAGGTCCGCGCTGCAGCGGCCGTCAGGCATCAGAAGGTGGTAGGCGTATGGGCGCTGATAATGCGGCAAATTTTTGCCGAGGTGTTGCTGAAGCTGTGCGGAATGCCGGTGTTAATGGCGTAGCTTTGCTGCGCCACCAAATGATAGCTCTGACCGTTGAATTTCAGCACGACTTCCCCTTCCAGCAAGGTGCCTATCTCTTCCCCCTGATGCTTGATGCGCTCTCCTGTGGTGGTGCCTGGCTGATAAGTTTCAATCATCATCGCCAGCGTGCGGTTCGGCGCGCCGTTATGGATAAGCTTCATGGAGACGCCCTGACTGCCGATCTCAATCAGCTCGTCAGGATTAATCACCACCTGAGGCTCGTCCGGGATCTCCGGCTCCGCAAAAAATTCGGACAGCGACAGCCCGTAAACTTTTAGCAGCTTTTGCAGCGTGCTGATGGCCGGGCTGACCTTGTCCTGTTCAATGGTGCTGATGGCGCTGTGTGTTAATCCAGACAGTTCGGCAACCCGGCGCTGTGACAGACCCAGTTGCTGGCGGATCCCGGACAAACGCTTGCCTGGTGCCAGGCCGTCATTGTTCATAAACGCATTTCCTTCAATGTGAGTCAGAGCTGCTGCTTTTCAGCGTGATGCTGCTGACATGCCGTGATAAAGCCTTCAAGCAACAGGCGCGACAGCGCATATTCGCTGCTTTTCCATTCCGGGTGCCACTGTACGCCCAGCGCGTAGGGATGATCGAGCACGCTGACCGCCTCCGGCAGCCCGTCCTGGGAGTACGCCTCCACGCGAAGCCGCGGGCCAAGGGTTTTTGCGCCCTGCCCGTGCAACGAGTTTACCCAGAATGTTTTGCTTCCGGGTATCAATTGCGAAATTAATCCGTCCGGCTGGATTTTGATCTCATGCGAGGGCGCATATTGCTGATCTATTGGCAGATCCGGGTCCTCACGATGCTCAAGAAACTGCGGATGGTCGCAGAGGCGACGGTAGAGGGTACCGCCCGTCGCGACCACCAGCTCCTGCAAACCGCGACAGATGGCAAAAATGGGGATGCGCCTTTCGAGCGCCTGCGCAATCAGCGCGATGCTCAGAAGATCTCGCCCGGGATCGGCGGCAGGCTCATCGCCGTTTTCACCATAATGGTGCGGCTGCATATTACTGGGGCTGCCCGGCAGCAACACGCCGTCCAGCAGCGGCATCACGCCTGCCAGCAATTCCGGCTCTGCCAGCGCGTGCGGCAAGGCGATGGGTAAACCGCCCGCGTCCAGAACCGCATTCAGGTACTTATCTTGCAAGGTATGACTTTGTTGGCCTTTGACGGGGTTGCTGCACATCACCACCCCGACAATTGGCCTGTAAAATATATCGACCATGCTTCACCTCTTGTTTCGGACTGAATTTTTTACAAAAGCGTCTGAAATTACCTGAAATGCGCAATATTTCCGCTGACTGGTATTTTGATAACCCTTTTTTAAATCAAATGCAACATTTGACAAACAATTTGTTTCCGTCCAGATTGTTTTTGTGTGCATTATATTTAACAACGTGAATGCGATCCTGTTATCCCCTACCAAGCCAACAGCGGTGAATCATGGAAACTAACCTTGTAGCAGTGGAAAACTTTAAGCAGCCGGAAGAGAGACGGAGCAGCGCCTTCGCCAGAGAGGTCGAAGCCTATCTGAGCCGCTATCCGGATACCCATTACGTCGATGTGATGCTGACCGATCTTAACGGCTGTTTCCGGGGCAAGCGCATCCCGGTGGCGGCGCTGCGTAAGCTGGAGAAAGGCTGCTATTTCCCCGCCTCCGTTTTCGCGATGGATATTCTGGGCAACGTGGTGGAGGAGGCGGGCCTGGGCCAGGCATCCGGCGAACCCGACCGCATCTGTGTGCCCATCGCCGGGACGCTGACGCCCTCCGCCGCCGATCCACAGACCATCGGCCAGCTGCTGTTGACGATGCTGGACGAAGATGGCGCTCCCTTTGACGTTGAGCCGCGAAATGTCCTTAACCGCCTGTGGCAGCAGCTACAGCAGCGTGGACTGCATCCCGTGGTAGCGGTAGAGCTGGAGTTCTATTTACTGGATCGGCAGCGTGACGCCGAAGGCTATCTTCAGCCGCCCTGCGCGCCCGGCACCCAGGATCGCAATATGCAAAGCCAGGTCTACTCCGTGGATAATCTCAATCACTTTGCCGACGTGTTAAACGATATCGACGAGCTGGCGCAGCTGCAAAAGATCCCGGCGGACGGCGCGCTGGCGGAGGCGTCGCCAGGCCAGTTCGAAGTTAACCTGCACCATACCCGCAACGCGCTGGAGGCGTGCGATCATGCGCTGGCGCTGAAGCGCCTGATCCGGCTGGTGGCGGAAAAACATCATATGCACGCCACGTTTATGGCCAAGCCCTACGAGGAATACGCCGGCAGCGGCATGCATATTCATATCAGTATGCTGAACGACCAGGGCGAGAACGTGCTGGCCGACCGGCACGGCAACGATTCCCCCCTTCTGCAACGCTCGCTGGCCGGGATGATCGAGATGATGCCCGCCTCCATGGCGCTGCTGGCACCTAATATCAACTCCTATCGCCGTTTTCAGGCAGGCATGTATGTGCCGACGCAGGCTTCCTGGGGCCACAATAACCGCACCGTCGCCCTGCGCATTCCCTGTGGCGATCGCGATAATCATCGCGTGGAATATCGGGTCGCGGGCGCGGATGCCAACCCTTATCTGGTAATGGCGGCCATTTTTGCCGGGATCCTGCACGGTCTGGATAACGATTTGCCGCTGCCGCCGAAGGTCGAGGGCAACGGGCTGGAGCAGGACGGGCTGCCATTCCCTATTCGTCAGAGCGATGCGCTGTGGGAATTCGCCCAGCACGAGGCGCTCTGTGCTCAGCTCGGCGAACGTTTCAGCCACGTCTGGCACGCCTGCAAAAGCAACGAGCTAACGCAGTTTGAGCGGTTGATCACAGATACGGAAATTGACTGGATGCTGAAAAACGCCTGATGGCATCCGGCCTCAGGAAGAGCCTCGCCCATGCGCCCCGTCTGGAAACGAGCGCGCTCTCTGCCGGTTTTCCGGCCCGTACCGCCTGTCGCCGAAGGAAAAAAAGCGGCGGCGGAACGCCCTACATCATGAGGTTCGGAAATGGTGCATCTGCCCGTCCCGTATACCCTTAAGCCGCCCACGGCTGTTCTCTCAGCGCCGCCGCAAGGGGGCTGCTAATGGCTGCCGTCACTGAAGAAAGCCCGGCCAAACCGGGGCTGAGAAAATCCCTTAAGCTCTGGCAGATTGTGATGATGGGGCTGGCCTACCTGACGCCGATGACGGTGTTCGATACCTTCGGTATCGTTTCCGGTATCAGCAACGGCCACGTTCCCGCTTCCTATCTGCTGGCGCTCGCCGGCGTATTATTTACCGCCGTCAGCTACGGCAAGCTGGTGCGCCAGTTTCCCGAAGCCGGTTCCGCCTATACCTATGCGCAGAAGGCGATCAATCCTCACGTCGGCTTTCTGGTCGGCTGGTCGTCGCTGCTGGACTATCTGTTCCTGCCGATGATCAACGTGCTGCTGGCGAAGATTTACCTTTCGGTCCTGTTTCCGGAAGTGCCGCCCTGGATATGGGTAGTGGGTTTTGTGGCGATCATGACCGCCGCCAACCTGAAAAGCGTCAGCCTGGTAGCCAATTTCAATACGCTGTTTGTGCTGGTTCAGGTCGCGATTATCAGCGTATTTATTTTTCTGGTGATCCACGGTCTGTATCGCGGTGAAGGCGTCGGCACGGTCTGGTCGCTACAGCCTTTTATCAGCCAGAACGCGCACCTGCTGCCGATTATGACCGGCGCGACCATCGTCTGCTTTTCGTTTCTCGGTTTTGACGCCGTTACCACGCTCTCCGAAGAGACGCACAACGCCGGGAAAACCATTCCGCGCGCCATCTTTCTGACCGCGCTCTACGGCGGACTGATTTTTATTGCCGCCTCGTTCTTTATGCAGCTCTTTTTCCCCGATATCAGCCGCTTTAAAAATCCCGACGCGGCGCTGCCGGAAATCGCACTCTACGTGGGCGGCAAGCTGTTTCAGTCGATTTTCCTCTGCACCACTTTTATCAATACGCTGGCTTCCGGCCTGGCGTCTCATGCCAGCGTTTCCCGTCTGCTGTACGTGATGGGTCGGGATAACGTCTTTCCGGCCAGGGTGTTCGGCTACGTGCATCCCAAATGGCGCACGCCCGCGCTTAACGTGATTATGGTCGGCATCGTGGCGCTTTCCGCCCAGTATTTCGACCTGGTAACGGCGACGGCGCTGATTAATTTCGGCGCGCTGGTGGCCTTTACCTTTGTGAATCTCGCCGTATTTAACCACTTTTACCGCCGCGAAGGCCGCAATCGCACCTGGAAGGAGAAGCTGCATTATCTGGTGTTGCCGATGGTGGGCGCCGCCACGGTCGCGGTACTGTGGATCAACCTGGAGGCGACATCGCTGACGATGGGGCTGATTTGGGCAGTGCTCGGCGTGCTTTATCTGGCCTGGCTGACCCGCCGTTTTCGCCAGCCGCCGCCGCAGTTTAACAAGCTGCGAGCGGAAACGGGCGGGAAATAAGGCAGAACATTTATGGCCGCGTGATGCAGCCCGCTTTGGGCGTCAGTAAGTGAAAGGTCTGTCGAAATATGCCCGGCCGCGTGACGCAGCCGGGAATGCCTTAGGCTTTCAGGATCGAGGTCAGAATGGTTAGCGAGCGGCTGAACTGCTCGTCCGGAATGGTCAGCGGATAAAGGAAACGGATCACGTTACCGTGCACGCCGCAGGTCAGCAGGATCAGGTTCTGCGCCAGCGCTCGCTGCTGAATATCGCGGGCAAAAGCGCTGTCCGGCGCGCCGGTTTCAGGATGATTGAATTCCACTGCAATCATCGAGCCGCGTCCGCGTACCTGAGCGATGGCTGGATGGCGGGTGCCGATGAGGGCTTCGCTCAGGGCCGCGCCGAGCCTGTCGGCACGCTGGCAGAGCCGCTCTTCCTCGATGATATCCAGCACCGCGTGGGCCGCCGCCACCGCCACCGGGTTGCCGGCGTAGGTACCGCCCAGCCCGCCAGGACCCGGCGCGTCCATCACTTCGGCGCGGCCAACCACGCCGGAAATCGGGAAACCGCCGCCCAGGCTTTTCGCCATGGTCAGCAGATCCGGTTTCGCATCCGGGTAGTATTCGCTGGCGAACACCTTACCGGTACGCGCAAAGCCCGTCTGGATCTCATCCGCCACCAGCAGAATGCCGTGCTCGTCGCACAGGCGGCGCAGCGCGCTGACAAATTCCGGCGGCGCGACGTTGAAACCGCCCTCGCCCTGAATCGGCTCAAAGATAATGGCGGCGACTTCCTGCGGCGCGATATCGCAATGGAAAATATCGTCCAGGCTTTTCAGCGCATCCTCCACGCTGACGCCGTGCAGCTCGTTGGGATAGCGGGCGTGGAACACCGAGCCGGGAAAAGGGCCAAAGCCGGTTTTATAGGGCGCGACCTTGCCGGTCAGCGCCATCGTCATCATGGTGCGGCCATGAAACGCGCCGGTAAAGGTAATGACGCCGGGACGCCCGGTCGCGGCGCGAGCGATTTTCACCGCGTTTTCCACCGCTTCCGCGCCCGTGGTGAAAAAAGTGGTTTTCGCTTTGCCCGCTATCGGCGCCAGCTCGTTCAGGCGCTCCGCCAGCGCGATATAATTTTCATAAGGAATAACCTGGAAAGCCGTATGGGTAAAACGGGTCAGCTGCTGCTGCACGGCAGCGATCACTTTCGGATGACGGTGGCCGGTATTCAGCACGGCGATCCCCGCCGCGAAGTCGATGTATTCACGCCCCTGCGTATCGATAAGCGTGGCGTTTTCAGCCTGCTCGACCAGAAAATCGCACATTACGCCCACACCGCGCGGTGTGGCGTCCAGACGGCGCTGACGGATGGAATCGTTCATGTTTTACTCCTCGTTACGGGAAGCCGGGTTGTACCTGAATTACCTTGATTTTTAGCGCTGATGGGGTGCTATTATCCAGAGCCAGTTTTGACTATTTTAGGGAGCCACTTTGCGCACACTCGTCGGTGATCTGGTCGCCTGCCGGCTTGGACAGACGGCCGCAGGCACGCTGGGCAAGCGTCTTTACGACGCCTTACAGCAATCCATTCAGAAAGGGATGCTTGCGCCCGGTACTCGCCTGCCCGCCTCGCGCGATCTGGCCGCCGAACTAGGCGTATCGCGCAATACGGTGATGGCCGCTTATGAGCAGCTACAGTCGGAAGGCTATCTCACCACCCGCGCGGGCAGCGGCACCTTTGTCAGCGCCAGTCTGCCGGAAAGCGATCTTTCGGCGGTGGAACGGATCGTTTCCGCCGACGTGCCATCAGGGCAGATCGCGCTTTCCCGCCGGGGCGAGCAGCTGCTGAACCGCGCCGGCGCCAGCCAGCGTCAGTGGGGAGCCTTTATGCCCGGCGTGCCGGACGTACGGCATTTTCCGCATAAAACCTGGCATAAAATCACGCGCCGCCTGAACCTGCGGCTGCCGGTAGAAACGTTGAGTTACTCGCAGCATGGCGGCTACGCGCCGCTGCAACTTGCGCTGGCGGATTACCTGCGCGTGGCGCGTTCGGTTAAATGCACGCCGGAGCAGATCCTGATCGCTTCCGGGACGCATCAGTCACTGGATCTGCTGGCGAAAATGCTCTGCAATCCCGGCGATCGGGTCTGGGTAGAAGAGCCGGGCTACTGGGGCCATCGCAGCGTGCTGGAAATCAACGGCCTGGAAACGGTGCCGATTGCGGTAGACGACGAAGGCATGACGCTGCCCGCAGGCGTCGCGCCGCCACGGCTGATTTGCGTAACGCCTTCCCATCAATATCCGACCGGCGCCGTGATGGGCCTGGCGCGTCGTCAGGCGCTGCTCCGCCAGGCGCAGGCCTGGGGCAGCATTATCATCGAGGACGATTACGACAGCGAGTTTCGCTTTGGTGAAAGCCCGGTACCGGCGCTACAGGGGCTGGCGCAGGATGAAAACGTCATCTATCTGGGCACCTTCAGCAAAACGCTCTATCCGGGGCTGCGCACCAGCTATATGGTGGTGCCCGACTCGCTGACGGCCCGCCTGAAAGTGGCCCATTCCGAACTTTACCGGGGCGGCTACGGCCTGACCCAGCTGGCGCTGGCGGAATTTATTCGTGAAGGCCACTATGCGGCGCACGTACGCCGTATGCGACAGCTTTACGGCCAGCGACGCGAGGCGCTGGTCGGGACGATCCGCCGGGAGCTGGGCGCGGAATTTATCGGCCAGGACAGCCATGCCGGCCTGCATCTGATCCTTGCGCTGCCGCCGGAAATTGACGACGTCGCCCTCGCTGACGTGCTGGAGCAACAGGGGATCTGGACTCGCCCGCTTTCGGTTTACTACAGGGGCGAGGCGAAAAGACGCGGCCTGATCCTCGGCTACGCCTGCGTAGAGGCGGAAGCAATGACGGAAACCTTTATGCCTGTCGTCCACGCCCTGCTGCCGCTGCTGGCAAAATGATCGGTGTCGGTAAGCTTTTCCGCCTGAAAAAACGCCCGCCCGGTGCAGGGTAAAAGAGAGCGACAGGCAGCGCATGCTCAATGACTCCCGGCCATTTTTCGGTAATTTATTTAAAAGGAATAAATATATAGATAATAAATAATTTAAATGACAAATAAATAACACTCACCATTCAAACTCACCACCGTTATTAATCATTCCAATATTTACCACCTGTAGCGCGCAATAAACTCCTGTTAAATTCATTAATAATAAAGCACTGACAGGGATGCGCCCTTTATATCCAGGCTATTCGTGCGGATATATTCTATTCAGGAATTTTCGCCCTTTACGCAAGCGGCAGAGATAAATATATTAACTCCGCTGTATTAACCTTATATACAAGGAGAAAGTAATGAGAGAAATCAGCCATAATGAAGTACAAATGGTTAGCGGCGCTGGTCTGACTGACGTTATCACCGGCCTGAACACGGCTATGGAAAATGTCTCAACCAAACTGCAAACCACCGTTGATGCTATTTCTACCACGACGGATAGCTGGAGCATCAAAAAACTGACGCATCAGGCTATAGGACTGTCTCGCACCTATGCGAAGCTTTCCTTCCTGTCGAATATCCTGACCGGATTAACTACCCCAGCCGACAGCTCGTCTGCCGCGTAGTTTTGCGTGAAGGATCTGAATAAGGCAGGCCATCGGTCTGCCTTCATGCTTTTATGCCTCTATATGATTTCAGCCAACTTTTTCGTAAATTGCCCGTATTTCCGTCTCGCTCAACACGTTGTCCGCCGTGAAAAAGGAGAGGATTAACGCGCGAAAGTCGGTAAAGGACGCGGCCTCCTGCTGCCTTTTCTCCTCTCCGTAGACGGTAAGATGCCGGTTGAACAGATTGGTCTGCTGCCCGTTTATTATTTTCGCCATCATCAGATTATGGCGAAACAGCGACTCGTCATACGTGGCAACAAAGTGGCTGGCGACAAGAATATCCGCCTGTTCGCAGGCGCCATCGGCAAACCGGTACATCAACCGCCAGCTGCCGCCGCTTTTCATCGACAGCAGCCACTCTTCCTGGCTGAACCGCTCAAGACGGTAACCCTGCTGCTCGCCCGCCTCCAGCCGTAAAGGCGCGGTCAGGCTGACGCCGCCAAAACCGACATCCGCCAGATACCGCACGCCGTCGAGCGCCACGGTTAACAGCATATGCGTTTGCGGCGTCGCGTCCGGCTTATCCTGTCCCCACAGCACGCGTGCAAGGTGCGGCGTAACCCTGAAGCCGACTTCTTCGAGAATTTGTTGCAACAGCAAATTATGCTCAAAGCAGTAGCCTCCCCGCTGTTTGCTTAGCAGCTTGTCGGCAATCTTCTCTACGTCGATACTGACCGGCCTGCCCAGCAAAACCTCTATATTTTCGAAGGGAATAAGAGCAGGCCAGCGCTGATGTAGTGCACTAAGGGTGGCGAAATCAGCAGACGGCGACGCGGAAAAACCAGCCAGCGCCGCAAAGCGGGAAAAGTAGTGATAGCTGTTCATAGCAACTCGTTCATGATGTTAAACCACCATGTTAGCAGTTTTGCCGCTGCCGGCTATTTTCGCAGGCCGCCGGGTTGATGGAAAACGTTCAATCCTCTTTCTTTTGTCCGCCTGTAACGGCAAAGGCGTTAACCTGGCGAAAAGGCGCCGGAAACGTTAAGCTCGCCGCCACCACTTCAGTAAAAACAACCTGTATGAAACGCAAAACTATCGCCATTGTGGCTTTGCTGGCTATCGTCGGCGGGCTTTATCTGACCTTCCTCCCTCCGGAGCAGGATCCGCACTATTATGCCGCCGCCTGCGTGGCGATCAAGGATATGCATGACACGCCAGACTCGGCAGATTTCCCTGACAAATTGCGCGAGGTGATTACCAACGAAAACGCTTCCTACGCGGTGGACAAAGTAGCTTTCGACAAGCATTCGGCACAGGGCGCAATTCAGCGTTACCGGCAGCTCAGCGAGCAGGATAAAAACCGAACTCGCCAAAGCATCGACGACTGTTTAAGCGTCATGCTGCCGAAAAAAACCGACTAAAGGGCCGGCGGCCTGCCGCTGACGGGCCGTTAGTCACTCAGGTTATGGATTAACTTTGTTACAGCATCTTTCACTACGTTCAGGGAGTAAGGGCAAACGGGTAACAGAGCGCTGTTACATATTCAGCCAATCGACTCAGCTTGTTACGGATCTGAAGGCGCTGCACTGTGTCTTCTTATTTGCATCTTTTTTGCAGCGGAACGGCTACCCACAGTTTCGGTAAACGCGCATATTTTTACTACCAATATAAATCACGTTTATTAAGATTTTCTGTAAATCTGTACACACCATGTAACCTCTGAACCTGCTATTAATAAGAAAAAAAAGTGCCCGCCGCGCCCATTAATTAACGCCACTTAACTTGCCTTATACGCATTTATCTGTAAATCAACGGGACGGCACCTTTTCCGATAGTTCCGCGTTAAAATAATCTTATTAAAATTATCATAAAGTCATCTGCTATCGCCTGCCAAGAGTGAAAGGGAAAATGCAAGCTGAATACTATTATGTGACCCAACGACCAGAACAAATGGATTTTCATCTGTTACACCGCCGAGGCTGCCAGAAAATGCCCGGGAAAAATAAGCTGGCGTTTATCGGCAGCTGCTATGCCCCTCTCCAGGCATTAACCGTGGCCAAAGCCCGGTTTGGCAACCGCGTAAAAGCCTGCTACTTCTGCTGCCAGGAACATCATGAGCGCGCAACCCCTTTTATTTCTTCTCGTCTGTAAATAGCGCTTCGAAACGCTCATGCAGATAGTCGGTAAAACAGCGGATCCTTTTTGGCGTCTGTCGGCTATGAGCATAAACCGCATAGATATCCGCTGAAGGCAGCTGATATGAAGTGAGCACCTGAACCAGCTTGCCGGCCAGGATCGCTTCGCGTGCATCCCACCACGAGCGCAGGATCAGACCATGGCCATCCAGCGCCAGGCGCATGGCAACCTCACCATCATTTGTGGTCAGGCTTCCCTGTACTTTCTGCCGATGCTCTTTACCCGCCTTGCTGAATCGCCAGATAGCGGCATCCGACTCATGCTGGCGCAGCACAATACAATTATGCTGCGCCAGATCTTCAACGCGCTGTGGTACACCATAACGGGCCAGATAGTCCGGCGAGGCGCATACCACGCGATAATTAGCCGCTATACGGCGTGCAATCAAACGGGAATCCGGCACGCTGCCTACACGGATATCCACATCTATACCTGCATTAAGGAAGTTCAGCGGCTGGCTGGATAGCTGTAAATTAAGCGTTAACGCCGGATGTTGCGCGGCAAAATCTGAAACCAGAGGCGCAACGTAACGACGTCCAAAACCAAAGGATGCGTTGATATGTAAGGTGCCGTGTAGCATAGCGCTTTCGCCGCCCAGCTCCTCTTCCAGCTGCGCCAGCTGGCTGAGGATCGGCTCTGCGCCTTCGGCGTAAAGCAGCCCTTCCGGCGTCAGCTCCAGGCGTCGGGTAGTTCGTCTGACCAGCTGTACGCCCAGCTTCTCTTCCAACTGCGTCAGTCGTTTACTGACGGCCGGCAGGCTTAATCCCAGTTCCCGGGCGACCTCCGTCAGGCTGGTCAGTCTGGCTACGTGGGTAAAAAAGCGCAGATCCTCGCTGGTTGTCGCCAACTCTTTACCTTTAGTTAACATTGCATTGAATTCCAGGCTAATTATTTAACCATAATGCTGCAATAGACTCAGGGCGAAAAGCTAACTTTCCAGGAGAAGCGCAATGTCCGTAGCAAACTACAAAATTGCCGTGATCCCCGGTGACGGGATCGGCAAAGAGGTGATGCCGGAAGGCGTAAAGGTTATCAGCGCCGCCGCAGAGAAATTCGGCATCGTGCTGGAGTGGGTCTGGTTTGATTTTGCCAGCGCGGACTATTATCAGCAGCACGGTAAAATGCTGCCGGACGACTGGTTTGCCTTACTTAAGCCGTTTGACGCTATCTACTTTGGCGCCGTCGGCTGGCCCGAAATCGTGCCGGATCACGTCTCGCTGTGGGGCTCGCTGCTCCAGTTCCGCCGCCAGTTCGATCAGTATGTTAATTTGCGTCCGGTGAGGCTGCTGGCCGGCATCAAATCCCCGCTGGCCGATCGCCAGCCTGGTGACATCGATTTCTACGTAGTGCGTGAGAATACCGAAGGTGAATACTCCAGCGTTGGCGGAACGATGTTTCCCAATACGGAGAGAGAAATTGTTATTCAGGAAACGGTAATGACCCGTACCGGCGTGGACCGCATTTTAAAGTTCGCCTTTGAGCTGGCGCAAAAGCGTCCGGCCCGCCATCTGACTTCCGCCACCAAATCCAACGGCATTGCCATCACCATGCCGTGGTGGGACAGCCGCGTAGCGGCGATGCACGAGCATTATCCCGACCTGGCGGTGGATAAATACCATATTGATATTCTGACGGCGCACTTTGTCCTGCATCCGGACAGGTTCGATGTGGTTGTCGCCAGCAATCTGTTCGGCGATATTCTTTCCGATTTGGGGCCGGCCTGCATCGGAACCATCGGTATTGCGCCTTCCGCTAACATTAATCCTGAACGTACCTTTCCCAGCTTATTCGAACCCGTACATGGCTCTGCACCGGACATCGCTGGTCAAGGCATCGCCAATCCGATAGGTCAAATCTGGTGCGGCGCGATGATGCTTGAGCATCTGGGCCATAGCGAGGCGGCGGAAGCGGTGGTAGCAGCCATTGAACGCGTGCTGAGCAGTGAAAATAAAATACGGTTAACCCCGGACATTGGCGGTTCGGGAAGAACGACGGATCTGGGCGCCGCTATCGCCGCCGCGCTGTAAATAACAGAGGAGAGAGATAACTTTCTCCTTTTTGCTATTTTACTGAAGAAAGAAAATTATTCTGTGCAACTATTGTAAAAATAAAAAAATATGAGACTATTCCCATTAAAAACACCAACCAACTATGAGCTATAAAATATCAACCATTAATTCAGGCCTGAGAATAATCCTGGCTGGCAGGCCAGATGACTTCACTTACCTGAACCATTAGTAAAAACGTTATTTTTAATTTTTAACCAGAGCCTGACACTAACGTATGACAATAACTAAGGAAAAATTTAATTTTTTTTAGTTACCGGAATCGACAAGTGTTAAAAAAATACGTTATGATTGTGAATCATTAGCAGTAATGGCAGAAATCATCTAATATTTTATTCTAAAATATCAGGCTAAAATAGATTTTCCGTTTGATGATCGACTTACCCCTTTTGACGAAACAAAAACCTTAAACACCTGCATGCATTGATATAAAAAACCACAAAAAAAACCTTAAGTAGCCATTCCCCCCTTTAATTAACAAATAATACCCCCTTTATAAAAGAATAAAGTAAGTGTTGAGATGGATTTATCTCAACAGTTACTATAGCCGCACTCAGGAAAGAGTTCCCGTTTGACACGCCTTGTAAAAGTCTGTCTGGTTTTCATGGAGGAAAGGTAATGGATTGGGAAAGCGCAAAAGTCTACGGTTACATGATTGAGCCCGACATCCAGGTTAATATTAACCAGAGCCGGATCATTAATATCAAACTACTGGCAAACGAAAAGGGCACCAGCGCAATAAAATTAAGAAAAACCATGATGCGCCTTTTTATTTACCTGCTGGAAAATGCCGACAGTAAAGTTATCGGCAATGAAGAAATATTAACCAATGTGTGGGACAAGTATGGCCTGAGCTCCTCATCACAGCGGCTCTGGCAGGTCATGCACTGCCTGAGAAACAAACTTTCAACGCTTGGTATTGCTGAAGATTTTATCACCCGGACAGAAGAGGATCACGTCAGGGGATTCTGCATTAATAAAGAGCGCGTCACGCCTATTTACTACTTCGACACTAAGAATTTGTAGATAAAACCACTGCAAATACTTCCCCTCAGGGAAAAATAACAATCCCAACGACAAGATGGGATTTATTTTAACATGATGAAAATAAGGATGTTCAATGAAAAAATTGCTGATTGCTGCTGCGCTGGCAACCGCGTTTACCGGCGTGACTGCCCAGGCGGCTTCTACTTCTACAGACTCTTCGGGCACCATTACCTTTAACGGCCAACTCACCTCCACCACCTGTAAGGTAAATGTCAACGGTTCAGGTAATTCAGACGGTAATGTTGACCTGCCGGTGCTTCAAAACACTGCTCTGCCCTCACAGGGTGCTACCGCAGGTGATACTGCTTTCAATATGCAATTGACGGACTGCACGCTTGCAGACGGCATGACGGCAGTATCGGCTTACTTCCAGGATGGCGTTACAGTTAATCCTTACGGTCGTTTGACAAACCAAAGTACGGCCACGGAAAAGTCAAACGTTACGCTGGAGCTGTTAGATCGTACCCAGAGTAATGCCAACGTTATTACTATCGGTAGTAACAGCCAAATAAGTAATGCGATTTATGAAACCGTAAAAGATAACGCTGCAACGTTAAATTACTCTGTTCGCTACTATGCAGAAGAAGAGGGTGTTGCTAGCGCAGGTATGGTTAGCAGCAGCGTGGTTTACGCTCTTCAGTATAAATAAAACCTCCCCGCAGAGAGACGCCGTCTCTCTGCTTTTTACAGAAGGTTAGTATGAATAAATTTTCTCGCTTATTTTTGCCCGGTTTAAACGCTTCTTTATTGCTGGCGTTTAGCTACACGGCTTCTGCCAGCGTAGTGATTACCGGCACCCGGGTTATTTATCCCTCAGACGCCAGAGAAGTCAGCGTAAAATTAGCCAATAAAGGGAAAAAGCCGGTGCTGATCCAGAGCTGGATCGATGACGGCGATGTAAAAGCCAAACCGGACACTATCCATGTGCCTTTTGTCCTGACGCCGCCTATCAACCGCGTGGAGCCGGAGAAAGGCCAGACGCTGCGTATCAGCTATACGGGAAAGCCGCTGCCGGCCGATCGGGAAAGCATCTACTGGCTGAACGTTTTGGAAATTCCGGCTAAAAACCCGTTGCTTAAAGACAGCAACCTGCTGCAAATGGCCTTTCGCTCGCGCATTAAATTCTTTTTTCGTCCCGTCGGTTTGAAAGGAAACGCTAACGATGCCGCACAAAAAATTGTCTGGAAAAAAAACGGGCAGCAGCTGATAGCCAATAATCCTACGCCTTATTATATCTCGCTGACCAATATAGTTATTAACGATAAAAATACCGAGGCAGATACGATCGCGCCTTTTTCTGAAGCCAGCTTTACTGCTGCAGCAAACCCTGGGGACAAAATAAAGGTAAATTATATCAATGATTATGGCGCCTCTATCAGCGTCGATGCGCAAGTCAATTAATGGATATTCTATTCTACGTCATCGGGACAGATTAATGACGCTTAATCAGGTTTTTTATAAAAAGGATTTTTATGGAAAACGCCTCGCCACAAGGAAAAAGATGGAAGCAAGCGCAGCTGGTGTTGCTCCTTCCTTTTATTTCTTCAGCCTATGCGATCGAACCTTCTCCTTCTGCACCGCAGGAAGTTGCCAAAAATGTTGAGTTCGATCCTACATTTCTTAACGTCAGCGACGGCAGCGCTATCGATCTCGGCCGCTTCGCTAACGGTGCGGCGGCGTTGCCCGGCATCTATCGAACGGCGGTTTACGTTAATAATGACCTGCTGGGAAATTACGATATTGAATTCAGCGCCGATAAGAACAAAAACGTTCTGCCCTGCTTAAAAGAAGAGCTGATAAAAAGAATCGCCTTCGATGCAGGCCGGATACCCGCAAATTTTTTTGAGCAGGATGAGCGCGGCCGGGGCTGTTACGATCTGACGAAAAAAATTCCCGAGATCGCCGTCAATTACGACAGTAACGAACAGCGGCTTGATATTATCGTTCCGCAAATTTATATGGCGCGAAACGCGCGAGGAGCGATAAGCAAGGACCGCTGGGACAGCGGCATTCCGGCAGCGCTGCTGGCTTATAATGCCAGCGCCTACACCAGCGAAAGCGGGGGAACCCGCTATCAATCCGTCTATGCCAGCATCCGGGCGGGATTAAATATCGCCAGCTGGTATCTGCGCCATAACGGCAGCTGGAACTGGGTTGAGCACGGCCAGAAAAAATATAGCGCCCTTAATACCTATGTGCAGCGGGATATTCCCGCCCTGGAAAGCCGTCTGCTGGCTGGCCAGGCGAATACCTCAGGCTTGCTGTTTGAAACGCTGCCTTTTTCCGGCGTACAGCTGGCAAGTGATGAAAGAATGCTGCCGAACTCGCTGCGCGGCTATGCGCCAGAGATCCACGGCGTGGCGCGCACTAACGCCAGGGTGACCGTACGTCAGGGCAGCCAGGTTATTTACGAAACCACCGTGCCGCCGGGCGAGTTTTTAATTAACGACCTCTATCCCACCGGCTACGGTGGTAATTTAGCGGTCACTGTTCGCGAGTCTGACGGCAGCGAACAATATTTTGAAGTGCCCTACTCCTCTGTCGCCCAGCTGCTCAGGCCGGGCAACAGCCGCTACTCCGTTACCGCCGGCAGGCTGCGCAGCAGCTCGCTGTCGGAAAAGCCCGCCCTTTATCAGGCTACGCTGCAATATGGCCTGACCAATATGCTTACCGCCTATGGCGGTTTCCAGGCGAGTCAGAACTACTATGCGCTGCAATCGGGCCTGGCGCTTGGTACCGAAATCGGCGCTTTTGCGCTGGATGCCACTCAGGCCCGCACCCATCTGGGCGGGACCGCCGAAGATACGACGACATCCATGAGCGGGCAGAGCTTTCAGCTCAGCTACAGCAAAACCGTCAGCGCTACCAGCAGCAAAGTGTCGCTGGCGGCCTACCGTTTTTCCACCAGCGGCTATATGGGATTTATGACGGCGATGCAGACGCGGGAAGCGGTTGCCGACGGGCTGTCAACCAGCGCAATCTGGCGCGCCAAAAACCGTTTTATCGCTACGGTCAGTCAAGGGCTGCCGGAACGCTGGGGAACCCTTTACGCCAGCAGCTCGCTACAGGATTACTGGAACCGCGACGGCAACAGCAAGCAGTACCAGCTGGGCTACAACAATCGCTATAAAAATCTCTCATGGGGTCTTAGCGTTAACCGCACCTGGACGCTGTACGGCGAGGCCGAGAACAACTATCTGCTGAACTTCAGCCTGCCGCTGGGCAACAGCAGCAGCTACACGCCCCAGCTGCGTGTTGATTTAGCGCATAACAGCAACGGGCGAACCTCAGAACAGGCAGCCATATCCGGCACGGGCGGTAAGCTTGGCCAGTTTTCTTACGGCGTCAGCGCCGCCAACGCCAATCAGGGCACGGGCAGCAGCGGCACGGTTAATGGTACATGGCGCAGCGCCGTTTCTTCTTTGAGCGCTTCGTACGGCAAAGGCAGCAACTATTACAGCGCGTCTGGCGGGATGAGCGGTACCGTTATTGGCCATTCCGGCGGCGTGACGCTAACGCCTTATACCTCCGATACCTTCGCGCTGGTCGAGGCCAAAGGCGCCCAGGGCGCCAGCGTTTCGTCCTATCCTGGCGTTTACGTTGACTGGAACGGCTACGCTGCCGTGCCCTATCTGGATCCCTATCAGCTGAACGAAGTCACGCTGGATCCTGGCGGGGCCGCCAGCGATGTGGAGCTGGATACCACCTCGCTGAAAGTAGCGCCGTTATCAGGCGCCGTAGTGAAGCTGAAATACGGCACGCGCAGCGGCACAGCGATGCTGATTGCGGCCACCTTCCAGGGTGAGCCTGTGGCCTTCGGTGCCGAGGTGCTGGACAGCAAAGGCAACCATGTTGGTACCGTCGGCCAGGGCGGCGAAGTCTATGCACGCGTCCAGGCGCAGCGGGACAAGCTGCGTGTTAAATGGGGAGACGCGCCGGACATGCAATGCAGCCTGAGCTATATCCTGATGCCGCAGGCGGAAACCGACCGCCAGCGTGAAATACCGCGTTTTGAAAGCGTTTGCGAAGCCATTGAAAAAACCGCGCAGCCAGAGGGAACCATGGCAGAGGCGCCGCCGTCATCCCGTCAAAGTCACAGTTAATACGGATTGAAGACATGAAGAGTCGTTTAATACAAAAATATTGCCGGTCCGCCCCGTTATTCGCTCTGCTGGCTATGGCCACGGTCTGGAGCCAGCAGGCTTTTGCCCTGAGTTGTCGCCTGCTGGAAGGCTATGGCGTTATGAATTTTACGCTGCCCTTACAAAGCAGCAATCTGACCATCGGGCCAGGGGTCAGTAACGGCACCGTCATTTATCGCCAGTATTTTAAGCCCTCCCGGCCTACGAATATTTATTGCGATAATACACAGAGCTATCAACCCACTATTAACTGGTATTACAGCAACACGACGCCTAACAAAGAGTCTGACTGGTCAGACAGCTCGTTTCGCGCCGGCAAAGTGTATGAAACCGGCGTAGCGGGTATAGGCATAGCTATTTATACCTATAATCTGACCTACTACACCGTTCCTTTCAGCTATCAGCCATGGCGGCGAGAAACTCAATACGACAGTAACGTTTGGAACGCGGAGGGCGGCTTTGAATTTGACGTGGTGCTGATTAAAACCGGCGCGATCACACCTGGCACGCTTATCGGATCGCAGCTGCCTACGGTGAAATATGATTTTGAGGCGCCGGGTATTTCGGCGATAAATTTAGGGAGCCTGAACTTTTCCGGGGCGATAAATATCGTTTCGCAGACCTGTCAAACGCCGGACGTCACCGTCGAGATGGGAAAATATGACATCGCTGAATATTTTACGGGAACAGGAAAAACCACCGAATGGAAAGATGCCACCATTAACTTAGTTAACTGCCCTCGCTTTTACGGGACGCTGAACGACGGCAGAAATACCTGGACTTCCGACAACGGCGCCAGCGGCATGGGTGCTATCACCAACAACATTTTAAATCTGACGCTGTCACCTAATACCGCCATTATCGATAGCGCTAACGGTATTTTTGGCATAAAAACGGGCAGCAGCAGCGCCACGGGCGTCGGCATTCAGATGGCTTATGGCAATAAATCTGATGCTTCTCCCTTGCTGGTAGATTTTTCCAGCAGCAAGGATTACAGCATGCAAAACAGTGCGGCGACCACGCAGTCTATGCCGCTTGTCGCTCGTTATATTCAGACTGAATCGACCGTAAGTGCAGGAAGAGCAGATTCGACCGTTACATTTACCATTAACTACTACTGAAAAAAGCGAGGTTTTTTTTCAGCCGTAACAGGGACAGGATAAAGAGGGATTTATGTGCATATATGTTATTTCCGACGATATGTACTTTGTGGCCGGGCTAAAATACTTTCTGGCGGCAAATGGCATAGCGATGCAAGGATTTAGCTATGAAGGCTGGCTAACTCAATTCCGCCCCGGTAAGTTAACAAAAGAAGATACCGTAATCATTGATATCAACTTTACTAATTGCCATACCAAACTGGGCATGGCGAAAAATATTGATTATTTCGGTATCAATATTGTTTTTATTGTCGACCTTCCTTTACAGGATGAGCATAAAGGCTTTCATCCTTACTGGCTTATCTCCAAGAAAAGCACCTTTAAAAAATACATTCCTTTATTAAAAGCTATCCCGAACTATGAAGCTTCACACTACAATCAGCTCTCCCGAAAGGAAACGCTGATCCTGAAAGAGCTGGCTTCCGGCCACTCGGCTATCTTTATTTCCCGAAAACTTAATATTTCGGTTAAAACGATTAGCTCGCATAAGCAGAATGCGGTACGCAAACTGGGGATGATGAAAATCAACGATATGGCACTGGTCTGTTATAAAGAAATTCTTAATCTTTATTCCGGCTTCAACAAGAGCTATCTGGGGTTGCGGGATCCGCCATCGTGGCGCGCAGCATCGTCGCTTTCCCGGCTACAGTAGAAAGCGGCAGAAGGTCGCCAGACCCTCTGCCAGGGTTTTACTCGCTAACGCGATAGCGCTCCAGCCAGTGTGCATAAGGCGCTGGCAGCACCCATGAAGGCTGCTCTTTTTTCAGCGCCCGCGCGGCCTGATAGGACCAGTTAGGGTTGGCCAGGTGTGCTTTACCAACCATGACCAGATCCAGCTGACCTTTCTCAACGGCTTCGTTAGCAATTAACGGCGCATCAATACCCCACGCGGAAGCCACCGGAATATCCGCTTCACGGCGCACGCGCTCGGCAACTGGCGCCAGGAAAGCGGGGCCCCACGGAATATTAGCGTCCGGCGTGGAGAAGCCGATGCTGACGCTGAGCAGATCCAGGCCGCCTTCGCGGAATTTTTTCGTCAGCGTAATCGCCTCTGTCAGCGTCTCTTCGTCACGACCGTCGTATTCAATCACGCCGAAACGCGCCGTCAGCGGCAGGTTATCCGGCCACTGTGTACGTACGGCAGCCAGCGTTTCCAGCAGGAAGCGGCTGCGCCCTTCGAAATCGCCGCCATATTGATCCTGACGCTGGTTAGCGTGCACGGAGAAGAAGCTCTGTGCCAGATAGCCATGTGCGAAATGCAGCTCCAGCCACTCGAAGCCGGCATCACGCGCGCGCTGTGCCGCCACGGCAAAATCATCGCGAACGCGGGCAATCTCTTCCAGCGTCATTTCGTGCGGCACCTGCGGCAGGTTAGCACCGAAAGCGGTAGCGGACGGCGACAGCGTTTCCCAGCCGCGCGGGTCGGTTTTCGCGATATGATCGTCGCCTTCCCACGGACGGTTAGCGCTGGCTTTGCGGCCCGCATGGGCAATCTGAATACCCGGCACCGCGCCTGCCGCCTTGATATCACGGGCGATGATCGCCAGTTTCTCAGCCTGCTCGTCGTTCCAGATACCGAGGCAGCCGGGCGTGATACGCCCTTCCGGCGCAACCGCCGTCGCCTCGACAATCACCAGACCTGCGCCGCCACGGGCCAGGCTGGCATAATGAACGCGGTGCCACTCGTTGCTCAGCCCATCTTCAGCGCTGTACTGACACATTGGCGGTACGGCGATACGGTTGCGTAACGTCACGTCTTTTAAGGTAAAAGGGGAAAATAACCCTGACATAAAAACCTCTTAATGGATGGCGGTAAAACAGGTTGCCTGATGACAACGTCATGTCGGTCGATTATTACGCCAATGCTGGCAACTTCACTAAGCGGTTAATGCTGATGCTGTACGCAGGGTGGGTATCAGCGTCAGCCGTGGTCACAGGCCGATCTTTTCCGCTTAACGCAGGCGGCTTTCCGCAGGCCAGGCAAAATCAGCAATAAATTTGGGTAACGGACTCAGACTGCTCCAAAGAGGCCTGTTCGTAAAAAATATAAAACGCCCACGTCGAATTAGCCGCGTATGGCTGATAGCCAAAAATAATAAACAGAGCGGAAAAATAATTTGAATTTTATAGTCACGGCGCGTTATCAGCAGAAACAGCATTCTCGTTTAATGGTCATGAATTTTCGCCAGAAGGCGGAAAAAATAAATATTATTTATGAGCAGCGGCAGCGGTAATAATCATCACTCTTTTAAAAAAGGCAGCCATTCTGTTACAACTTCAACAAATGTCACACTTTACCTGGCCGGGACGCATCTTTCAGGTCGTGATTTGTTGCGTAATCTCTATCATGTAGCGGGTAAATAAAAGACTACCTGATTGGCAGTGAATGAAATTCAGAGATTTTGCAGAAGAAGAAAAGCTGTTTGTTCGCAGGGCACTGGTGGCCTTTGGCGTTGTGCTGGCGGGTTTTGTCACGCTTGGCATCAATCTCTGGCATCTGCAGATTGAGCAAAATCAGTACTATCAAACGCGCTCCAATCAAAACGATATCAAGATGATCCCCATCGCGCCCACGCGTGGGATTATTTTCGACCGTAACGGTACGCCGCTGGTAAAAAATGTTACCTGGTATGACATCGAAGTTGTGCCTTATAAAGTGCATGATATGAAGGCGTTACTGGCTGAACTGACGCCAATAGTCGATCTTTCCGCCGACGATATCGAGACGTTTACCCATAATCTGCACAACGCCAGCCGCTACAAGCCGGTGGTGTTGAAAACCGAGCTGTCGGCGGAAGAAGTGGCCCGTTTCTCTGTTAATCAATTCAAGTATACCGGCGTCGATATCAACAGTTATGAAGATCGCCAGTACCCCTACGGCCCGGATCTGGCACACGTGGTGGGGTACGTCTCTAAAATAAACGACAGCGATTATAAAAGGCTGGATAAAGAAGGGATTAGCGAGAACTACGCCGCCGACCATAATATTGGCAAACAGGGGATTGAAGGTTATTACGAATCGGTACTGCATGGCAAAACCGGCTATCAGGAAGTGGAAGTGGATAACCACGGCCGGGTGATCCGCGTGCTGAAAGAGGTGCCGCCCGTTGCCGGTAAAAATATTTATTTGACGCTGGATCTTCCTTTACAGCAGTACGTGGAGACGCAGCTGCCAGGCCAGCGGGCCGCCGTCCTGATTGAAAATCCCAAAACCGGCGAGGTGCTGGCGATGGTGTCCAGTCCCAGCTACGATCCCAACCCTTTTGTGAAGGGCATCAGCTATAAAGCCTACAAGTCGCTGTTGGCTAATAAAGATCTGCCGCTTATCAACCGCGTAACCCAGGGGCTTTATCCGCCAGCCTCCACCGTTAAGCCTTATATGGCGATGTCGGCACTGCTGAATCACGTCATTACGCCGCAAACCAGCTTCTACGGCGCGCCGACCTGGACGCTGCCGGGCACCGAGCGCAAATACCGCGACTGGAAAAAAACCGGACACGGGATGCTGGACGTAACCCGCGCGATAGAAGAGTCGGCGGACACCTTCTTTTATCAGGTGGCCTTTATGATGGGTATCGATCGCATTCATACCATGCTCAGCCAGTTCGGCTACGGTAAATCCACCGGCATCGATCTCAACGAGGAGTACAACGGCCTGCTGCCAGGCCGCGAATGGAAGCAAAAGGTGCATAAAAAGAGCTGGTATCAGGGCGATACCGTTTCCGTCGGCATCGGCCAGGGCTACTGGATTGCCACGCCAATCCAGATGGTGAAAGCGATGGCCACGCTTATTAATAACGGGCGCGTTATCCAGCCTCACCTGATGTATGAGGAAAAACAGGGTAAAAACGTCAGCCTTTGGCAGCCGACGCTGCCCGCTCAGCAGGTCGGCGATCCTGACTCGCCGTACTGGGGGATCGTACGCCGCGCCATGTTCGGCATGGCCAACGCGCCAAACGGCACCGGCTATAAATATTTCCATACCGCGCCTTACGGCATTGCGGCGAAAAGCGGCACCTCGCAGGTGTTCGGCCTGAAGCAGAATCAGATCTACAACGCCAAAACGATCCCGATCCGCCTGCGTGACCATATTTTCTATACCGCCTTTGCGCCTTTCGATAAGCCCAAGGTGGCGATAGCGCTGATCCTGGAAAACGGCGGCATCAACGGCGTCACGGCCGCGCCGCTGGTAAGAAATATTCTCGACCACATATTCCTGCCGCCGGATGTTAAACCGATGGCCCCTACCGCCGATCCACAGAGCAACCTGACCGCGCAATAGCCCGGCCGCTAGCGCCGCAGCATAAGCTGCGGCGTGGGGCCGTGATGATAAACCTGTAGCTCGGCCCGATACCAGCGCGTCAGCGTCGGTTCGGTCATCACTTCCGCTGGCGTGCCGCTGGCGACTCGCCTGCCCTCGTGCAGCAGCAGCATGCTGTCGGACCACAGCGCCGCCAGGTTCAGATCGTGCAGCACGCAGCAAACCGCCAGCTGCCCTTTGCGGCTGAGTCGATGCAGCAAACGCAGCGCATGCTGCTGATGGTAGAGATCCAGCGCCGAGGTCGGCTCGTCTAAAAATAACCAGCCGCGCGGGCCATCGTCGTGCCAGAGCTGCGCCAGCGCCCTCGCCAGCTGCACACGCTGCTGTTCGCCGCCGGAAAGCCGTCGATAGTCGCGCGTGGCCAGCTCGTCGCAGCCGGTCAGCTGCATCACTTCGTCCAGCATCGACGAACTGGCGCGGCCAGGCCAGGGCGCACGTCCCATCGCCACCACCTCGCGCACGCTGAGCGGAAACTCGACGTGGCTTTGCTGCCTCATCACCGCCCTGACGCGCGCCAGCCGATCGCGCGGCCAGCTATCCAGCGCCTGGCCGTTCAGCAGGCACTGACCTGAATCCGGCGAGAGATAGCCCGTCAGCAGCCGCAGCAGCGTGGATTTCCCCGCCCCGTTCGGGCCAATCAGAGCGACCATTTCGCCCGGCATCAGCGTCAGCGAAACCCGATCGATCAGCAGCCGTGCCCCTGAGCGGCAGGAAAGATCGATCGCCTGTAAAGCATCAGTCATATTCACCCTCCCGCCGACGCAAAATCAGCCATAAGAACCACGGCGCGCCCAGCAGGCTGGTCAGCAGGCCAACTGGCATTTCGGCAGGCGCCACCAGCGTGCGCGCCAGCGTATCGGCTATCAGCAGCAGTATGGCGCCGAGCAGCGCCGAAGCGGGCAGCAGCCAGCGATGATCGCCGCCGGTGCCCAGCCGGATCAGGTGCGGCACCACCAGGCCGATAAAACCGATCACGCCGCTGACCGCCACCGCTGCGGCCACCATCAGTGCGCTGAGCACCAGTACGATGCGCTGCGTGCGTTGCACATCGACGCCCAGATAGTGCGCCTCTTCATCGCCCAGCTGCAGCAGATTGAGCCGCTTTGCCTGCCACTGCGTTGCCAGCAGCGCTGGCAGGATCAGCGCGGCGCTGGCCAGCACCGTTGACCACTGCGCCTGTCCCAGCGATCCCATGCCCCACAGCGAAAGCTGACGCAGCTGCTGATCGTTGCCGATCCAGGAGAGCAAGCCGACCGCAGCAGAGCAGAGCGCGTTGATAGCGATGCCCGCCAGCAGCAGGCGAGAGAGCGTGGTGCGGCCGTGACGGCTGAGCAAAAAAATCATCAGGGTCACGGCCAGGCTGCCGACAAAGGCGGCCAGTATCGGCCACCATAAAGCCAGCACGGCAGGCAGCGTCAGCGGCATCACTACGGCCAGCGCCAGCGCCAGCGACGCGCCGCTGCTGATCCCCAACAGGCCGGGATCGGCCAGCGGATTGCGAAACAACCCCTGTAGGGTCGCGCCGGAAACCGCCAGGGCGCTGCCGACCAGCACCGCCAGCAGCACGCGCGGCAGGCGGATAGTCCACCAAATCTGCCAGACCAGGCTGTCGGCGGACGCCTGCCAGACCATCGGCAGCGACAGCCGCATCGCGCCCATGCTGGCGGCAAAAAGCGCCGTCGCCACCGTCAGCGCAAGCATGATCCCCAGCCCGCGCGACGTCATTTTCCTCATGGCAGCGTCGCTTCCGCCGCTTTACGCAGTTTGCCGATAGCGCCCGGCGTTTGCAGACCAAAGCCCAGCAGCGCCATATCGTCCACCACCAGCAGGTTGCGCTGCTTGCCCGCAGGCGTCAGCGCCAGTCCCGGCAGCTGCCAGATACGCTCTTCATCGCCCATTGCCTTCAGGCCGTCTTTGCCAATCACCACCAGCTGCGGCGCGCTGGCCACGATACCTTCCTGGGTCAACGGCTGGTAGCGCGGCACCTGCCCCATGGCGTTAATCAGCCCCGCGCTGCGAATGGCGCTGTCCGCCGCCGTCTCCGTTCCCGCCGCCATCGCCTTCATGCCGCTATGATTAAGGATAAACAGCACTTTGACCGGCAGCGGTTTTTTCGCCATTGCGGCCAGCTGGCTGTCCAGCCTGGCGTCCAGCGCTTTGCCTTCCTCTTCTTTATGCAGCGCGCCTGCAACGGTAGCGATTTTTTTATGGATCGCCTGGAGCGTCGGCTCGCCCGTTACCGTGACCACCCTGACCCCGGCCTGCTCAACCTGCTGTAAGGCCAGCGAGGGTTTAGCCAGCTCGCTGGCGATAACCAGCGTGGGCCGCATCGCCAGGATGCCTTCCGCATTCAGCTGACGCATATAGCCCACGTCCGGCAGTTTGGTCGCCAGCGCGGGCCGCAGGCTGGTGGAGTCCCGTGCTACCAAAGTTTGCTGGGCGTCCAGCGCGTAGACAATCTCGGTGACGTCGCCGCCGATCGTTACCACTCGCTCTTCCGCCATCAGCGCAAAGGGCAGCGCCAGCAGCGCTATCAGCCACAGCCTCATACCGTCGCTCCCTGCTTCGTCAGCCCGGCGATCTGCTCGCGCCAGCGCGCCTGTTCCGGCTGGCCCTCGGTGCGCTGACCAAACAGCTGGGCGATCTGCGTGCCGTCGGCGGCAAACAGCTCCAGGCTGGTGACAAAGCCGTCAGCCGTGGGCTTACGGGTGATCCAGCTTTCCGCTATGCGATCCGCCATCAGATGCAGCGTAAAGGTGGGATTGAAAATGTTCAGCCAGTTTTCCCTCCATACCGGCTTCTCCACCACGCCGGTAAAGATCTGCACGCAGCCGCGATTGCCGACGAAAATCATGATCTCGTTGCCGTCCTGGCTGGCCTGCCGTAGCAGCTCGCCGGGCGCGCTGTTGTCCACCCGCTGCGCCAGATCGTCGGGAACGGCGCGGAAAGCCTGCTGGCGCGAAACGCCGTGGCGGTTCAGCAGGCCGAAAAACTGGTGCACGTTAGTCATCGCCCGCCATTCCTGTTCAATAGCGGCGCTGTCAGGCTGCGGACTAATGCTGGTGGGCGTCACCGGGATCACCTCCAGCTCCGGCGTTTCCGTCAGGCGATAGTCGGCGATCAGCGCCTGCCAGGCCGCCATATCGGTGTTGGGCGTGGCGTAAATTTTCAGTACCGCGTCGCCGTGCGCGTCAAAAATCTGAATGCTGTGACGTTCGCCGCGCGCCGTCTCCTCACGCAACGCATAGGCGCTTTTCCAGCGCTGCGGAAAGATCCGCTGATCCAGCGCGCGCGGGTTCAGAACCAGCCCGGCGTGGCCGCCCAGATGCAAATTCTCGTAGCGGCCAATTTGTTCATGCACGGCAAAGGCGTTGCGGGTAATCGATTTGGTTTCACCCACCGCTTCCAGCGCGGCCAGCAGCGCACTGAAATCCGGCCGCAGCGCCGCCGCGTCGAAAGCGGTGCGGGCATGGGTCAGCTCGGCTTCGCTGACGTCCAGCAGCGCGGCCAGGTCGCGGGCGTATTTTTTCGGGTGGTCGGCTTTAAGCTGCCTGTAACGCTGTAAAAGGTTCATCGCTTGTTCTCCATTAAGCCCCGCGCGCGGGGCAAAGTTGCCTTAACTGTGAAACCGGCATTACCGCTACGCCATTAAGCCTCGAGCGCGGGGCAAAGTTAAGGCGGTCAGAAATCCACATTGACGCCCAGCTGGAAGGTACGGCCCGGCATCACCGCCAGCGCTTTATCAAAGGCATCCTGTCGCGTGCTTTCCGTCAGGTTGCGGCTGCTCAGGTAATCCCAATATTTACGATCGGTCAGGTTATAGATACCGCCGCTGACGCGCACGTTTTTCGCCGCCTGCCACCAGGCGGTCATATCCACCATGCCGTAACCCGGCACGCGGCTGTATTCCTCGTCCGACCCGGCCAGCGCCGCGCCGCTGTTGCTGTAGCTTTCGCGATTGGTTTCGGTCGCCCGCTTGCCCTTAACAAAGGTCGCCGTTACCGCAGCGCCGTAGACTTTTGCCGGATCGTCCCAGGCTACGCCCACTATCGCTTTGACCGGCGCCACGCTGTCTAAATCGACATAGCTGTCGCCAGCGTAGCTGGATTTTGATTTGCCTTCGCTGTAACCCAGCGCAAAGGTGGCGCTCAGGCCGTTAACCTCGCTAAACCAGCTGCCGACATCAAGCCTGGTGCTAAGCTGGCCGCCCCAGATAAAAGCTTTATCACGGTTTTCTGCCTGATAGATAGTGTAAATATTCGACGGCACCCGGCTGAACTTCGCCGGACTGCCGGCGCGCGTGTAGCGGGTATAGGCAATAAAGTTGTCGTAGGTGTTGTAGAACATGGCGGCATTCAGCGATACGCCTTTCGCCGCCTCGCCTTTCAGCCCCCACTCCAGGTTATTGCTGGTTTCCGTTTTTAACGCGCTGTTGCCGATCAGCGCGTACTGCGCGGATCCCGCATAGCTGGAGCCGAGGTTCCAGGAGCCGTACAGCTGGCTGGCGTTGGGGAACTGCGCGCCGCGCTTGTAGAGCACATACGTCATCAGATCCGGCGTCAGATCGTAGTTCAGGCTCAGCGATGGCAGCACCTGCGTATCGCTATTTTTCTGCCCGTAAAGCTTTTGCAGATCCGCTTCGGTAATAGCCGTGCTGCCGGTGGCCAGGCTGCTCAGGTTTTGCGGCCTGATGCTTTGGTAAGCGATACGCACGCCCGGCACCGCGCTGAAGTCGTGACCGTTCAGATCGAAGTGGATTTTATCCTGAAGGTAACCGCCCGCCAGATAGCCGCGGCTGTCGGCCTGCGGCTGCATGATGACGCTGTACTGGCTGGGCGCAGGCGTCTGGCGGAACGGCCGCTGCGTGTCGGTGACGGTCGCGTTCAGGCCGCCGCTCAGCTCGTGGCGTCCCAGGGTTTTTATCAGCCGGGTTTCCACGCCCCGGATATCCACATTGTAATCGGAATAAACCCGCTCCATCGCCGTCGCGCTGGCAGGCATCAGGGTATTGTCGTGCGCCTGCGTCTGCTGGTAATAAAGCCGGGAGGTCAGGCTGTCGAGCAAATCGCTGGTCGGCGTCCACTCATCCTTCAGGCTGATGCCCCAGCGGCGGGTATTGCTTTGCTGCTGCGCGGTTCCCCAGATGGTGTTGCCGCTGCTGTCCCACGAGTCGTAATGGGTGTGGTTGGTTTTGTCATAATAATCGACGGTGCCGGTCAGCTTGTGCTCGTCGTTGGGCTGCCAGATGCCGGAAGCCAGCAGCGCGTTTGAATGCCAGTTGGCCGGATAAGCCGCCAGCGTATCGCTGTTATTGTGCGTTTGCTGGCCGTCGCGACGGCTGTAAACGAACACGCCGCGCAGCGTGGCATCACCTGCCGCAGCGGTTATGCCGTTGTGCCAGCTGCGGTTGGCGGAGTCGTAGTCGGACTGATAGCCGAAATAAGTCGATTTATAGGGCGACAGGTAGTCATCTGCCGATTTCGGCAGGAAGGAGACCGCGCCGCCAATGGCGTTGTTGGCTTTTTCCGTAGAGGTCGCGCCGGATTCTATCTCTACCAGACCGTAGAGATAAGGATCGATATAATCGCGGCCAATGCCGAAGGTGTTCAGACCCGCGCGGCTGGCGTAGCTGCGCCCGGCCGCTTCCGGCTGCGGAATGCCGTCCACCTCCAGCCCCACGCGGTTGCTTTCCAGGCCGCGAATGTTGTAGCCGGTATAGCCGCCGCGATCGAAACCGCTTTTGCCCGCGCCCGATCCACCGCTGGCACCGGTCGCGCCGATCAACGGTTCATAACGCATTACCGAGCCGAAGTCGTTAGCCCCTTTTTTTTGCATTTCCGCTGCGGTGAGGGTGGTCTGGCTGCCCGCCTCTTTTACCTGTCGGGGCGCGGTGACCACCATCTGTGGTTCGCTGTGCGTGTCGGCAACGGTCAGCTGCTCATTTGCGGCACGCGCGTCCGCCGCCTGCGCACCTGATGATAAACCGGCCGCCGCCAGTGCCGTAAACAGCACGGATCGATGGAAAATTCCCTGAGAACACTGATTCTTGTACATGCTGGTAAGCCTTTTTCTTTATTAGTATCGACTCACATCACTGCCAAAAGCGGTACTGACGCCCGCCGCGCCTGGTTATAGTCGATCCCTGACCTCAATAAATGCGAATGATAATCATATTGATTTATGTTATCAACAATCTCCATAAAGAATTCACAATCCGGGAAAAGGCAAGCAGTCGCGGGCTTGACAGCGCCTCTCACCGACCAGAAGATGGTGCTCCCCTTTTTTGCCGGACTACGCTAATGACAACGCCTGCCATCACTATTCACTACTGCTCCCAATGCAACTGGCTGCTGCGCGCGGGCTGGATGGCGCAGGAGCTGCTGCATACTTTTGGCACCGATTTAGCTTCGGTCACGCTGGTGCCGGGCACGGGCGGCATCTATCAAATTGCCGTTGACGGTCATCTGCTGTGGGATCGCAAAGTGGATGGCGGCTTTCCGGAAGTGAAAGAGCTGAAGCAGCGCGTGCGGAACTACTGTTTTCCCGAGCGGGATTTGGGTCATATAGACAGATAGCCAGCCGAATAAAGCGCCCTGCGCTAACGTTTTGACGGGCCATCCACGCGGCCCGGCTTGTTTATCCCTGCCGCTACACGGTAAACTCAGCGCCTTCCGGCGGCACGCTGCCAGCCGGCAATAATAACTACTCTTGCCTGCCCTGCCCTCATCGTCCCCGTCACGCGTTGTGCACAGGTTTTAGCCTCTCTTATTAAGACTTTTTATGACTATTGAAAACCCAACTTCCCCTGCGGCGCGCGCCGTCGGCCCGCTGCTGTTTGCCCTGGCGCTGGGCGCCTTCGCCATCGGCCTGAGCGAATTTGTGATCATGGGCCTGCTGCCGCAGGTCAGCGCAGCGATGCATGTCAGCCTGGCCGAAGGCAGCCGTTTTATCAGCTACTACGCGCTGGGCGTGGTGATCGGCGCGCCGCTGTTTTCCCTGAGCACCGCGCGCCTTAGCCGCAAGCATCAGCTGATGATTTTTATCACGCTATTTTTAGGCGGCAACGTCAGCAGCATGCTGGCGGACAGCGCCCACGCGCTGGTGATTTCCCGTTTTCTCAGCGGCCTGCCGCACGGCGCTTTTCTTGGCGTGGCGGCGCTGGCGGCCGCTTCGCTGGTGGAAGAAAACCGGCGCGGTCAGGCGGTGGGCAAAGTCATGCTCGGCCTGACGCTGGCCTCATTGCTGGGGAATCCCGCGGCGACGCTGCTGGGCGAACACCTGGACTGGCGCTGGGCCTTTGCCTGCGTGTCGCTGCTGTCGCTGGCCGATGCGCTGCTGATTTTTAAACTTTTCCCACAGCAGCATGAGGAAGCGCAAAGCTCGCCGCTGAAAGAGATCCGCGGGCTGGCGAACAGCCGCATCTGGCTGACGCTGGGCATCGCGGCTATCGGCTTTGGCGGCATGTTTGCCGTGATCAGCTATATCACGCCGATCCTGACGCTGGCCGCGCACCTCTCTACGCTCTGGCTGCCGGTGGTGCTGTTCGCTTTTGGTCTGGGCATGGTGTTGGGCAATCTGGCTGGCGGCAAGCTGGCCGACCGCAAAATCATGCTCTCTATTTTTTGTATTCTGGCCTGGAGCGTGCTGGTGCTGACCCTGTTCCCGCTGATGGTCTCTTCCGTCAGCGGCCTGCTGCTGGGGGCTTTCCTGATCGGCACCAATCTGGCGCTGTGCGCGCCGCTACAGGTGCGTCTGATGCAGGTGGCCGGAAAAGCGCAAACGCTCGCCGCGACGCTGAATCACTCCGCCTTTAATATCGCCAACGCGCTGGGTGCGTTTCTGGGTGCCTGGGTGGTGCAGCAGGGCTATCCGATGACGCAGACCGCCAGCTATGGCGCCGTTCTGCCACTGATGGGGATGGTGATCTTTGCTTTCGCCCTGCTGAAGGAAGTGGCCGACCGTAAAAAAAGCGCGATTGGTGCCACCGATCTGATTTAACAGATGGCTTGATCGGGTTCCCTGAATGTTTAAGTGACGTCCGCTTTGTAGGAGCGGACGTCATGAGAAAATCAGATACCGTGTGGCTACTGTTTTGAGCGAGAAACGGACACAAATTTTACCTTATCATTAATAATCCCGCTGGCCGCTTATTGATGCTGCCCAACTAAAGATACCCTATATAGCTGGTCGGATCCGCGTATCCAAAAATCCTGTAGCCGGTTGAAGTTTCAATACCGGGAAGATGAATAGCGCGAAGAATAACGCCAACTTCCACGTACTGCTCAACTGAATTTGTCAAAATATCAAGATAGTGGATATCCGAATAGCCGCCCACGTTGAAATGGTAAAACCACTCGCCATCCACTGCAGATTCATAGCCATCGAGAGAGGTCGTTTTCCATAAAGGAGGCGATGTCATGTTCACCATTGCCAGACGGATTTCATTCCATTTTGTATCATTCATGCAGTTATAAAGCATTTAAACCTCCAGGCACCAGCTTCCTACAGATTACTATACTACGCGGTTAGCAACGCCCTGGCTCTAAGTGGACAGGCGCCAGGCGCTCCCCGTATGCTACGAGCGAAAAGCGCACATTTAGAAGCATTTAATGAAGATTTGTGATTCCATACATAGTTAACATAGGATTATAAAGAGCAAATTTCTTTGGATCTGAATAATTGGGGTTAGGTAACTTTTATTTTGTTTAATTTACTGCCATTTGGTTGAATAGTTATCAGTTTGCGGCAAGGAGAAGCCAGGTGAACAATCGGATACAGTGGCCAGATCCCTTCGATGACTCTCTGGCGGGAGGGATGGTCTATCGCAAGTTTTTATATTGCGGGCAACTCTACGGGATCGGCTTTCAAGAATTGCCGACGCTGGCAGATTTAGAATCAAAACATATAAAGTTGAATCATGCGTTCCCACAGTTTCGTTTCTCACAGAACAATAGTGTCTGGGCAGTACTATTTGACACTATTGACCCGGTAACAGACTCACCTTTAGGCTTTAAGCATGTTAAGTTTGACGGATTAGCGGGTGGGCGTGTGCTCCAAAACGTTGCAAGTATAATTTATGACCATTATAATATTTGCGATGCAGGTGCATATGTTTTCAGCGCCGCGGAAGATAGAGAGCATGAGCGAGGCACTGATCTTTCAGTAATTTATTCGCGAGCACTCGGTCTTCAGGGGCACCGTACAAGCAGGCTGTTCAGCCCGTTTATCGGTTGGAACGCATATACCGATATAGACGCAGGAGGAAGAAGTTATGTCGTCACAACTCAAAGTTACCAGCCTTAACAACGCCGCAGTGGAACGCCTTACTCTTGAAATGGGCAAACGTCTGCAGGCAGCAGCAGGTCGAGATGTGAGAGAGAAGCTTGCTTCCGGCGAGATTAAAATTGTCAATGGTCGCTATGTGGCATCCAGTGATAGTAGCCTTCGCGTTAAACGTTCCTCAGTCTTTGGCGGGGGTCGCCCAAAGAAGCAGGGGATGTATAGCGCATAAAAGAGCCCCGAAAGGGGCTTTTTTATGCGCTCTATTCCAACCTGTACTTATCTTTTTCAAAAAAATTCTGCGCACTTAGTTAGCCATTTGGCTCATCAGTTATTTGTACTTTGCCGGTTGCTATATATTTGTAAGCAATGCCTGCTTCTGACAAAGATTAGACGCTTATCTGGCGCAGATAGCAGCCGGACAGCAGTAATGCGTGGCGATGCCGCTACCGGTAAGGCGGTTTGATGACCAGACCACAGCGCTTGCTCCGGAGATAGTCGGAAAGGTGCTCAGTGTTATGCGCGGTCTGGCGCAGGAAGATGTCACGATAAAGTGGCGCGATATGGCTGATATTATCTGGTTGATGGATTGGGCGCAGATTCTGGAGAAAGCGATGCCTGATAACTTTTTCAGACACTTCAGCATTTCTGTAAGCATCGTTTCCTGAGCGATTATCAGGGCATTAACTCAGCCGTTGCAAAGCCAGCCGCAAGAGTGGATCGGCAGCCTGCCAGACGGCGGGCTGCCTTGCATATCAGGGAATAAGTTTACTGCTGCGCATGGCTTCCAGATGCTCGATCAACACGTCATCGGAGCGCCTGATCATGGCGTCAAATCCTTCCCGGCGCGCTTTGGTGACGTCAAATATGGCATCTTTCTGCACATGGAAGATGAAATCACCAAATCCGCCCAGCGCCAGCTTATCGATATCCTTCTCCTTCAGCTGCGCCTTATCGGCGATGGATGACCAGAGAGGCTTAAGCCCGCTGAGACGTTCGCTAAGCGAGACAGGCTGCGCCTCGCCGACCGGCACACCGAACCAGTCAGCCAGTTTTGGCCAGACATGACACCAGCGAAACACGTCGCCATTGGTGATATTGAACGCGCCGAATTTGGCGTTTTCGGCAGCCCAGATAGCGCTTTGCCCCAGAATGCGGCTGTCGGTGATATTCACCAGCGTATTGCGATAGGCGTCATCCGGGCCGGGGAAATGCAGAGCGGTTCCCGTTTCGCGGCAAATCGTCCCGTACACGCCGATCAGATTTCCCAGGTTCATGGGCGATCCGAATGAGTGGCCGATAACAATATCCGGGCGCAGCGCAGTCCAGCCGATACCTTCCTCGCCAATCTTCTTCGCATAGTCTTCATGCCGGAAATAGAGGTTAGGCGGAAAATGCCGGCTGTCCTCTTCCCGTGCCGGGGTGCGGTAAACGCCCAGATGAGCGCCATAAACCTTGCCGCCCTGAATAAAGATAATATGCTGCAACGCATTGCCTGACGAGCGCACTGCGCCGATCAGGTTTTCAAACATCAGCGCATTAATATCCGCTTCCACGCCCGGATTAGGATCCTGGCGCAACGCCGCGTAAAAGATATGCGTCACCGTTTCAAACGCTTCGCGGTGTTGTTTAAGATCCTCAGAAGAGGTCAGGTCGGCGCTGATATGAGGTGAAGGGTGAGGGCTGTGCGGCGAACGCCCAAGAGTCGTGATTTGCCAGCCCGCTTTATGGAAGGAATCATGAGCGGCAAAGCCCACTACGCCGCTTGCACCGACCAGCAATACGTGCTTGTTATTCATACAGTTCTCCGCTTGGTTTCAGATAACAAAATGTAGCTGCGTTTTTCGGGCGCAGCAGGCCCAGGCAGAAGATTGAGCGGATCGTCTTTTCCTCGTCCCGGACGCATCATTCAGGCCAAAAGCCGACAGCTTTTCTGCAAAAAATCGGGCGATACAGCCCTTCCCTTCTGAAAAACGACCCTGATTTTTATCAAAAAAATTTATTATGCTCTCGGCTTCTGGCCCTGCCAGTACCCGGCAGCAGCAATCAAAGGGTTTACCGCTATCGGAAAACGGCGCCGTGCCCGAACGCTGTTATTAAAAAGTGATCTATATAACAGAATGAGTCAAACAATGATGAACAGGCGCAGGGCCACAGAAACGTTTCTCTCTGTACACGTTTACAGCACAGAATTTTCCGGCCTGCCACCTATGCCCCTATCAACTTCTGGCGCGTGACACAGGTGCCATTCCCGCTTTTTTGCCTCCATCATTTGCTGCCGTTCTCGTTGCAGACCCTGACTCGCCCCGATGATCCACTATACTGACCATTGCTGGTGTAATTTACCTACGAATCTGAGCACGGTTAGTTCCCAAATACCCACCCTACCCACGACCATCAGGAGAACAACATGCAAAAGAGTAAAACCCTGAAAATGCTGCTGGCCGTATCGGCAGCGGCCGCTATGTTCAACACTGTCGGCGTGCAGGCCCAGACGCCAACGAGCGCCGCGCAGAATGTCGCCGCGGGCCAGGCAGGATCGAGCGCCAAACTCAGTGCCGGCGACGAAAAAGCGGTGAAAGACATGGCGCAGGCCAATATCAATGAAATCGCCGCTGCCAAGCTCGCGCTGAGCAAGGCCCAAAGCAGCGATGTCAAAGCATTCGCTCAGCAGATGGTCGAAGATCACGGCGCCGCCTTGACCAAAGTACAGGCCGTCGCCCAGCAAAAGGGCGTGACGCTGCCGACTGAGCCGGACGCCAGCCACAAGGCCATAGCCGCTAAACTGGAAAAGCAGAGCGGCAACGCATTTGACAAGATGTATATGGAAAACGCCGGCACTAAAGACCACAAGATGGTGCTGGCGAAGCTGAAAAGTGACGCCATGCAGATTAAGGATGCGGATGTGAAGGCCCTGGCCGACGCGCATACGCCGGTTGTTGAGCAGCACCTGAAGTCCGCCCAACAGATGTCGATGTCGGCAGGTAAGTAAACAGGTTGTTCAGTGGGCGACTGCCCTTCGAGCAGGCACGGGCCTTGTTCAACATATCGCTGAAAGGCACGGAGGCATCATTGTTGCTGGTGCCGCAGAACGGGCGGCATCTTTACTCTAAGCGTGCCGTTCAATGCTTGCACCTGCGTGGTCGCAAACGGACGTTCACTGCATGTGTTAATACCAGACAGCTGTTCGACAGGATATACGGAATCATGGCGAAGGAACGCTTCTGGCTCCCAACGGACATCACTAAAATATGCGCTCAGGACAGCAATTATTATCCTGGCGCAGCTTCCCCCGACTAGCCTGGAAGCAGTAAATACAGCCGGGATCGGCTCATATTACTGCCTGTCACCATAACCCCGTATAAGCGGTTACAAAAGGCGCCCTCTTTTATCACAAAACCGCCCTGGACGTAGAGCTGCTTTCAGGCAAGCGTGTGGTTTTTTATATTTGACGCTACCAACGTATTTTGCGCCCGGCCTTTCATGGGCAAAATATGCAAAAGCCGCTGTAAATCTATTGAGTATTTATATTTACTGCGTCGCCATTTCCTTAGGTTCACGACTGTGGCCTGCCATGCCGACACCTTGTAATGCCCGAAAAGCCAAAGCAGCGCAAAATTGCCATAAAAAAGGATTAGCCCGGTGACGACAAAACAGATCGCGTCCGCAAGTGCTCCGAATGTGATTGAATAATCTACTGACGTTATAAAACCTGCCAGCGCGGAAGTAATGAGCCCCCAGCCAGCGACTGATCCGGAGGTTGCACCGGTGCTTAACTGTTCTGTCATATAAAAACCTTAAATAAAAAAGGCCCACCGAAGTAAGCCTGCAATATATACGTGGAAAGCTTTCCTTTTATAAAAAAATAGCCATTCTAACAAGCATTAAAAAGGCCGCACCTGGCGGTCATATAATATAATATTTAAAGTGAAATTTTTTATATAAATTACGTTTATTTCTTAATCAAGATCGAAAAAATAAAATGAATAAATTTAACCACACCAATATAGCAAATCATCATTATACTGAAGCGTGATATTTCTTCAGGGAATGCATACCAATTAGTAAACATTACCTTTGCACCACTCAATAGCGATGATGCCAGAAGCACCCCAAAAAAAATAGCGAGGCAGTAAATCAATTTCTCTTTCACTTTAAGCGTCCTTAAAAGGAACAAGAGTCGCCAGAACAATTTGAATTGTTTGAACCGGAACCACCGCCTCCGCCGTTGCCGCTATTCTTGAAACATCCACCAGAGATAACGCCACCAGCCAGCCCTACGGCTATACCAGCCAAACCGCCCAATGATCCGGCTATCATTCCTCCAATTATCAACCTAAATATATGCCCCACCATTTGCTTCTTGATAAGGCATAAACAGGTTTACTCTTTTGTCAGGGATTCGTCAATCTATGTAACCATTTGCCTAAAACTACAATAAAAAACAATATATACAGGCAGTTATATATTTAATAAAAATAAATTAAGAACTTTTTGGAGCGGCAATTAAATAAAAAAACAAAAAAGGTTGAACACCATCACAAATTAAAAGAGTAATATTAAAAGTGGGCTGAAGCATCACAGTGATAATTGTATGCCGCGTTTGCCACAGGGCTAACAGCAAAAAACCCCGCCGTGGCGAGGTTTGCAATTCGTAAGTGGCGTATGCACAGAAATCCTACTTTGGAGAGATACTATGCCAATTTCGGACAAAATCAATCCCTCTTTTGATTATTGTTATGAGATCCTTCAATTTCCTTTATCTGCTATGGAAACCAGTAAATGAATTCTGTTTAAAATGCATGTTGCAGGAGTAAATCAACAGTTGGTGTAAACAAGGAGAGTAACAATGGCATGGGTTTATGAAGTGATGACTAAATCTTTTTACCTGAATGGTAAGTTCCAGTTTAAGGCTATGTACGCTGGTGCGCGGGGGTATAAAGATGATGTAGCATTTGAATGCGTTAAATTTAAAGGCCCTCTGCCTCGAGGCAAATACCATATTGGGCGAATGCAAGCCACGCATCCAAAAGCGGGGAAACATGTCATACGTTTAACTCCTCATCCAGGGAATAGCATGTGTGACCGGGATGGTTTCCTTATTCATGGTGATAATGGTAAAGGGACAGCATCTAACGGTTGTATTGTTACCAGGTTATATGACAGGAAAAAGATTGCTGAAAGTCATGATCAGGAGTTAATTGTGAAATGATAAAAAACTCCGCTCTTTTTACCTTTATTATCTGTGTTAATGCATCTGCGGGCGTAACACCTGAATCATGCCTTGATATTAACAGAAGCGTCGGGGTAAGTATGACCGATGCTCTTGTTGCAGATTTAGATATCAAAGAAAGTGACATTTTAGTTGATAAAACAAAGTTGTCACTCCTGAGTACTAACAATGTAACGCCTGAGCTTGCTGAAACTCTGGCAAGAAAGAACTATAGTACAGAATCAACGCATTTTTTTTCGATCGATAAAGGAAAACAAATGTTTATGGAAAGTAATGCTAAAAATATAATTGTAAAGTATGATTATATTAACCACAAAAATAAACACATTGTCACTTTAGCTTCGTTATTAATTAATGATGACGAGTGCTCTGTCAATTTTAATGGTTATATTATTGTCAAGCGCGAGTTTTGATCATTGCCCCTGCGTATTGGCGCAGGGGCTTTTTACCATTAACGCGTCACATTTCTGAACTGTGCGTCAGCATAGCTTTCTTCGATCTCACATTTCGCCACCAGCTTTTCAAAAAAGGCTTTCAGTTGCGTGGCCAGGACGGTTGGTTCAGCTCTGATACCAGCATTTGAGCACCAGGCGGTTGTGGCCGCCGAACGGCAATACGCCTCAAACGCCAACTTCGACAGCACGACCAGGCATTTACCCAGCTGGCTGCCTGCGGCTTAACAACCAGCAAAACCTCACCACGCAACGCTTTCAGGCCGCTATAAACAAGACGCGCCCGCACCACGCCGCCATGCCTGCTCCGCAGGGTATCGCTAAAGATTTGCGCTCAAATGCCGATAGCTTTTTCAGGCTTCTGAAAGCCTTTTTTACCCTTTGGGCAGTCATATTAATCAGGAGAGCAAGATGGATGTATCACAAATTGCATCACTGGCTACCGGCCTTGATAACATGGAACTCGGTAACAAAGTAAGCACGCTCGTACTAAAGAAAGCCCTGGATAATCAGCAGTCTGTGGCGGCCGGGATCATTGATTCCATCCCTCAGTTACCTGCCAACCCCGCAGTCGGTCGCAACATCAATACCACCGCCTGATTAGCGGCAACAATCCTGAGCACGACGTAAAAAAAATCCGGAAACAGGACGTTTCCGGATTTCTGCACCACTACAGCATCATTAACCGATCGGCATCAGCTACCGCACCGGCTTGTTTTATACGCTGTCCTGCACGGGTGCTTTCACGCGCAGCGCCATAAAGATGGTCATGGTCGCCAGCAATAACAGCAGCGCGCTACCCATAAACACGCCTTTAGCGCCGGTAACGTTAAAAATCATACCGCCGGCCGCTGCGCCGATAGTGATAGCCAGCTGAATAGCCGCCACCAGCAAACCGCCGCCGCTTTCCGCCTCTTCCGGCATGGTGCGGGTGATCCACGTTGACCAGGCAACCGGCACGGCGCCAAACGCCATGCCCCACAGCGCGACCAGCAGCGCGTCCATCACCGGCGCGGAACCTAATCCCACCAGCGCCACGCCCATCAGCCCCATCGCCAGCGGCATGCCGATCAGCGTCAGATGCAGATTACGCTCCAGCAGCAGGCCCGCCAGCAGCGTACCGGCGAAGTTCGCCACGCCAAAGCCCAGCAGAATAGCGGAAAGCCCGTTGACGTCCACGCCGGTTACGCTCTCCAGGAAAGGTCGCAGATAGGTAAAGAAGGCGAAATGGCCGGAGAAAACCAGAATAATCGCCAGCAGCGCGGTCTGCATGCCCGGACGCTTAATCAACGACAGGATCGAGCTGTTTTTAGCCAGCGGATTAGGCGGCATTTTTGGCAATGCCGCCAGCTGCCAGCCCAGCGCCAGCACGCCGATGGCCGCCGCAGCGACAAACACGTTACGCCAGCCGATCAGATGACCGAAATAGCTGCCCATCGGCGCCGCAACGATGGTAGCAACCGACACGCCGCTAAAAACAATGGAGAGCGCGCGCGGGATCATCGCTTCCGGCACCAGCCGCATAGCGGTTGCCGCCGCCAGCGTCCAGAAGCCGCCGATGGCAATACCTAAAATCACTCGTCCCGCCAGAATAAAGGTCAGGTTCGGCGCGAAGGCGACCAGCAGGTTAGAAACGATCAGCATTACGGAAAACAGCAACATCACGCCACGGCGATCCAGCTTGCTGGTCAGGGAAGCGCTGAAGAAACTGGTTACCAACGCGAAAATGGCCGTCACGGTCACCGCCTGGCCGGTCATGCCTTCCGTCACGCCCAGGCTGGCCGCCATCGGCGTTAACAGGCTGGCGGGCAGGAACTCGGCGGTTACCAGGCCAAATACGCCCAGCGCCATAGAGAACACGGCTCCCCACTGAGGCTTTATTGGTGTTGTCATAGAAAATCTCTTTAATCGTTCGATGGCAGCAAGATTAAAGCGCTGGTGTCGGATGGTCTATGATGTAAAATCCGTCATTATTGATTAATCGTCCGGGAAGCGCTGCCATGACCACAGAAGGCCACGATCTCACCAGCGAGCTGCTCTACGGGATGCGCCTGCTGGGGCTACAGTATCGGCGTATCGAACTCGCCGCGCCGTTTGGCGTTGGCTTTGTTAAAGCGCCGGGCCGCGCGCAGTTCCACTTCGTCAGCCGCGGCCCGGTGCTGCTGCGGACGCAGAACGGCCAGCTGCGCACCCTGAATACGGGCGATGCGCTGCTGCTGCCGCACGGCAGCGATCATGTGCTGCTCTCCTCGCCCGATGTGGCCTGCAAGGACATCCGCGCTTTCAATACCACGCCGGTTTGCGGCAACGTCTGCTGTATTAAAGACTGCGCGTCCACCGAAGAAACCACGCTGATATTCAGCGGCTGTATGGAGTTCGACCTGGGCGGTATGCAGATGCTGATCGGCTCGATGCCGGAAGTACTGCTGGCGGATACGCTTATCCATAAATATCCGGAAGTGCAGCCGATGCTGGAAGCGATGGAGCGGGAATCGCTGGGCAAAAGAGCGGGCTATGCGGGCATTCTGGCGCGGCTGGCGGATGTGGTCGCGGCGTTTATCGTACGCGGCTGGGTGGAATCGGGCTGTGGCGCGGCGGGCGGCTGGCTGGAGGCGCTGCGCGATCCTAAGTTAGGCAAAGCGCTGGTGGCGCTACACCGCGATCCCGGCAAAAACTGGACGGTGGCGCAGCTGGCGGCGGAGATGGGCAGCTCGCGCTCGGTCTTTGCCGAGCGCTTTCTGGCGGTCACCGGCATGACGCCGGTACGCTATCTGACCAATTTGCGTATGCAGCTGGCGGCGCAGTGGATTGGCCGCGACGGCGAAGCGATAGAGAGCGTTGCCTGGCGGCTGGGCTACGGCTCGCTGGCCGCTTTCAGCCGGGCGTTTAAGCGCACCACCGGCACCACGCCGGGCGCCCTGCGGGCGGAAGAGAGCCGAAGAGCGGAGCAGCAGGCCTGACGGCCTGTAAGCGGCTCCTTCCTGCATACTACAAAAAACAGGAGGCGTACCCTATCCATCACGCTGTCGCCCAGGTTTTTAACCGACGGCTGCATACTGTCTTTTGGCGAGCGGGTCAGGCCGCGTCCGGTCAGCGAAGGGCTGATTTGCTCAACCGCCACCGCCTTATCGTGCGGCATATCAGCGCGCCGGAAGCCCGAAGGGAGTGAATAAATAACTGCTGAGATTTATACGTCAAGAGCTTTAACACCGTAGGCGGCACTCATCGGCAGCTTTGTTCTTCCCTGTCCTCTCCAACATCCTCTTTACCCTTACCGCAATTCTTTACACTTTTCCCTGCCGTTTAATGCGTTTTAGCGCCATAACCGCACTTTTCAGCAGGCCCGGCACGGCGCTTTGAGGTATCATTTATGTAACAATGTACCTTCTGATTCATAACAATGACGCTATTGACCTCTGCTCAACCCGTTTTTGACGGCCATAACGATCTTCTGCTGCGCCTGTGGATGCAGGAAACAGGCGATGCCGTGGCGGATTTCCTGCACGGCACGATGCACGGTCACCTGGATATGCCGCGAATGCGCCAGGGCGGCTTTGCCGGCGGCCTGTTTGCGGTGTTTGTGCCGCCAGCGCAGTACGTGAAGCAAAGCAATACGGTCTGGCAGGAAGAGGATCACGATCCGCTGGCGATTACCGAAGCGCAGATAGCCCTGCTGCATCAGATTGCCGATCGCTCAGCCGGGCAGGCCCGTATCTGCCGCAACGCCAGCGAGATCGAGCGCTGTATCGCGCAGGGCGTGCTGGCGATGGTGCTGCATATCGAAGGCGCAGAGGCGCTGGATGACGAGTGCAGCCAGCTTGACCGCTGGGTTGCCGCCGGGTTGCGCAGCGTCGGCCCGCTGTGGAATCTGCAAAATCGCTTCGGCACCGGCGTGACCGGCGGTTTTCCCGGCTCGCCGGACAGCGGCGACGGGCTGACGCCTGTCGGGATCAATCTGCTGCGCGTGCTTAATCAGAAAAAGCTGCTGATCGATTTGTCGCATATGAATGAGAAATCTTTCTGGCAGGTGGCGGAGATCAGCGATGCGCCACTGGTCGCCACCCATTCCAATGTTCATGCGCTTTGCCCGCAGCCGCGTAATTTAACCGACGCTCAGCTGGCCGCAATTGCGCAGAGCGACGGCTTTGTCGGCGTCAACTTTGGCAATGCGTTTCTGCGCGCCGACGGCAAGCGCGACAGCGATACGCCGCTGGCGCAGATTGTGCAGCATCTTGATGCGCTGTTGGAAAAGCTGGGCGAAGATCGCGTCGGCTTCGGTTCTGACTTTGACGGCATCAGCGTGCCGGACGAACTGGGCGATGCGGCCGGACTGCCGAAACTGGTCGATTTAATGCAGCAGGCGGGCTATTCGCCCGAACTGATCGATAAGATTTGCTGGCGTAACTGGTTACGCGTGCTGAAGAAAACCTGGGGAGAATAACGCTCCCCCGTTAATCCCTGCGGCTTACAGGGTTGATATCACTGTGACACAGGTGCAACATTTGCGCCGCCGCAGGGCGATATTTGACAATAAGCTGTTTACCTGCCGAACTTAACGGGCAGATTTTTCCCTTAACACCATGAGGAGCTCCGCTATGTGGACTAAACCAACGTTTGTTGATTTACGCTTAGGCCTGGAAGTGACGCTGTACATCTCCAACCGCTAAGCCCTTATGCCCACTCAGGTGGGCATTTCCTCTCTTTTTTTCTGGTCTACACATGCAAATTAACGTTCTTGGCTCTGCGGCCGGCGGCGGTTTTCCCCAGTGGAACTGCAACTGCCGAAACTGTCAGGGCGTGCGTAACGGCACGCTGAAAACCTCGGCGCGTACGCAATCTTCCATCGCCATCAGCGACGACGGCGTCGATTTTGTGCTGTGCAACGCCTCGCCGGATATCGCTCATCAGATCGCCGCCACGCCCGCGCTGAATAAGAAAGACGTCCTGCGCGGCACCGCTATCGGCTCGATTATCCTGACCGACAGTCAGATCGATCACACCACCGGCCTGCTGAGCCTGCGCGAGGGCTGTCCGCATCAGGTCTGGTGCACGCCGGAAGTACACGACGATCTCACCACCGGTTTCCCCATCTTTACCATGCTTTCGCACTGGAACGGCGGCCTGGTGCATCACGCGATTCAGCCCGGCGAGCCTTTCTCCGTGGCGGTCTGTCCGGCGCTGCGGTTTACCGCCATCCCGCTGCTCAGCAACGCGCCGCCCTATTCGCAGTATCGCGGCAGACCGCTGCCCGGCCACAATGTCGCGCTGTTTATTGAAGATACCCGCAGCGGAAAAACGCTGATGTATGCGCCCGGTCTGGGCGAGCCGGACAGCGAGCTATTGGGCTGGTTGCAAAAGGCCGACTGCCTGCTGATCGACGGCACGCTGTGGCAGGATAACGAGCTGGCGACAACCGGCGTGGGCCGCAATACCGGTAAGGATATGGGTCATCTGGCGCTGGCCGAAGAGCAGGGCCTGATAGCGCTGCTGGCTTCGCTGCCCGCCGAGCGCAAAATCCTTATTCATATCAACAATACCAACCCGATCCTGGATGAAGAGTCGGCTGAACGTCAGGCGCTGACGCAGCACGGCATCGAAGTCAGCTGGGACGGTATGCGTATCGACCTGTGAGAAAATCATGCAACAGACTCCCATGACGCGCGAAGCGTTCGAGCAGGCGCTACGCGCCAAAGGCGCTTATTACCATATCCATCATCCTTACCATATCGCCATGCACAACGGCCAGGCGACGCGTGAGCAGATCCAGGGTTGGGTAGCGAACCGTTTTTACTACCAGACCAGTATTCCGCTGAAGGACGCCGCCATTATGGCGAACTGCCCGGATCCGCAGACGCGCCGCAAGTGGGTACAGCGTATTCTGGATCACGACGGTCATCAGGGCAGCGAAGGCGGGATTGAAGCCTGGCTGCGCCTGGGCGAAGCGGTCGGCCTCAAGCGCGAGACGCTGCTGTCGGAAGAGATGGTGCTGCCCGGCGTGCGTTTCGCCGTGGATGCTTACGTTAACTTCGCCCGCCGCGCGGTATGGCAGGAAGCGGCCTGTAGCTCGCTGACCGAGCTGTTTGCGCCGGAAATCCACCAGTCGCGCCTGGACAGCTGGCCACAGCACTATAAGTGGATCGAAGCCGAAGGCTACGGCTATTTTCGTGGCCGCCTGAGCCAGGCTAACCGCGACGTCGAGCACGGGCTGGCGCTGGCGCTGGACTACTTCACCACGGCCGAACAGCAGCAGCGTATGCTGTCTATTTTGCAGTTCAAGCTGGATATTCTGTGGAGTATGCTGGACGCTATGACCCTGGCCTACGCGCTGCATCGTCCGCCTTACCATACCGTGACCGACCAGCCCGTCTGGCATAAAGAGAGATTGCTGTAATGACCCTTAACGACCAGCAGATACCTGCGTTTCGCCGTGGCTACCGCCTGCAGTGGGAGCCGACGCAGGATTGCCACGTGATCCTGTACCCGGAAGGCATGGCGAAGCTGAACGAGAGCGCCACCGCGATTTTGCAGCTGGTGGACGGTAAACGCCCGCTTGCCGCGCTGATTGCCGAACTGAACGCTCGTTTTCCCGATGCGGGCGGCGTGGATGAGGACGTCAAAGCGTTCTTTATGCAGGCCGTCGAACAGAAGTGGATAATTTTCCGTGAACTCGCTTAAGCCTAATCCGCCGCTCTGGCTGCTGGCGGAGCTGACCTATCGCTGTCCGTTGCAGTGCCCCTACTGCTCAAACCCGCTGGATTTCGCCCGGCAGGAGCAGGAGCTGACCACGGCGCAATGGATAGAAGTTTTTAAACAGGCCCGCCAGATGGGCGCCGTCCAGCTGGGCTTTTCCGGCGGCGAGCCGCTGGTGCGTAAAGATCTGCCCGAGCTGATCCGTGCCGCGCGGGATCTGGGTTTTTACACCAACCTGATCACCTCCGGCATTGGCCTGACCGAGAAAAAGATCGACGCCTTTGCCGAAGCGGGTCTCGATCATATCCAGATCAGCTTCCAGGCAAGCGACGAGACGCTGAACGCGGCGCTGGCGGGATCGCAAAAAGCCTTCCAGCAAAAGCTGGCGATGGCGAAAGCGGTCAAGGCGCACGGCTACCCGATGGTGCTGAACTTTGTGCTGCATCGCCATAACATCGACCAGATCGATCGCATTATTGAACTGGCGATCGAGCTGGAGGCCGACGACGTCGAGCTGGCGACCTGCCAGTTTTACGGCTGGGCGCAGCTGAACCGCGAGGGCCTGCTGCCTACCCGCGAGCAGATCGCCAGCGCCGAAGCCGTGGTGCAGCGCTACCGCGAAAAAATGAAGGACAACAGCAACTTCGCTAACCTGCTGTTCGTGACGCCCGACTACTATGAAGAGCGGCCGAAAGGCTGTATGGGCGGCTGGGGCGCGATTTTCCTGAGCGTGACGCCGGAAGGCATGGCGCTGCCGTGCCACAGCGCGCGCCAGCTGCCGATCGCCTTCCCGTCGGTGCTGGAGCATACGCTCCAGGAAATCTGGTACGACTCGTTCGGCTTTAACAAATATCGCGGCTTCGACTGGATGCCGGAACCCTGCCGCTCGTGCTCTGAAAAAGAGAAGGATTTCGGCGGCTGCCGCTGCCAGGCCTTTATGCTGACCGGAAACGCGGACAATGCCGATCCCGTCTGCGCCAAATCGCCGCATCATGGCCAGATCCTTGAGGCGCGTGAGCAGGCCAACTGCAGCAATATTCAAATCAGCCAGCTGCAGTTCCGCAACCGCACCAATTCACAGCTGATCTTTAAAACCGAAGCGTGAACGGTCATTCCTCTTCCCGCGTAGCAAACGGCCTGCGGATCACGCTGATCCACGAGCCGGAAGCCGCGCGGGCGGCGGCGCTGTTCCGGCTTTCCGCCGGTAGCCTTGACGAACCCGCACGCTGGCCGGGCCTGGCGCATCTGCTGGAGCATGTGCTGTTCGCCGGCAGCGCCGGTTATCAGCAGGAGCAGCGGCTGATGGCCTGGGCGCCCGCCCACGGCGCGCGGCTTAACGCCACCACTCAGGCACATTTCACCGCCTGGTTTGTGGAGATCGCTCCCGAGCGGCTGGGGCAGGCGCTGTGCAGGCTGTCTGATATGCTGGCGCGCCCGCTGCTGGCTACCGAGGCGATTACCGCAGAAGCGGCCGCGATCGAGGCGGAGTATCGGATGCTGCAAAGCCACGGCCCGACGCTGTGCGAGGCGGCGCTGAGCCAGGCCTTCGCCGCGCCTCATCCCCTGCACGATTTTCACGTCGGCAGCCAGCGCCATTTCGGCGACGACGCGGTCGCGCTCCAGCAGGCGCTGCGGGACTGGCATCAATGCTGGTTCCATACCGGCAATCTGCAACTCTGGCTGAGCGGCCCGCAGCCGCTGCAGGAGCTGGAAGCCATGGCCGAAGAGGCTGCGGCGGCTTTTGCTCGCGCAGAAACCGTGCCTGCCGCGCCGCCGCTGTTACAGCTGGCCCGACAGCGGGCTTTTGCGCTGCAAAGCGCCGCAGCGCAGCATCTCCAGCTGAGTTTTCTCCTCAACGACCCGCAGCCCGCCAGCCTGACGCTGCTGCGTGAGCTGCTGACCGACAAAGCGTCAGGCAGTTTGCTGGCGACGCTGCGCGAACAGGGGCTGTGCGACGATATTTCGCTGCTGGAGCCTTACCGCAGCGCGCGGCAGTCGGTAGCCAGCGTGCGCTTTCAGCTGAGCGGCCTTCAGCTGGCGCAGTGCGCCCGTATAGAAGCGCTGTTCCGCCGCTGGCTGGCGCAGCTTTCTGGCCTGACGCAGCAGCAGCGGGCGCACTATGCCAGCCTCACGCAGCGGCGTTTCAGCCAGCTTTCTCCTCTCGACCAGCTACGCGATCTGGCGCTGGGTTTTCCGCCTGCGCAGTCGACCACGCCGCTACCCCTGCCGCAAAGCCTCAGCCGGCTGTGGGTATCGCCTGCGGTCAGCGCGCCGTCCGTCCGCGCGCAGGGCTTTACGCTACGGCTGGCGGCTATCGACTGGCCGCAGGCGGAGCCGGAGCCGGAAACGCCGCCCGCCCTGCATTTCTATTCGCCAGCCTCCACGCCCGTCACGCCCGCGTTACCGGTAGCGAAAAGCACGCTGGCGTTGGTTGCCGCGCCGGTCGAACCAACGCTGCTGCTTAGCGTCCAGCCTGGCCTTCTGCCAGATCGACTTAGCGCCGCGCTGATCGAGGCCGCGCTTCAGCCCGCGATGGGCGATGCGCTGCACGGCGGCGGCGAGCTGGCCTTTTCCCGCCAGCACGGTCTGTGGCAGCTGCGGCTCAGCGGTCAAGATGCATTACTGGCCGCTACGCTGGATCGGGCAATACAGGCGCTGACGGATCCGCCAGCCGCCACCCAGGCTTTTGGCGAACGGCTTTTTTATCAGGCGCAGCAGGCTGACGATATCGCCATCCGCTGTCTGCTGGCGCACCTGCCCGATTTGCTGAACAGCACGTCAGCGGATGCGCTGTCGGCGCTACGCTGGCAGGCCACGCTTTACGGCGGCGCGGCCAACAGCGCAGCAGACCTGGCGCGGCTGCTGACCAGGCTGCCGGGCGCGGTCGAACCGGCGCAGTCACCGCCGCACGTTTTCCCCACGCAGCCGCACTATTCCTGCCCGACGGCAAGCCGTGATGCGGCGGTGCTGGTGTTCTGCCCGCTCGCCGAGGCCAGCGCGGTCTGCTTTGCCAGCTGGCAGCTGCTCGCCACGCTGTTTGAGCCGCGCTTTTTTCAACGGCTGCGGGTCGAGGCCAACGTCGGCTACGTAGTCAGCTGCCGTTTTCATCAGACCGCCGGACAGGCCGGCCTGCTGTTTGCGCTGCAATCACCTGCTTTAAGCACGGCAGAACTGTTCGGGCATATCGATCGGTTTATCGCCGATATGGCGGCAACGGTAGATAGCCAGACCACCGAAACGCTTGCCGCCAGCTGGCTGTCATTGCTGCCTTCCCTGCCCGAAAGCGTGCCGAAAAACCGCGAGCACATTACCGCTCACTGGCTCTATCAGCAGCTTAACCTGCCGTTCAGCTTTGTCCGGCCCTCGCCCGATCGGCTACGTCAGGCTTATCGACAGCTGACCGCCAGTTGCGCCCGCTGGTGGCGGCTGAGCAACAGCGCCTAAAGCAAATTTTTTGCCAGGCGCTCACGCTAATCGATTCAGCTTATATTTTATTCACCGTCTGACGCCCGCGCGCCATAAAGTTTCCCTGCGTGACTACCGATAAGCCTTTATCGACTCCCCTTTCCGAGTACGCAGTATGCTAAAAAATATTAAAGTTGTGACCAGCATCGTTATCATGTTGGTTATTTTCAGCGGGCTGCTGCTGGTTTCCAGCGCGCTCTCATTTAACGCTATTAGCCAGGACAAAGAGAATTTCAACCACGCCAGCGTGCTGACGCAGCAGCAGAACCAGCTCAGCGACACCTGGCAGACGCTGCTTGAAACGCGCGTCACCATTAACCGCGCCGCTATCCGTATTCTGAAAAAGCAAACCGATCCGGCCACGCTGGCGGCCATCGACAAGCTGCTGACCAACGCCACTGCCCTGCTTAACGAGGCGCAGGCGCACTTTGAACGTTATCAGCGTGCTCCAGCGCAACCCGGACAAAGCAGCGAGATAACGGCCAGCGTGGCCAGCAGCTATCAGCAGCTGCATGACACCATGAAGCAGTCTGTCCAGTTTCTCGGCGCGAATAACTACGAGGCTTACGGCAATCTGGATGCGCAGCAGGCGCAGGACGGCCTGAAAGCCAGCTATAACCAGTGGCGCGAACAGAACGCGAAGCTGCTGGCGACGGGCATTGAGGTCAATCAGCAGGGCTTTACGAATATGATGTGGACGCTGGCGGCAGTGATCCTGCTGCTGCTGGTGCTGGTGCTGGTCATCTGGAAAGTGATTAAGGAAGTGCTGCTGCGGCCGCTGAAGCAGGTTGAGGAGCATATTCAGCACATTGCCGAAGGCGAGCTGACCCGCACGCTGACGGTGGAAGGCCGCAGCGAAATAGCCAGGCTGGCCGCCCATCTTTCCGCCATGCAGCAGGCGCTGACCGTTACCGTCAGCCACGTGCGGGAAAGCTCTGACGCCATCTACACCGGCGCGAGCGAAATTTCGATGGGCAACAACGATCTCTCCGCCCGTACCGAGCAGCAGGCCGCCTCGCTGGAGCAGACCGCAGCCAGCATGGAAGAGCTGACCGCCACGGTGAAGCTGAACGCAGAAAACGCGCGTCAGGCCTCACAGCTGGCGTCGAGCGCGTCGCAAACCGCGATCAAAGGCGGCAAGGTGGTGGACGGCGTGGTGCAAACCATGAGCGATATCGCCGGCAGCTCGAAGAAAATCGCCGATATCATCAGCGTGATTGACGGCATCGCTTTCCAGACCAATATCCTGGCGCTTAACGCCGCCGTGGAAGCTGCCCGCGCGGGCGAACAGGGCCGTGGCTTTGCCGTGGTCGCGGGCGAAGTGCGCAATCTGGCCCAGCGCAGCGCCCAGGCGGCGAAAGAGATCAAGACGCTGATTGAAGCATCCGTCAGCCGCGTCGACGCCGGTTCGCTACAGGTCACCACCGCCGGAGAAACCATGCACGATATCGTCGATGCCGTGGGACGCGTCACCGCCATTATGGCAGAGATCGCTTCCGCCTCTGACGAACAGAGTCGCGGCATCGATCAAATTGGCCAGGCGGTCACGGAGATGGATCGGGTCACGCAGCAGAACGCTTCGCTGGTACAGCAATCGGCCGCCGCCGCCGCGTCGCTGGAGGACCAGGCGACCCGTCTGGCTCAGGCCGTTGCCGTGTTTCAGACCGGCCACGCGCGCGCGCCAGCCGCAAAACCTGCCGAAAAAGCCCTGAAAAAAACGCAGCCGGCAGCCGGTGAAGGAAACTGGGAAACGTTTTAAGCGAGCGTCGCCGACGGCTTACCGGCCGTTCTGATTGTGATACTTATGTGGCCGCACCGGATGCTGATAGCGTGTCGGCCATATTTTCTCGGGAGCGATGTCCAGCGCTTCAGCAATCAGCCGCTCGCCTTTCGGCCACGGACGGCGCAGCGCGTTAGCCAGCGTCGAGGACGCCAGTCCCGCCTGCCGTGAAAGCGCGGATAAGTTTGTGCCTCTTTTTTTTAACGCAGCGATAATGTCTGCGGTATGCCAGTCCTTTAGCTCCATTATGCATCCCTTTTATGAGTTAAACCGTTGTCCGCGGCTGAGCCGCCCGTCATATCATTTATCTGCTTCACGTCGTTATCGGCCGTTGACGATGTCCAGCCACGTCGGCAGGGCGCCAGACAGCAGCGATAACGCACGCAACCGCCACTATTATATTTTTGCAAAAAGCGGCGTTTATTCTTTCCCTGTTATACAGCTAAAAAGCGCGTTTTTAAATATTTATTCCGCCAAAAAAACGAATTTAACCAATGGAAAACCCTTTCAAATCATTAATTAAACAAGTAATTCGTATAGCTTATGCATACTCTTAAAAGGACGCCTTTTTTAAAACGAATAGCTAACAAGAATAATTATCAAAACCATTACAGCATGCCCCAACATGAGAAAGGATGATAATAATTATCACTCCTTATTTTTCGCCGCAGATAAATATAAAATATATTTTTCTGCGGTTTTTATTTCTCTGCTTCCCGTGCATAATGCGGCAAATAATTATTTTGCCTGTTAATATCTGGAGCCGCTATGCTGACTGCCGAAATGACCGCTCGCCTGAACGATCAGTTAAACCTGGAATTCTTTTCCGCCAACCTCTATTTGCAGATGAGCGCCTGGTGCGCCGACAAAGGGTTTGAGGGGGCCGCCGCCTTTCTGCGCGAGCACTCCCGCGAAGAGATGCAGCATATGCAGCGCCTGTTCAACTACCTGAGCGATACCGGCGCCATGCCGGTGCTGGGCAGCATCGCCGCGCCGCCGGTGACCTTTGACTCGCTGAACAACGTGCTGGAACAGGCCTACGAGCACGAGCAGCTGATTACCGCAAAAATCAACGAGCTGGCGCATGCGGCAATGACGTCGCAGGATTACTCTACCTTTAACTTCCTGCAGTGGTACGTGGCCGAACAGCATGAAGAAGAGAAGCTGTTCAAATCCGTGCTGGATAAGCTGGCACTGGTCGGCACCAGCGGTAAAGGGCTGTTCTTTGTTGATAAAGATCTGATGCAGATGAGCACCTCAGGCGAGCAGGCCTGAGTAAAAGGGGCGAAGCGTTCGCCCCTGAGGATGTTGACAAAACCGTGCCCGGTCAGCAGGGCGCAGTCAAGCTGGTGACTGGCGGCAAAAACCGGCTGCTTTTCTGCTACAGCGCCAGCCGGTAGAACTTTGTGTCCACCTTCATCACGGGGAAAGCGGCCGGTAGCGCGGCTTGCGCCACTTCGCTAAAGCCGTGCTTCTCGTAAAAACGATGCGCCGCCAGAAATTTCGCGGTGGTGCCCAGCCAGACGTCACGGAGCTGCCGCTCGCGAGCGTGCGCGAGCAGCGTTTGCAGCAGGCTATTGGCCACGCCGTGCTCCCTGCCTCGCCAGTCTTCCGCCACGAACATTTTCCGCAGCGCGGCCTGCTGCTCGCCGATATCCTTCAGGCCGATACAGCCAACAACCCGATCGTCGACCGTCGCCAGCCAGAAATCGCCCGCACCCTGCTGATAAAAGGTCGGGATATCGCTGAGATCCGGCTGCTGCTCTGCCGAAATCGCAATACCGAACTCGTGATTCTGGATCGGCAGGATCAGATCTTTTACCCCCGCCTGGTAGCGAGGATGGTAGCGCTGCACGATAAATCGCGTCGTCATGGCGAAGATCCTTACTCAGCCAGCCTGTTGCGCGACGTTTTGCAGACAGGTGGCGAAGACGCCTTCACTGATGCTCTGCGCCACTTCCTGTTCATCATGGCCCGCCTCAACCTTGAAATCCGCCCACCATTCCGCCAGCGTGGTGCCGTCGTTTTTCGGCGTCAGCTTCACCACCGCCACGTAATCCGTGACCGGCATGATGCCGTCCAGAATCGCGTAGTGCAGCTCCCAATTGGCTTTATCCAGCTTTACCAGGCGCTCGCGCACTATGCCATCGGGCAGCGTCAGCTTTCTGACCACGCCGACCTTGCTTTCGGTAGCGCCATCTTCCAGCTCGCTGGAGGAGATAGCCGGATGGATTTTCGGCAGGCCGTTAAAATCGGCAATCAGCGGCCAGATTTGTTCTGGCGTGGCGGTAATGATGCGGCTGGTATAGGACGAGTGCGACATAGTAGAAACCTCTTAACGTAAAAATTTAACTTTAGCATGTTGCTGCTCTTTCCCGTTGACCGTCAGAGCTAAGCCAGCACCAGCGCCTGGCTCTGCTGGCGAAACAGCCTGGCCAGCTGCGCGCCCATCGGCGTCAGCGCGGTATCTTTACGCCGGATCAGGCAGAAGGTCGCCCTGGGCATTTTTTCCCGCAGCTTTAGCGCCACCAGCCGATGGCCGACCAGCGGATCGGTAAAAAAATCCTGCGACAGGATGCTGACGAAATCGCTCTGGGCCAGCAGGCTGGCGCAGGCCATAAAAGTTTCGCAGGTGATGGTGATAGCGGGTAACGGGCCGCTGTCGGCGAAGAGATCCTGCAACAGCTGATAGTAGCTGCCGTTGGGCGAAGGCATGGTCCAGCTACAGTGGCGCAGCGCTTCCAACGAGGTGGCGTTCGCCAGCGGATGGCCTTTGCGTACCACCACGCAGTAGTCGCGCTCCATCAGCGTTTCGTAGCTCAGCTCGTTGTCCTGATGGCCGGGAGACCAGGTATTGATGGTGAAATCCAGTTCGCCCTGACGCAGCTCCGGCAGCAAGGTCACCAGCTGGCCCTCCAGGATGCGCACGCTGACTTCGGGAAAGAGGTGATGAAACTGAGTTATCACCTTTGGCATCAGCGTGCGGGCGATGCTGCCGCCCACGCCGATATTGACCGAGCCGCCCGCCTGGCCCAGCCGCTGCTGGACCTCTTCCTGCGCGACCCGCAGCTCCTCCAGGATCAGGCTGGCGTGACGAAAAAAATCTTTGCCTGTCGCCGTAAGCTGAACGCCCTGCCGCTGCCGGATAAACAGCGGCGCACCCAGCGCTTCTTCCAGTTCCTGCACCGATTTAGAGAGCGCGGGCTGCGAAAGCTTCGCCACCCGGCTTGCCGCCCGGATACTGCCCTGACGCGTCACTTCCACAAATGCACGAAGCTGGTGCAGCTTGATCGATGCGGGCATAAAACCTCCTTGTGGGTGATAACCGTTGTTTATCAGTCAAAAGATATTGTCATCTTCTGCGCGCCGAAACCACTGTGTAGAGTCGATAAACCAGCATTTTTTGTACTGCTATTAAAGGAACCAGAAATGGAGCAAGCCGTAACCGATTTTGTAAAAGAGATCTCTCCCCGCCTGCAACACTGGCGTCGCGATTTGCATAAGTTCGCCGAGTCCGGCTGGCTTGAATTCCGCACCGCCACGCTGGTGGCCGAAGAGCTGCACCACCTGGGCTGGTCGCTACAGCTGGGCAAAGAGGTGATTAAAGCGGAGGCGCGCATGGGAGTGCCTGCTGCGGAGGTGCTGGCGCAGCAGGAGCAGCGGGCATTGGCCCAGGGCGCGCTGCCGCAGTGGCTGCCGCACTTTTCCGGCGGCTTTTGCGGCATCGTCGCGACGCTGGCGACTGGGCGTCCCGGCCCGGTGATGGCCTTTCGCGTTGATATGGACGCGCTGGACGTGGTGGAAATGCAGGCGCAGGCGCATCGCCCTTTCGCTGAAGGATTCGCTTCCTGCAACGAAGGCATGATGCACGCCTGCGGCCATGACGGTCATACCGCGATTGGGCTGGGCGTGGCGCAGGTGCTGAAGCAGTTTTCCTCGCGGCTGTGCGGCACCGTCAAACTGATTTTCCAGCCGGCCGAAGAAGGCACGCGCGGCGCAAAATCGATGGTGGAAGCGGGCGTGCTGGATGACGTGGATTTTTTTACCGCCATTCATATCGGCACCGGCGTGCCGGCCGGAGAGCTGGTGTGCGGTAGCGATACCTTTCTGGCGACCACCAAAATGGATATCGCTTTTCGCGGCGTAGCCTCGCACGCGGGCGCGCGGCCGGAAGAAGGCAAAAACGCGCTGCTGGCGGCGGCGCAGGCCACGCTGGCGCTGCATAACCTGCCGCAGCACAGCGGCGGCAGCTCGCGTATTAACGTAGGCGTGCTGCAGGCGGGAACCGGGCGCAACGTCGTGGCCGATCGCGCGCTGCTGAAGGTGGAAACGCGCGGCGCCACCAACGACATCAATGATTTTATCTATCAGCAGGCGCTGCGAGTGGTGGCGGGCGCGGCGGCGATGTATGACGTGCAGCACGAGGTAAAGCTGATGGGCGCGGCGCGCAGCTGCCAGCCGACCCGGCCCTGGGTGAACTATATCCGCCAGCAGGCCGCGCGCATTCCGGAGCTGACCTCGCTGGTCGACAGTCGGGGCCAGCCCGCCGGTTCTGAAGACGCCACCTATATGATGGAGCGGGTCAAGGCGCGCGGCGGCCAGGCTTCCTACATCATTTTCGGCACGCAGCTAAGCGCCGGTCATCACAATGAGAAATTCGACTTTGACGAGGCGGTGATGGCGACGGCGGTCAAAACGTTGGCCGCCCTCGCCTTTCATATCGACAGCTTTACCAATGAGTAACGACCGCGTATGGCGACAGCACCGCACCGCACCGCTTTCATCGCCAGGCGCACCAACGGCGTAACAAGCCGCGCGCGGAGACAGCACCGCACCGCTTTAATCGCCAGGTGCACTAATGACGTAACAAGCCGCGTGCGGAGATAGCACCGCACCGGCAGTAAGGCACGGTTTTTGCACGTGCTTTTGCAGCAAGGCGTCGCAGACGCTGCCCGAGGCTGGGCCCGATCCCAGCCCGACAATAAAAAAGCCAACACAACAGAGGGTAAAACATGAGTGATACAACCGCGCCGGGAAAAAGTCCCGGCAGAGTCTTCAGCTGGGTTGAGCGCATCGGCAACAAGGTGCCCAACCCGTTCTTACTGTTCGTTTATCTGATTATCGTGCTGATGGCGGCAACCGCCGTGCTGTCGTGGCTGGACGTTTCGGTGATCAATCCCGCCAACGGCGAGGTCATTCGTGTTAAAAACCTGCTGAGCGTGGCGGGTTTGCAATGGATCCTGCCGGGGATCATTAAAAATTTCAGCGGATTTACACCGCTGGGATCGATCCTGGCGCTGATGATCGGCGCGGGCCTGGCGGAAAAAGTGGGGCTGCTTCAGGCGCTGATGCATAAGATGGCGTCATTTGTCAGCGCCCGCTACGCCAGCTATATGGTGCTGTTTATCGCCTTTTTCAGCCATATCTCATCCGATGCCGCGCTGGTGGTGATGCCGCCGCTGGGGGCGCTGATGTTTATCGCCGTGGGCCGTCATCCGGTCGCCGGGCTGATGGCGGCTATTGCGGGCGTCGGTTCCGGTTTTACCGCCAATTTGCTGATCGTGACTACCGACGTGCTGCTTTCCGGCATCAGTACCGAGGCGGCGAAGGCGGTCAGCGATACCGTGCACGTCAGCGTGCTGGATAACTGGTTTTTTATGGCCAGCTCGGTGGTGGCTTTAACCCTGGCGGGCGGTCTGCTGACTGACAAGTTTATCGAGCCGCGCCTGCCCGCCTGGCGCGGCGAATCGCAGGACGGACTGGCGAAGCTGACGCCGCTGCAAAATCGCGGTCTGCGCATCAGCGGCATCGCTTCGCTGGTGTTTATCGCGCTGGTGGCGCTGCTGGTGGTGCCGGAAGGTGCACCGCTGCGTCATCCGCAGACGGGCAGCGTGATCCCCTCGCCTTTTATTCAGGGCATCGTGCCGCTGATTATCCTGTTCTTTTTTGTGGCCGGGATAGCCTACGGCGTGGCGACCAGGCAGATCCAGCGACCCAACGACATCCCGCAGCTGTTGATTGAGCCGATGAAAAGCATGGCCGGTTTTATCGTGATGGTCTTTCCGCTGGCGCAGTTTGTAGCCTTTTTTAACTGGAGCAACATGGGCAAGTTTATGGCCGTGGGGCTGACCGATCTGCTTGAAAAAGCAGAGATGACCGGCGCGCCCGCCTTTATCGGCCTGATGTTCCTCTCTGCGCTGCTCTGCATGTTTATCGCCAGCGGTTCGGCAATCTGGTCGATTCTGGCGCCTATTTTCGTGCCGATGTTTATGCTGCTGGGCTTTCATCCCGCTTTTGCGCAGATGATTTTCCGTATTGCGGATTCGGCCGTGCTGCCGCTGGCGCCGATGTCGCCTTTTCTGCCGCTGTTTTTGGGCTTTTTGCAGCGCTACCGCAAGGATGCGCAGCTGGGCACCTATTACGTCCTGATTGCGCCCTACCCGCTGCTGTTTTTTTGCGTCTGGCTCCTGCTGCTGCTGGCATGGTACGCGCTCGGCCTGCCTATCGGTCCCGGCGTATGGCCGACAATGCCGACCTGATCCCAATGGAACAACGGGCATAAAGTTGATGTGAATCAACGGACAAGATGGAAATATCGGCCGCCGGACGCGCTATCGTTTATAGTCTGAGCGCCTGAAGGAACCCATGCAGGGAAATGCCGAAACCGGCTACAAGGAGAGGAAATGAAGCCAAAAATCAGTGTGCTGGCTCTGAGTCTTGCAATTATCACGCTGCTCGCGGGCTGCGATCGGCAAGAGACGCGGCCGGTGAAATTTATCAATCCTGACAAAGTTATGCAGGATTCAGGGCTGGCGGAGCAGCTGAAAACGCGGCTGCAGACGGTCGATCAACAGCTCCGACAGGGTCTGAAGATGGCGCAGGAAAACGGCGCCAGGCTGCCGGAGGAGAAACGACGCAGCGCGCTGCTGGCCGATCGGCAGCTGCTGGATCTGGAGTGGCAGCATGAGCAGCGCCGGGCTAACGGCGTCGCGCTGAAAGCGATAGCGGAGGCGGCCGGAAAGTACCGCGAGCAGCACCAGCTGCTGGCGATCCTGCCTGCGCAGGCCGCACTGGCCTTTGCGCCGGAAGCGGATATCAGCGAAGCGCTGGCGAAAGAGCTGAAAGGGAAAACCCTCGATTTCGGCGCGCTGCCAAAAATCGGCGTTAAAAGCGAGGAGCCAACGGCGGCAGAAGCCAGTACGCAAAAATAGCGCCGTATTACAGAGGAACCGGGGCGATGGCCGCCCCTTTTTTATCCTTTATGCATATCAGCCGCCGCTGACAGATCCAGCCGCTGCCAGAAGTTCTGCTCCGGCGTGGTGCCGGAAAGCGGATAGCCTGCGGCGATAGCGGTCGCCACCATCCTTTGCCGACGCTGCTGCGCGCTCAGCTGCGGCAGCGCCGTTTCCAGCAGCACCTCAGCGCCTTCCGGCACCACAACCGCTTCCTGCTTCACTTTCTCCTGCGGCAGATCCCAGGTCATGGCAAAGCGTGCAAACTGCTGCATCTGCGGCGCGGCGTAAGGATCGGCTGCCCCGGATGGTCTGGCGCACTCGGCGAGCGAGGTGCCGCACTCTTTCTCCAGCGCGTCGCGCAGCTGCTGCTTCGCTTCAGCAAACAGCGGGCGATACTTTGCATCGTTGAGATAGTGCGCCACGTTACGCTGCGCCACCATACGGGAGCCAATCAGATCGATCGGATAGTGCACGCCCAGCACCATGCGCGAATAGCCGTAGCGCGCGGCGCGATCCATCAGTGGTACAAAGCGTTCCGGCACCATTTCGCCCAGCAGCAGCGCATCGGTCCATGCCGTATTGGTGTGGCCGCTGGGGAAAGATCCTTCGCTCGCCTGATAGGGCTGGTTATCTTTCACCACTGCCGTATCCGGCACCGCATGGATAGTGTTGCCCGGCATCAGGAAAGGACGTGGATAGTTAAAGTGCGCTTTGGCCGCGCCGGTACTGACTTCGCTGGCCTTGATTAGCGCCGCCGCCTTACCCATCTCGCCTTTGGTGTAGGCGTTCAGAAAGGCCTGACCCAGCTTCGGCCCCAGCGCGTCGGCCAGAAAAAACAGATGGTTTTGCCCTTCCGCATCAATAATCGCCTGGCGACGCTGGCCGTCGGTCGCGTCGAGGTTAACCTGCGCCACGCGCTGCATGCTGGCGTCCAGCTCGCTTTTCGGCAGCGTGGTGAAAGCGCTCAGCAGCGCGATGCCCGCCTGCTGGTTGGCTTTTTTAGCAAAGTCGTAGCCGCTCGCCTTCAACCAGCCGCGATCCGCCAGCTTATCGCTCTGCTCGGTTTTCTCCAGCTGCGCGCGCGTCAGCTTAGCGGCATCGCCCTGCAACGCGCCGATCAGATCTTGCTGGATTTGAGCGTCAAAGGCCGCGAACCGGGCATCGCTGCTGGCGGGCGTGGTGGTTTCAACAATCCTCTGGATGCTATCGAAGTCAACGGGCGTGGTTTTTGCCTGAGCAGCCTGCGCCAGCAGCAGCGCGCTGGCCAGCACAGAATAACGAAAGCGCATAAAAGTTCCTTAATTTAAGTCGGTTAGCTTTATCGGCTTTTATGCTGGAAGAGGTTGATGACAGGAAAGTGACAACTTATATTTTGAAACGAATTGGCACAGCGATCGGGCCGCCTCCCTGCGGCCTGTCGGGTTCTTTAGCCGCCGACCACCGGCTTTTTGCTTTTATCCAGCGCCTGCATAAAAGCGTCGTCGAGATGCAGATGCTGGCGCACCAACTGCGGCGGCGTCGAGGCCAGCCACTGATTCAGCGAGATATCCGCGTAGTAGCTGCTTTTAAACAGCTCCAGAAAACGCAGCGGCTTGTCGCCGGTGTTTTCCACATAGTGGCCCATCGCAAAAGGCACGTAGCCGACATCGCCCGCGCGAAAATCGAAGGTGCGTGCCTGGCCCGAAGAAGCAAACACGCCCATCCGTCCTTCGCCTTCCAGGTAGTATTGCCACTCGTCGGTATTGGGATGCCAGTGTAGCTCGCGCATCGCGCCCGGCTGCAGCTCCACCAGCGCCGCCGCGATGGTTTTTGACACCTTAAAAAGGGAGGAATCGGTAATCCGCACCGTGCCGCCCTTTAGCGTGATGGGCTGCTGCGCCAGCATCCGGTGACTGAAAGCGGTGGTGGAACGGGTCGCGCCCGCAATGGCGTCCTTTTGCAGATCGCCCGGCGGTGTGGCGGCGAAGATATACTCATCGGCCGGTGAAGGAAGCTTGCTGAAGGTTTCCACCGGCACGCCAAAGTTTTTCGCCAGCACTTCCGGCGGCACGTGCTTAAACCAGTCGCTGAGCAGAAAAGTGCTGTCTTCGTCAAAGCCGCCGTTATCAAACGCCAGCAGGAACTCGCAGCCGTCCGGGCCAAGCCCCTGTATCGAGTGCGGCACGCCGGAGGGGAAATACCAGAGATCGCCCACGCCGACGTCGTCCACAAACCAGTGGCCGTCGACGTCCAGCGCGGTGATGCGCGCCTTGCCGTACAGCATATAGGCCCATTCGCCCTCTTTATGCCAGTGCAGCTCGCGGATGCCGCCGCTGTTAAGGCGCATATTAACGCCGGCAATGCTTTTGGAAACGCCCAGCTCGCGCTCGGTGATCTGTCGCGTCCAGCCGCCGCTGCCTTTACGCACGTGCGAATCGCTATAGGAAAAACGCAGGTTGGGCAGCGTGCCACTGTCGGTAGCGGGCGGATTGACGATATCGGGATTTTCTCCCTGACGCAGCGGATCGTGCGGGCCGGGATCGCTGCCGCCCATCTGGCCGGTCCAGGGTTGCGCGGCCACGGTGCGATCATGAGCATGAACGGAGCCAGCCGCCAACGCAACGGTGCTGCCGGCGGCAAAGGTCATAAAGCTGCGACGAGTAATAGGATTCATGTCTGCTTCCTTGTGTCGAAGGGTTAAGGCGCGCCGCGCTGCATAGCGGACGCGAACTTAAGCTTAACTACACAAAAATCAACAGAACCTAACCGGGGAAAAGCTTAAAAACGCTGAAATGTAAGCAATAACACATCAAATAATTTTGTTGATAGTTCAGATAAATTTATAAAATTTGGTCTACGCGACAACATAATCATGACGTTACAGCTTTGTTAAACGTTTTTGCCAGCAGCAACGTCCGCCCTGACCGTTTCGTCATAAATTATTTTTATTAAGAGGGAGGAGAAGAGCGCAACACCTGGTTACGTGGTTACGCAGAACGAAAAATATCGCGGCGGCATTATCACGCTGCGGACACGACCGCACGGGCCTGTGGCGCAGCCTTTACCGCTGTTTGCCGGATGATCAGTACCGCTCATCCTGTCGCACAGCCTTTGTCGCTGTTTACCGGGTAGTCAGTGCCATTTATCCTGATGCGCAGCCTTTATCGCTGCTTACCGGGCGGTAAGAGCTGGTCATCCTGCCCCAGGCGCGATCGTTCAGCCGCCGGCCTGCAAACGCTTCGCCAGCGTTAACGCCAACTCGTAGCCGCCCTGCTCCAGGGAAAGCGCTTCGCCTTCGCTGAAAGCCTGCCGGGTCAGGCCGGTCAGCACCGCGCCGGGCGGCACCTCAATCGCCAGCCGGACGTCGCGCTCGTTGGCCGCTATCATCGCCTCATGCCAGCGCACCGTGCGCGACATATTATACGCGAGGTCATCCGCTATCTGCGCCGGCTGCCAGAGCACGCGGCCGCTGCTGCTGCTCAGCCAGGCGCGACGCGGGCGAACAATCGTTACCGCTTTAAACGCCTCCGCCAGCTTTGCCGCCGGTTCCGCCAGCAGCGCGCAGTGTGAAGGCACGCTGACCGCCAGCCGGTGCGTTTTCTGCGCGCCTGCGGCTTTCGCCCTTTCCGCCGTCGCCTGCATCGCCGCCTCGCTGCCCGCAATCACCAGCTGCCGTTCCGCGTTGATATTGGCCAGCCAGCTCTCTTCTCCCAGCAGCGGCTCCAGCTCGCTCTGGGTCAGGCCGATAATCGCGGTCAGGCCGTAGCCTGCCGGATAAGCCTGCTCCATCAGCTGCCCACGCAGCGCCACCAGCCGTAACGCGTCGTCGAAGGCCAGCGCGCCCGCGACTACCGCCGCAGGATAGGCGCCAATGGATAAACCGCTGGTCATCGCAAACGCCAGGCCCTGTCGCTCCAGCTCCCGCGCATGCGCCACGCCCGCAATCAGCAGGCACAGCTGTACCGCGCGCGTATGCCGCAGCGCCTCTGCCGAATCCAGCGCCGAGGCGTCTTCATTCAGCGCTTCGCTGGCCTCTTTCAGGATTGCCTCGCCCTGAGGCAAATTTTGCAGCATGCCGGGCTGCTGCGGCCCCTGTCCGGGAAAGGTCAGTAAGATTTTCATCGCGGCGTCTCCCATGGCGCGGCGGTCAGGAAAGGGCCGCCATCGGTTTTCAACAGCACTTTGCCGTCGCGCAGCCACTCCGCCAGCGCAAAACCGCCCAGCCTGGTTTCCAGCTGCGTATCGGCACGGCAAGGCAGGCTGGCGCAAAGGCTTTGCCAGCGCTGCAACGCCGATGCGGCGGGCGGCTCAGGCGCGCGGATCAGTAAATCCAGATCGCTGCCCGCGTGCATTACGGCTTCGCCGGTCGCCAGCGCATAGCCCAGGCTGCCGGTGACGCCCCATGCCCACGGCCAGTCCGCCTGCGCAAGCCGCAGCGCCGCCTGAACGGGCGGCAAAGTATAAAAAGGGGTGTGCGGCAGCCGATCGATAAGCGCTTCCGGCGACAGCACGCGCACTACAGCCGCAGCGTCAACCCAGCCCGCCGCGCGCTGATGGCGGGCCGGGCCGCGTACGCCGACGGGAATACGTCCCTGCGCATCCCTGTCGCGTCGCACCACCAGCGGCAAAGCCGGCTGCCAGTAGGCGACCCATTCAGGCAAATCGCCCTGCAATGCTTCACGATCGCTCAGCCAGAGCAGATCGTGCGGCCGAACATCCATTGCTACATTCCTGCGGTTAATGAAATAAACAGCGGCAGCGTCACTATGCTCAGCACGGAGGTGATCAGCAGAGTGGCTTCCGCATCCGGCGACTCCACGCCGAAGCGATTGCCGAACACCACGCCAAAGAAGCCCGCCGCCAGCGCGATCATCAGGATCGAGGTGATCGCCAGCGGGCCGTGCAGCCCCAGCGCCAGCACAATGCCCCAGGCGATAAAGGGCTGAATAAGCAGTTTAGTCACGCTGGCGACGATCACCGCCTGATTGATCCTGATCTGACGTGCGGAGAGGATCAGCCCGGTCAGAAACAGCGCCGTCGCGGTAGCGGCCAGTCCCAGCGGCCGGATGGTAGAGAGCAGCAGCTCCGGCATATGAAAGCCAAAAGCGGAAAGCACCACGCCCAGCAGCGGACACCAGACGATAGGCTTAATCACGGATCGCCACATCAGTATTGGCAGCATCGCGGCGCTGGAGTGCTGCGTGCCCTCGGTTTTCGCTTTTTCACGCTCGAGGATCAGCAGGCAAAACGGCGTCATCAGCACCGAGCCACAGGCTATCGACACGGCGACCGACAGCGAGGTTTCGGGCGTTGAGCCGAGCACGCTGCCGAGGATCGGCAACCCCAGCGCGGCGTAGTTGGGCAGCGCGACGGTCAGAGTCAGCACGGCGGCATCCTGCGGCGCTTTGTGAAACACGCGGGTGCAGAGAAAATAGATGGCGGCGTAGGCTATCCACATCGCCAGCACCAGCACCACTACCAGCGGCGCCTGCCCGACGATACCTGCCCAGGGCGTTTGCACCGTGGCGGTAAACAGCGCCGCCGGCAGGGCGAAGTCCATGACGAAAACGTTCAGCAGGGCAACGTTGTGGTTATCGACCTTCTTTGCCTTACCGGCGTAAAAACCCAACAGCATAATGACGAAAATTGGAGCCAGAGCATGAACGATCACGTAAGTCATAACTTGCGCCTCGCAGGCTGAACGCGTCAGGGCAGGATTGCCCGCTGTCTTGCTGGATTACCAGGCCGCGCGCATTTTTTCGCGCACCAGCGCGGAGCTGCGGCGGTTTTCGCCCTTAAGGCGATGAAGAGCGGGATCTTTACGCGCCGAGCTGACCGCCTGCTCCAGCGATGCGCGAACCCGCTGAACATCGTCATCTTCAGGCGCATCCGGCGAGGCGATATCCAGCAGCTCTTCCAGCAGACCCAGCGTCTGGTAGTTGCCGATGTCGTAAGCCATTGGCGCAATGGTCTGTGCCAGCTGTTCCAGCGCCTCGATGCTGCGCAAGGTGATGCGCGCCGCCGCCGCTTTGCCCATTGCGTGCACCATCACGCCCGGATCGTTAAAGGCGATCAGCCGGTTTGCCTGGTAGCCGTGCGCCAGAAACGCGCCGGACATCGCTTTACCGACGATCAGCCCGATCACCGGGTGTCCGGCCAGCCTCGCTTTGGCATAGGCGCCTACCGCCGCCGCCAGCGCCTGGTGGATGCCGAACGCCTCTTCGCGACGGCCATAGGCCTGGCTTGGTACGTCAATCACCGCCACAATCGCCCGCTTCTGCGCTTTATCCGCATCCGCCACGATCGCTTCATCGATGACTTTGGCCAGCGTCCAGCCTTCCAGCAGGCCGACCTCGCCTTTAGCGGCGCGCGGAAAGTGGTTTTGCTCGTCCGGCACCACCGCAATATAACGCGCGGTTTCTTCGCCCAGCGCCGCATCGGCCGCCTGCACCGAAGGGCAAAGTCCGCCCAGCCTTTCAGCCCCATTGGTTAACAGGCTGAGCCATTTTTCACCACGACTGACGCTCATCCGCGATCCTCCCTTGCATAGACTTCGTTAACCTGCTGCGCATCGGCCTGTCGCTCGGTGTTCATTTCGCTCAGGCGCGGCAGATAGTAGCTGTACTCGTCCGAACGATGCTGTGCGGGCACGCCGCGCGCGATCGCTTCGTTCATCGCTTTTTTCACCGCATTGGCGCCGTCGGGCACCAGCACGTCGGCCAGCCCGCTGCGATAGCGCGCTTCGCCGCCGGTCATGCTCCAGATAAAAGGCCGGTCGCGGGAATCGTATTCCGCAATACCCGCCTCCTGTTCGATAACCTGCGGGCCGTTGAGGCCGAGCCTCGCTTCACGGGTGACGATCAGCGAGCTGCACAGCCCGGCGGCAATAGACATTCCGCCAAAGCAGCCTACCGTACCGGCGATGATGCCGATCACCGGCGTATAGCGACGCAGATCGACGATAGCGGCGTGGATATCCGCAATGGCCGCCAGGCCGAGGTTGGCTTCCTGAAGGCGCACGCCGCCGGTTTCCAGGCAAAGCACCGCCCGCGTCGGAATACCTTTGCGGTTATCTTCGGCAGCCAGCTCCAGCGCCGTCGCCATTTTCGCGCCGGAAACTTCGCCCATGCTGCCGCCCTGAAACGATCCTTCAATGGCGACGACCACCGCTGGCTGACCGTCGATGGTACCTTTCATCACCACCATGCCGTCATCGGCCTGCGGCACGATGCCCTGCGCAGGCAGCCAGGGCGACATAATGCCGTCAAAAGGATCGAGCAGCTCGCGTCCGCTGCCTTCGTCCAGCAGCAGCCGCGCGCGCTGGCGGGCCTTAAGTTCGATAAAGCTGCTGTCATCACGCATCTGCGGCCTCCTCAAAAACCTGCTCAATACGAATACGCGCCACGCCAGGCGTCGCACCGAAATCGTGAATGGTCATCTCGCCCGCCGGCAGCCCGGAAAACGCGCTCAGGCGATCGAAAAGCGCCCGCCAGCGTGTTCCGCTGTTGTCGACGGAGGTGGTCAGGTTGACCGTCAGCTGCTGGCCCGCTCCGGCCACAAACAGCACTTCCATATCGCCCGAGCCCACCACGCCCGCCAGCGCTTTACCGCTGAGCTGTCGCGTGGCCGACAGGGTAAACGTGATCTGTTCCATAAAATCCTCTCAGAAAGTGGTGTCGCCCAGCCTGTCTACAAACAGCGTGGCGGCAAGTAAATCGGCGGCGCCGCCGGGCGAGGCGTTCAGCGACAGCATGTGTGCGTCCAGCCTGGCCAGCGTGCGCTGCCCGTGCGGCGTTTGCGCCCCTCCGGCATCCAGCACGGCGCGCGCGCCGTTCTGCATCGCCACCAGCCCGTAAAGCCCGGCGCGGGAAAGTACGCAGGTATCGCTGAGCGAACTCATGATCGCCATCAGCGCGTTCAGCTGTGCCTGCGCTTCCGTCGCCCCGTCGTGCCTGCTGTGCCTTAGCTGCGGCAGCCCAAGTTGCATAATGTGGGGAAAGCCCTGCTGCGCCTCTTCGCGCGCGCCGGGCACCTGATAACGGCGCGTCGCGCGCAGCCCTTTGCTGAAGAGTTTCGGTGCCTCGTCATCCGGCAGCTGTGCCAGACTGGCCGCCGCCTGCGCGACCTGACGCTCGCTGCCCTCACCTGCCAGCATGGCGCTGGCGCTGACCAGCAGGCCGGTTGCCCAGAGCGCGCCGCGATGGGTGTTGACGCCGCGCGTCGCCTGCATCATCTGCCGTTCGCCTTCACGCCCCAGCCTGCCTACCTGCTGCCGCAGCGCGATATCCGCCGGACGCTGCCAGCAGTGCAGCGCCAGAGCATAAAACGCGGGCGTCAGGCTGCGCGCCGAGGCCTCCATCAGCGCCAGCGTCAGATCCCGATGCGCGCCGCTGCCTCTGCCATCGACCAGGCCGGGCTTGGGCGTCAGCCGGGCTTCGTCGATCAGGCAGCGCGTGGCCAGCTCCGCCAGCCGCGCGGCCTGCCGCTCAATATCGCTCAGCGAACATGAAGAAGGTTTCATTACCAGCTCCGGAACTTAGCCGGCGGCTGATAAAGCCCGTCCGACCACTCGACCAGCTCCGCCACGCTGCCCGCCGCCAGCAGCGAACGGGTGGCTTCGGTACGGCGAATGCCTAAATCTTCCGGGAAGGCGACTTTGCCCTCGCGGCGTAGATCGGCCACTCTTTTCGCGTCCACGCCCAGGCCGATATCGGTAATGCCCGCCACCGCCGCCACCATTGCGCGGCGCTCCTCCAGCGATTTGGCGCGATAGAGATAGGCGATGCCCTCTTCGGTCAACACGTGGGTGACGTCATCGCCGTAAATCATCACCGGCGCCAGCGGCATCCCTGAGGCTTTCGCCACGTCGACCGCATCCAGCTTTTCAACAAAGGTCGGCTTGCCGCCGCCCTGGAAGGTTTCCACCATCTGCACTACCAGCTTGCGGCCGCGCGCCAGCGGATCCGGCTCGTCAATCATCGCCAGCCAGGCAGGCGTGGCGTGGCGACGGCCGTGCGGATCGTGCCCCATATTCGGCGCGCCGCCGAAGCCGGAAAGCCGACTGCGCGTCACGGTCGAGGAGTTAGCCAGGCCGTCGACCTGGAGCGTGGAGCCGATAAACATATCGACCGCGTACTGCCCCGCCAGCTGGCAAAACGCGCGGTTGGATCGCATTGAGCCGTCGGCGCCGGTAAAGAAAACGTCGGGACGCGCCGCGACATAGTTTTCCATGCCCAGCTCGCCGCCAAAGCAGTGCACGCTTTCAACCCAGCCGCTCTCTATTGCCGGGATCAGCGTGGGATGCGGGTTCAGCGTCCAGTGGCGGCAGATTTTGCCTTTCAGCCCCAGCTTTTCGCCATAGGTCGGCAGCAGCAGCTCGATGGCGGCGGTGTTAAACCCGATGCCGTGGTTCAGCGACTGCACCTGATGCTCGGCATAGATCCCCTTGATCGCCAGCATTGCCATCAGGATATGCTCCTGTTTGATCAGGCGCGGATCGCGGGTAAACAGCGGTTCGATAAAGAAGGGTTTGTCGGCGACGACGACATAATCGATCCAGGATCCCGGAATATCGACGCGCGGCAGATCGCACTCGTCATCGACCAGTTCGTTGACCTGAGCGATAACGATGCCGTCGTGAAAAGCGGCGGCCTCCACCAGCGCGGGCGTGTCTTCCGTACTCGGCCCGGTGTAGAGATTGCCCTTGCGGTCGGCTTTATAGCCGGCAATCAGCGCGACATTGGGCGCAAGATCGACATAAAGCCGCGCATAGAGTTCGACATAGGTATGGATGGCGCCGATTTCCAGCTGGCCATCTTCCAGCAGCTGAGAAATACGCAGGCTTTGCGGCCCGGAGAAAGAGAAATCCAGCTTGCGCGCGATCCCCTTTTCAAACAGATCCAGATGCTCGCTGCGTCCGACGCTGGGCATGATCATATGCAGATCGTGCACGATCTCCGGATTAACTTCGGCCAGGCTACGTGACAAAAAGTCCGCCTGTTTCTGGTTATTACCTTCCAGCACCACGCGATCGCCCGGCGCGATCAGCCTCTGTAGCAAATCGACCAGATCGTCGGTCGGCAGCACTTTGCCGTTGATACCGAGCTGCTCGATGCGGCGTTTTTTTTCACTTCGACGTGTATCCCATACGCGGTTGGACGTTTGTCCCGGCAGCATGTAAACCTCCGTAACGCAGTAGGCGGGGGATCGGCTTATGCAGACGACAGCGCCGATCCGGCGGATGAATTTGAAGGTAGCCGCCGGTGAAAGATTGCGCAAACCGATGAAAAAACAATTGGGTAACCAGCGATGACAAAATATTTTTTTCACAGCTTGCCGCTGGCCCTGCCGGGCGTGGCGCTGTTTTAGCGGCAGAACCTGTGGCGCCGGGCCAGTGCTGCGCTGTGGATGCGGCCCGCTTCGGCAAAGAGACGCGTACGCCAGTACCCGTCTAAAAAAGAGACATTATTAAAAAAATATTTGGCAAAGCGCGCCTGACGGGGCAGACGCGCTGAGAAGAAGGGAATGGATCAGTTCTGTAAAGGATGCCAGATTTCAGTCACCGCGCCTTCACCGCCGGTGAGGGGATCGTGCTGCGGTACAGGTACGCGCTTAATAGCCAGTAGCGAGGCTTCCACATCTTCCAGATCGCTGCGTCGCGTCACCGGCTCCATGCCCTGTGGATAGGCGCCGACGGCAAAAAAATCTTCGCTGGCCGCCAGCTGCTGATGGCCAACGCCTGCCGGGATCAGGATCGCATCGCCCGCGTGAACGGTGACCGCCCTGCCCGTTTCGCCGCCGAAAAGGATTTGCGCCCAGCCAGCGCCGATACCCAGCAGCTCATGGGTGTTGGGATGATAGTGGGTATAGGGATAAATCGGATAGCGCCAGCGCGGCGTCCAGCGATGGCTGGCGAACGTTTCTTCAAACCAGGCCGCCACATCTTCCACCTCACCCGGCACCGCGCGCGGATAAATAATCAGCGGCAGCGGATTGTTCGGCACGCCGCTGGCTGGCTGAAAGGTCATATATTGCGGATTGTTCGACATACCCGCAGAAAAGGTGCCGGCTGCAAAAGACATCATCGCAAGCAGGTTACCAGCATGGGTTAGCATAAGATGCCTCCTGTAATTTCGGTGTTAATTAATTGTGGCACCTGGCGGCAAAGATGCAATCATTACGATCGGTTTTTGATCACATAACTTCTTAATTTTTCTCGACTTAACTCAAATTATTCACCCGCCTGCCTCGGAGGCAAAATGTAAGGCCATTTTGCATTCCGAAAATAGCCCACGCGCCTGCCAAAAAAAAACGATTTAGTAAAAACAGGCTGGTTTTAAAAAGAAGAAAATAAAATTAAACGGCGGCTTAATCACTTAATAAACATAAGGGATTGATCACCGGAAAAATGGGAAAACCGCGCTAATGCCCCTGGCTAACCAGGAGGTTAGTTCATGGTTGCTCGCTATCTGATTCATCACGGGCTGGTTGATCCGGATTCAGCATCGCTGCTGCATTGTGAAACGGCCGAGCAGCGAAAGCTGGGCAATGTCGGTTAAAGCTGCCGATGACTCTGGCATACTATCCTGCTGCCGGAAACGCACGCGCCGGTGACGGCCACTGCTCCTGTGCGCTCCCGCAAAGAGAAACGGAAACCCACCGCAGAAGCCACCGATTGCCCGCCTCTGGCGCTCGCCGTGCCTGATGCAGAACATAATGCTGCTTACCCTGATTGCCTGGCTCGGTTTATAGCTGCCCGAAGCGGGCGCCTGTTCACGGCCGCCCGCCGCCTGTTATGAAAAAGCTTCCCTGCGCGCAGCCCGATGGCTGGCGGCAAAAAGCGCGCTCAAGCTTTCTTTATCCAGTTCAGGCGAAACCGCCGTCAGCAGCAGGAGCAGGCTAAGGGCACGCCGGCAAAGGTCGGCAAAATTATTCTCCCAGTCGGTAACGAGATGACCGGGAAAAAAGTTATGGCAGAGTTCATAAAACAGAAAATTACCGAGGATCTTTCGCCGCGCTCTGCTCGCTTTTTGCAGGCCGCGCCACGTCTGCCGTAGCGTCTCCTCACCCTTTTTCCGCATCGCTTTCAGCTTGTGCAGTCTGGCGTCGCTATCCACCAGTAACCATATCGGCAGCGCCTCCAGACGTTGCCCGGCGACCGGCGGAAAGCCGTGTTCATCCTGCTGCAGGCAAAAATCCTGCACCAGCCGCTGGCGGCCGGCGGGCTGTAGCCACGTCTCCAGCAGCGCGGCCCGCCGCTCCGGGTCAAGCGGGCCAGACTGACGAATAAAACCGTACAGCGCATAGAGCAACAGCACAGGCTCAGTCCGGAAAGCGGCAAACAGCCGCAGGCAGTGCTGATTCATCTGTAAACGCTCTGCGGAGAGTTCGGGTAAATGTTCGGCCAGGTCTTCGCTGACGCTCAGGGTACAGGACGCCGTCAGGCTCAGGATTTCCGCCGCCGCCCGGTTGCAGCTGATATCCGCGCTGTGGCGCACGTGGTTATTCCAGCGAAACTGCAGCAGCGGCGAGGCGCCGTCGCAGCCAGAGCAGCCGCAGAGATGAATGTTTTGCCGCAGGCGCAGAACGTAATCGGGCGTCCAGACGCTGGCCGTCACGCCTTCCGTTAATAATGATCGTGCGCTATCCGTACCATTTTCTTTTCTGCTATGGATGCTGGCAAAATTATTTTTCATCGTTGTCACGCCGCCCCGGGTTGGATTGAGCAAAATAATTAACAAAAAAACAATATTTCCCTATTTTCATCCTGGCAATCCTTACCTGATTTAACTTGTTATCTGTTTATTTGAAGGCAGCTTAATATTTAAAAACAGAATTAACCTGGTGCTTCATCCGTTATTAAGAGAGTACAAACATATAACAAGCCAGCGGCCATAACAAATCGGCACGTCACGCATTTTAATTGCCGAAACCTGTAATTAAATTAAACAAAAGCGTATTAGCGCCTGGCGCGGACAGATTTCTGTCGCCCGCCTTTTTCAAGGCGCCACTCGCTTTTTTCATTATGTTTCTTGCGCTTTCAGGCAATTTATTTCCCCTGGTGATAATAGATCCCGTTATCGATTAACTTATTTATGCCGAAAAAAAAGAGGTATATAAATTGAAAGAGGCTGTTGTTCCGGCTGCGGCGGCGATCCCGTCGGCATTTCACCCCGCGCGCTCCGCCTGCGGCAGTCGGCGGCCGTTCTGACGCGTTCTGGTAACAAGAACGTTAATTTTGTTATATGGGCAACTGTTATAGCTTTATTCGCATTAACTGTGTCTGCCCTTCTTGCGCCAGGTGTGGTCTACTGATGCCTGTACCAAGAGGAGGTTCAGAGTGGAAGACGTTAAACAGATCCTGCTGCGCGAAATCGACACCCTTAATCGTGAAGAACAGCGCGATAACCGACCGCGTTTCAGCTTCAATTTTCTGAAAAGTCATCCCGGCTTATGGGCGTCGATGTATGTCTGCTACGCCCTGACCGTGGCGCTGATTTTTACCACGGAGTTTCTGGGCTGGCCTGCGTTCTGGGGCGCCACTTTTTTCGTGCTGCTGATGAGCGGCCTGATGCTGCTGGATGTCAATCCGCGCTACCGCTTTGAGGATATCGATACGCTCGATCTGCGCGTGTGCTATAACGGCGAATGGTATTATGTGCGTACCCTGTCCGACAAGGCGATCCAGGATATCCTTGCCAGCAGCCAGGTGCCGGACAACGTTAAGCAAGGCATTCAAAAGCTGCTGCAGCTGAAAGGCGAAGTCGATTTTTACGACGTTTATCATCTGACCTGGGGCCAAAAACGCGCCTCTGCCGTCTGATATGTCAGGGCCAGCGCTGGCCCTGAAGCATTTCCGCAATCAACCTGCCCAGCGTCGCTACCGCCGCCTCCCGCGAGTCATTCCATTCCCAGGCCGTATTAAAACGAAAATAGTTGGCATACTGCTCGCTGGTAGAAAACATTTTACCGGGCGCGATACTGATTTTCTCGCGCAGCGCCCGATAGTACAGCTCGGTGGTGTTAACCGCTTCCGGCAGCTCGATCCATAAAAAGTAGCCGCCCTGGGAGTCGTTGATTTTGGCGCTGGCGGGCAGATGCCGCCGCAGCGACTGCCGCGCCAGGCTTTTGCGCTGCTCCAGCTGCTGGCGCAGCCGGCGTAAATGCACGTCGTAGCTGCGGCTGCCCAGGTAGTCGACCAGCGCCAGCTGCATCGGCGCGCTGGTTGAGATAGTGCTCATTAATTGCAGTCGCTGGATGCGCTGCGCGTGTCTGCCCGCCGCCACCCAGCCCACGCGAAACCCCGCCACCAGATTTTTAGAAAAAGAAGAGCAGTGCAGCACGCTGTCCTGTTTCTCAAACGCCTTTGCCGGCAGCGGTTTTTCGCTGCCGAACCAGAGTTCGCTATACACATCGTCCTCGATCAGCGTCACCTGATGCGCCTCCAGCAGCGCCACCAGCGCCTGCTTTTTCTCGCGGCTTAGCGTGCAGCCCAGCGGGTTCTGCTGATTCGACATCATCCAGCACGCTTTGACCGGCAGCTTCGCCAGCGTGGCGGCCAGCTCCGTCAGATCGATGCCGTGCTGCGGATGCGAGGCGATAGCGACAGCCTTGAGCTGAAGCCGCTCGATAGCCTGTAGCGCGCCGTAAAAACAGGGGTTTTCCACCACCACCCAGTCGCCGGGCGCGGTGACCGCCTGAAGGCTCAGGTTCAACGCCTCCATCGCGCCGTTGGTGATCACGATCTCTTCTGGCGAAACCTGTATGCCCTGTAACGCATAGCGCTTGGATAGCGTTTTGCGCAGCGCCTCGTTGCCCGGCGGCAGGTTGTTTAAGGCGTCCGCCGGTTTTAACGAGTGCGAAACGGCGGAAAGCGAGCGCATCAGCTGGCGCTGCGGAAAGAGTTCAGGATCGGGAAAAGCGGAGCCGAAAGGCATGATGTCCGGGTCGCGACACGCCTGCAGCACCTCAAAAATAAAGTCGTTGATATCGACCGATTCCGTGAGCTGCACCTTCTGGTGGCTGGCGGGCTGGCTGAGAAATTCCGCCCGTGGCGCTACGTAGTAGCCGGACTGCGGCCGGGAGACGATCCAGCCCTGGCTCTCCAGCACCTGATAGGCGTGCATAACGGTCATCAGGCTCATCCCGCTCTGCGCCACCTGCTCGCGCAGCGAGGGGAGTTTTTCGCCCGGCAGCCAGATCTCACTGGCGATCTGCTGCTGGATTTGGTCGATTAACTGCAGATATTTTGCCAAAACTGTTACAGGCCCGTGCTCAGGAATGAGCAACTATTATAGTTAGCCGGGCTGCGATTAAACAGCTTTTGACACCGGGATCTTCTCCTCCGCCGCTTTTTTCTGTTCCGGCGTGCGGTTGGACTCGTGGTTGCCCGCATACAGCTTCAGGTGCGGCACCTGCTCAGGGGGAACCGGTTTGCCCAGCAGATAGCCCTGTAGCGAGTTGCAGCCCAGGCCGGTGAGAAAGGCCTGCTGCTCCTCCGTCTCTACGCCTTCCGCCACCACTTTCAGATTCAGCGTCTGCGCCAGCGCCACGATAGCGGTAACGATAGTGGCGTCTTCGCTCTGCGTATGCAGCTCGTTAACGAAGGCGCGATCGATTTTCAGCTCGCTGGCGGGCAGACGTTTCAGATAAAGCAGGCTGGAATAGCCGGTACCGAAATCGTCAATCGAGGCTTTCACGCCCAGTTCGGTCAGCTCGGTTAAAATACGCACGCTTTCGTCGGGATCGCGCATGGCGGTAGTCTCGGTCACTTCCAGCGTCAGCAGCTCTGGCGAAATCTGATGTTTCTTCAGCGCGGCGACCACCGTTTCCACCAGTCCGGCCTGCTCAAACTGGAGCGACGACAGGTTGACCGCTATCGACCATTGCGTATTGCCCATTCGATGCCAGACGCTCAGCTGGCGACAGGCTTCGTTAATCACCCAGTTGCCGATGCTGACGATCAGCCCGGTTTTTTCCGCCAGCGGCAGAAAAATGTCGGGCGACAGCAGCCCGCGCTGCGGATGCTGCCAGCGGATTAGCGCTTCAAACCCGACGATAGGGCCCTGCGGCGCGCAGAATTTCGGCTGGTAGAACAGGCGCAGCTCGTCGTGCTCCTGCGCCAGCCAGAGATCGTTGATCAGCTGTAGCTGGTTTTGCGCGATGGTGTTCATCGACGGCTGGAAGAAGTTATAGCCGTTACGGCCGTTGTTTTTGGTGTGGTACATAGCGGCATCGGCGTTGAACATCAGTTCCCGCTCGTCGTTGCCGTCGCCCGGATAGACCGCAATACCGATGCTCAGCGACACCACCAGCTCGTAACGCGAAATCAAAAACGGCTCGTCGATAGCCTTGACCAGCATATCGGCCACGGCGGCGGCATCGTTCGGCTCGCTGATTTCCACCAGCAGCACAAACTCGTCGCCGCCCAGCCGCGCCAGCGTATGGTGCCCGATCAGTAAATTTTTCATCCGCTCGGTGACCGCGACCAGCAGGTTATCGCCAACGTGGTGACCAAACGCGTCGTTAACGGCCTTAAAACCGTCCAGATCCATAAACATCAGCGCGAAAGCGGTCTCTTCCCGCACGGCCTTGCTCAGCGCCTGATCGAGGCGATCTTCCAGCAGAATACGGTTAGGCAGGCGGGTTAAGTTGTCGTGCAGCGCCAGCTGGGCCAGCTCGCGGTTGGCTTCCGCCAACGAAGAAGCCAGTACCGACGTTCTGGCCTGCAGGCGCGCGTCGAGCGTGGAAACCACCAGCGTAATACCCAAAATAGAGAGCGTCACCACCACGACCAGCATCGCCAGCCAACTGCTGTTCACGCCCATCTGCGTGGCGTGGCTGCCCATCGGGAAGCTGGCCGCCGCCATGCCGCTGTAGTGCATCCCGGCGATGGCGGCGCCCATAATCAGCGCCGCGCCGGCGCGCAGCAGCGCTAAATGCCCTTCGCCCTGACGTAGCTTAAACGCCAGCCACAGCGCGGCCGTTGAGGCGCCCAGCGCGATCGCTATCGACAGCGCAATCCAGCGCCAGTCCCAGACGATACCCGGTTCAAACATCAGCGCGGCCATGCCGATATAGTGCATCGCCACCACGCCGGTGGCCATCGCCAGCGCGCCGACCATCAGACGGGCAAAGACCAGTTCACCGTAGCAGACAATCCACAGCGCAAAAATCGAGGCGACTACGGCTACAAACATGGAAATCAGCGTGAGCAGCGGATCGTAGCTCATCACCATCGCCAGGTTCATCGCCAGCATGCCGATAAAATGCATAGACCAGATGCCGATGCCCATCGCAAAGCCACCGCCAACCAGCCAGACGCGGGCCGCTTTCCCCGTAGAGGTTGCCACCCTGCCCGCCATATCCAGCGCGGTATAGGATGCCAGGAAGGCAACAAAGATGGAGACGATAACCAGTAGCTGGTCGTAGGAGCTCATAAGCATATGCAAATCTCTGAAGCAAAAGCCAGATTACTGGCACCGGGTAAGGGAATAATAAAGCTGATAAATCGATTTCAACAATTACGGTATCGGCTAAAGAGTAGTCAACTTTACCCCTGGTGGCATAAAGCGGCCATGCCCGGCTGCGGACTCGGGCTTAACCCATCTATCTCCTTATAATTAAACGGGTTTATTATCTGTTTTTTTTGCTTAACGACCTTAGCATCCGCTCTTTTTTTTGCCCAGCAAAACCCAGGGCCAGCGCTGATTATTTTTTGTCAGGCGTCTTTTTTCATGCTACAGCAAGCAGGTCTGCTTTTGTTTCAACTCATTAACAAAATTTTGCGTTTCGCTTAGCTCAGCGTTCAAGGCTGTTCTATAGTTTTAAACATAACAGAAATTGGTCAATCTGGCTTTTATCGTGGATAGCGGCCAACATAGCTCTTTCCGGCTCTGCGTTTTACCTGCATCGCGGCCATTTTTTACGCTTTTACACCGGGCGAAAAAGCACTTCCATTGGTCTGATCGGTAAGGAATGATTATGAAAATGAAGCTTTTTTTGCTGGGCTGCGGCTTGGGTCTCGGCGTGGCCTCTTCCGGCTTTGCCGCCACCACGACGGGAACTATCAACGCCACGCTGGTCCTGACCACGGGTTGCCTGGTCAATGGCCAGACCGCCACCACCGGTGTTAACTTCGGTACCTTAGACTTTGGTAGCAGCGCCGCGACCTTTGATACCCTGAACGCCACCTTAGTTGGCGCGCTGGGCAACGGCATCTTTGTGCGCTGCACCACTGGTCAAACCTATAACGTGCAGCTCACCAGCAGCAACGCCGCGCCCGCTACCGTGTTTGGCGAAGTAACCGCGCAGCCTCGCTATCTGGTGCTGGGCAGCAACGCCACGCAGGGCATTGCCTATACGCTCTATAACTCCACTTCCTATACCACGCCCATCGCTAACAACACTAACCTGACCAGCACGGGCACCACGGATCCGACCAATGGCGACAACTACCCGATTTACGGTCGTATTACCGGCGGCGGTTTTAACGCAGCGATCCCGGCAGGTACCTATACCGATACGATTAACGTTGCCGTGAACTACTGATTGACGGCGGCAGGGAGCACGTCGTGTCGGGGCAGGAAAGAACATCGGCGGGCTGGCTTAGCCCGCTTTGTGTCGTGGTTTGCTGTATCAGCTTTCCGGCCGGAGCGCTGCCGACGCAGACTTTTCAGGTGACGGCGTCGGTAGTGAACGGCTGCGTGATTTCCGGCACCAATACCGGCGTGTTCGGCACGCTGAACTTCGGCACCCGCCCCGGCGTCGGTTCGGCTTCTGCCAGCGCCAGCTTTGTTCAAAGCTCCACGATTACGCTGGCCTGTACGCCGGGCACTGCGCTAAGCATGAGCATTAACGGCGGCAGTAATTATTCCAGCACGCGTAATCTTAAAATTGCTAATAACACCGATTTAGTGGCCTATGCGCTTTACACCAGCGCCACCGCCAGTGCGGCAAGTGCGATCCCGGTCAATCAGAACGTGGCGCTGACCTACAGTAACGCCAATAACATCACGCTGCCGATATATGGTCGGCTGCAGATGAGCGGCGTTCGGCGGGCCGGGACTTACAGCGACACGCTGACGGTGACGCTGAGTTGGTAAACAGGGAGAAAGTATTTCATGAAGACGCTACGTATTATCACACTGCTGGCCGGACTGACGGTTAGCTCACTGCTGCCCGCGTGGGCAGGAAATTCGGTGCTGATCTGGCCCATCGATCCGAAAATCCACAGCGGCGATAAAGCCACCGAGCTGTGGCTGGAGAATCGCGGCGCAGCGACCACGCTGATGCAGGTCAGGGTTTTCACCTGGCAGCAGCAGGACGGACACGAACAGTATCAGACGCAGCAAACGGTGGTCGCCAGCCCGCCGCTGGTAAGGATAGAGCCGGGCCAGAAGCAGCTGGTCAGGCTGATTAACCAGACCCCGCCGCCCAAAGGCGAGGAGCGGGCTTACCGGGTGCTGCTGGATGAGATCCCCACGCCGCAGCAGCCTGGCGAAAATCAGGCGGGCCTTAATTTCCAGATGCGCTATTCCGTGCCGCTGTTTACCTATGGCGAAGGCCTTTCAGCCGACACGGCCCGCCCCGACCTTAGCTGGCGCCTCGTTAATCAGAACGGTAAGTCAGCGCTGCTTATTACCAATAACGGCAGCGGCCACGCGCGGCTAAGCAACGTTTCGCTGGGCGGCCGGACGCTGTCAAACAGCCTGTTCGGCTACGTGCTGGCGCGATCGAGCAATACGTTTCCGCTTAATTTCCCGGCGTCTGACCGCTCGCAGCTCAGCGCGGAACTGGATAATAACCAGACCTGGCGCAGCGGCAGCTCTGCGCGCTAGCCGATGAACGGGCGCCGCTGCTCCCTGGCCCTCTGCCTGTTAAGCTACCTGCTTTCTTCAGCCGGTCGCGCGGAAACCTATTCCACTTTGCCGCCGCCGCCGTCGCCAAACGCGCCGGGCGCCAGCCAGCAATATATGCTGGGGCTGGTGATCAACGAGCAGGACAACGGCCAGGTCGTGCCGGTGGAGTTCCGTGATAACCATTATTATCTGCGCGCGGGCGATTTGCAGCGGGCCGGCATCCCTTCAGCGCTGATCACCTCGTCGATGATGGATGTTTCCGCCATGCCGCAGGTAAAAGCCGACTACGACCAGGCCCGCCAGCGCCTCTTGCTGACGGTGCCGCCCGGCTGGCTGCCGCGCCAGAAACTGAATAACGAGGAGCGGAACGGCCCGCGCTTTCCTGGCAGAACCTCTACCGGCGCGCTGTTTAACTACGATCTCTACACCAGCCGTACCTCTGCCAGCGGCAGCCGCCTTTCCGCCTTTAACGAGTTTCGCCTGTTTGGCACGCTGGGGCAGTTTTCCAGCAACGGCGTCTGGCAGCAGCAGCTTTCCGGCCAGACGGCAGGCTCGCAGAACGAGGGCTATCTGCGCTATGACACTTACTGGAGCAATCAGGATGAAACCCGTTCGCTGAGCTGGCGCGTGGGCGATCTGATCACCGATTCACTGGCGTGGAGCAGCAGCGTGCGGCTGGGCGGTATTCAGATCGCGCGCGACTTCTCCGTGCGCCCGGATCTGGTGACCTATCCGCTGCCCTCTTTCTCCGGCCAGGCGGCGGTACCTTCCACGGTCGATCTCTTCGTCAACGGCTATAAGAACAGCAGCAATGACGTACAGCCCGGCCCCTGGTCGATGACCAATATGCCGTTTGTTAACGGCGCGGGCGAAGCGGTAGTGGTAACGACCGACGCCGCAGGCCGACGCGTCTCCACCACCATGCCCTTTTACGTCTCCAGCAGCCTGCTGAAGCCCGGCCTCTCTGACTTCTCTTTTTCCGCTGGGGCGCTGCGCAATAATTACGGCATCAAAAGCTTTGACTATGGCTCCGCCGCCGCCAGCGGCTCCTGGCGCTATGGCCTGACCGACTGGCTGACGCTGGAAAGCCATGCCGAAGGTGCGGACGCGCTGGCGCTGGGCGGCGCGGGCGGCCAGGTCAGGCTGGGGTCGCTCGGCGTGGTCAATGCGGCGCTGGCGCAAAGCCAGATGAGCGGCGAACATGGCAATCAATACAGCTGGGGCTATCAGTACAGCAACAGCCGCTTTAACATCGGCACGCAGCATATTATCCGCTCGGCGGGCTTCAGCAACCTGGCGCTGTACGGCGATCGCAACAGCGGCCTGGCGGGCACGGAATACACCCTTAGCCGCCGCAGCGCCCAGTACAGCGCCAGCGTCTCGCTCGATCGCTTCGGCAGCCTTGGCGCGGCCTTTATCGACATCGTCAGCGGCAGCGGCGACCGCACCCAGCTGTGGAACCTTTCCTGGAGCAAAAATATCTGGGGCAACAGCAGCCTTTACGTTTCCGCCAGCCGCGACCAGCGACAGGGCGACTGGACGGGCACCATTTCGCTGGTGATCCCGTTCAGCGAGCGCGGCAACGCCAGCCTGAGTCTGGATCGCGACCAGCAGGGCACCACCTCGCAGCGCGTAACGGTTTCGCGCTCCATGCCCACCGACGGCGGGCTGGCTTACGACGCCTCCTGGGCCAACCAGAGCAGCGGCGGCGACTATAAGCAGGCCAGCCTGAGCTGGCGCAACCAGAAGATTGAGACTTCAGCGGGCTTCTACGGCGATGGCGATTACACCACCGAATGGGCCGACGTGAGCGGCTCGCTGGTGCTGATGGACGGCAGCTACTTCGCTGCCAATGAGGTTAACGATGCCTTTGTGGTGGTGAAAACCGACTATCCCAATATCAACGTGCGCTACGAAAACCAGCTGATGGGCAAAACGGACGCCGGCGGTCATCTGCTGGTGCCGGGCATCAGCTCCTATTATCCGGCCAAATATGATATCGACACGCTGGATCTGCCGGCCGATATGACCACCTCCAGCGTCGAGCAGCGTTTTGCCGTCAAGCGCAACAGCGGCTATCTGCTGCATTTCCCGATTGAACCGCTGCGCGCGGCCAGCGTGATCCTGCACGACCAGAACGGCGAACCGCTGCCCGTTTCCACCCAAATTATTCGCGCGGGCGCCGCGACGACCTATGTCGGCTGGGACGGTATCGTCTGGATGGAAAACCTGGCTGCCGTTAACCCTTTCCGCGCGGAAACGCCGGACGGACGCCATTGCGAAGCGAAGCTCGACGTGCCGGGCGGTCGCCCGACGTCGCTACAAACTTACGGGCCGCTGACCTGCGCCCTTTCCGCTGCCTCAGGAACCTCACCATGACTTTGCCAATAAGATCGATCTTCCACCTGGCGCTGTTTTCGCTGCTGATGCTCTGCTCGCTATCCGGCTGGGCGGCCTGCACGCTGCCGACCTCTACGGCTACCTTTGGCAGCGTCAGCTCTTTTACGGTAAACACCACGGTGAGCAACACCACCGCCACCGTTAACGTCAACTGCGGTTCGGGCAGCGTGCTGTCGCTGCTGTCCAGCGATTACATCCGGTTTCAGCTGGCCAGCGCCACCTACACCAGCAGCACGCGCGGCGCGCTGAAAACCTCCAGCGCCGGGACGGATCTTATTCCGCTGCGCGTATGCAGCGATACGGCCTGCGCCACCGAGATGCTGATCGGCGGCACTACGGTCAACTTCAGCCAGGCGCAGCTGCTTAATTTGCTGGGAACAGGCGGCGGACAGAACTTCGCTATCCCGCTTTATCTGAGGACGCTGACCGGCCAGGTGGTGGCCGCCGGTACCTACACGGTGACGCTGAATATTCTGGTCAGCTATAACATCTGTACCGGCATTGGCGCGCTGGGCGCCTGTTTGTTGGGCAGTCAGCAGACCGGTTCCGGCACGGTGCCCATCACCACCACGCTGGTGGTCACCAACGACTGCACCACTATTACCGCGCCTAACGTCAGCTTTGGCAGCGCGCCGCTGGTCGGCAGTTTTAACGCGGTTTCGCAGTCCATTAATGTGATCTGCACCAAAGGCAGCACCTACACGGTTGGCCTGAGCAACGGCGGCTATGCGGTCGGCGCGCAGCGCTATATGGCCAGCGGCAGCAACCGGCTCGCCTATGAAATTTATAAAAACGCCACGACCTCGCGCTGGGGGCCGACAGGTACGGAGCGCGTCGCCAGCTCGGCGGCCAACAGCATTACCACCGACGGCCTGACCCGCACTTTTAATTATACGGCGCGCATACTGACTTCGCAGGCCACGCCGCCTGCGGGCAACTATAGCGACAGCGTAGTGGTGGATCTCTCTTTTTAGGGCACGGTTTGCCCCCGGATAGTGCATTGTTAATTATTTGTTACCAATACGTATACATCCGGCGCCTTAACGGTGATGCCTGTCACATTAATGTCCGCGCGGGCGCGATAAAAGATAAGAAAAACTGAAAGGACAGGCTATGACATCTTTTTCTTCTTCGGCGAAAAAGCCGCAGGGCAGCGCCCGCACCATCTTCAATGTGACCAGCGGCAACTTCCTGGAAATGTACGACTTTATGGTGTTTGGTTACTACGCCACGGCGATTGCCAAAACCTTTTTTCCGGGTGACGATCCTTTCGCCTCGCTAATGTTAACGCTGATGACGTTCGGCGCAGGTTTCCTGATGAGGCCACTGGGCGCGATTATCCTCGGCTCTTATATTGACCATCACGGACGGCGTAAAGGGCTGCTGCTGACGCTGGGCCTGATGGCGATCGGCACCTTAACCATTGCTATCGTGCCGGGCTACAACATGCTGGGCGCGGCGGCGCCAATCCTGATCCTGCTGGGCCGTCTGTTGCAGGGCTTCTCGGCGGGCGTGGAGCTGGGCGGCGTTTCGGTCTATCTCAGCGAGATCGCGCCGAAAAACCGCAAGGGCTTTTTTGTCAGCTGGCAGTCCGGCAGCCAGCAGGTCGCCGTGATTTTCGCCGCGCTGCTGGGCCTGGGGCTGAACCATCTGCTGGCGAAAGATCAGGTGACCGACTGGGGCTGGCGTATTCCCTTTTTCATCGGCTGCCTGATTGTGCCTTTCCTGTTCTGGGTCAGGAGAATGCTGGAAGAGACCGAAGCCTTCAGCCAGCGTAAGGTGCACCCTTCCATGCGTCAGATCGTGCGCGGCGTCGCCAGCAACTGGGCGCTGGTGCTGGCAGGGATGCTGATGGTGGTCACCACCACCGTGATGTTTTATATGATCACCGCGTTTACCCCGACCTTTGGGAAAACGGTGCTGATGATGAGCGATAAGCAGAGCTTTTTGGTGACGCTGTGCGTTGGCCTGTCAAACCTGATCTGGCTGCCGATTATGGGCGCCGTCTCCGATCGCTACGGCCGTCGTCCGCTGCTGATCCTGTTTACCGTACTGATGATCGCCACCGCCTGGCCGGTGCTGCACTGGCTGGTCGGCTCGCCAACCTTCTCTCATCTGCTGGAGGCCGAGCTGTGGCTGTCGTTTCTCTACGCCAGCTATAACGGCGCGATGGTGGTCTATCTGGCGGAAGTGATGCCCGCAGAGGTGCGCGCGACCGGCTTTTCGCTGGCCTACAGCCTGGCGACGGCGCTGTTCGGCGGTTTTACGCCAGCGATGTCCAGCTATCTGATCCACGCCACCGGCGACAAGGCGATGCCCGGCGTCTGGCTGACCTTCGCTGCCGTTTGCGGCCTGCTCGGCACGCTGCTGATCAAACGCCTGGTACAGCAGTATCAAACCCGCCAGACCAGCGAGCCTGTGGCGCAAATGTAGCGCCGCAGGCGCGGCCGTGGCGCAAGGCTGCGGCCGCCTGCCTCAAATTTTAAGCAAAAAAAATCCGCAACGATCGTTACGGATTTTTTATTTTCTGATGCCGATTATTTCGCGACGGTTTCCATGCCCATCAGGCCAATCTTCAGATAGCCCGCCTGACGCAGCTTGTCCATCACGCCCATCAGCGTTTCGTAATCCACCGATTTATCCGCCTGGAAGAAGATAGTGGCGTCTTTATTGCCCTGCGTCTGGCTTTCCAGCGCCGACAGCAGCGTTTCCTGCGTCACCGCCTCATTGCCGATAAACAGCTGTTTATCCGCTTTGATTGAGAGCCAGACCGGTTTTTCCGGGCGCGGCTGAGGCTTGCTGGTAGAGGCTGGCAGATTGACGCGAACGTCAACGGTAGCCAGCGGCGCAGCGACCATAAAGATAATCAGCAGCACCAGCATCACGTCGATAAACGGCGTAACGTTGATTTCATGCATTTCGCCGTTGCTATCGAGATCTTCATTTAATCGCATGGCCATGACGCTTACCCTACCCGCAGCTTCTGCGTTGGATGCTGCGGCGCGCTGGCGGCCAGATCCAGATCGCGGCTTTGCAGCAGCATAATCTGCGCGGCGACGTCGCCCAGCGAGGCTTTATAGCTGGCGATCGTACGGGCAAAGACGTTATAGATCACTACGGCCGGAATCGCAGCGAACAGGCCGACAGCCGTGGCCAGCAGCGCTTCTGCGATGCCGGGCGCAACGACCGCAAGGTTCGTGGTCTGCGTCTGGGCAATACCGATAAAGCTGTTCATGATGCCCCAAACGGTACCGAACAGGCCGACAAACGGCGCGATAGCACCGATAGTAGCCAGAAAACCATTGCCGCGACCGGCGTGGCGGCTGAAGAAGGCGACGCGGCGCTCCAGACGGAACGAGGTGCGCTCTTTAATGCCGTCGTTGTCGGCAGATTGCTGCGACAGCTCCAGTTCGTTTTCGGCTTCTTTCAACAGCTGCGTGGTCAGGCTGTTAGCGTTAAACGTGGCGCTGATATCGCTCGCTTCCTGCAGAGAACGAACGCCCGCCAGGGCCTGCTGCTCGCGCTTCAGGCGGCGTTTCGCCGAGCTGAGCTCCGCGCTCTTGCTGAAGAAGATGGCCCAGGTAACGACCGAAGCCAGCAGCAGACCGATCATTACCACTTTTACCACGATGTCCGCATGGTGATACATGCCCCAGACGGAGAGGTCCGTCTGCATCAAATCATTCGTCACGCTGTCTCTCCAACGTCAGTTACCGATAGCGAAAATACAGGGCGGATCATACCAAATCGAACCCGAATTGATAGTAGTTATCATTACTATTTACCCTTAACGCAATACTTTTTACACTTTTCCCGCCATCTCCTTTTTATCGCCAGGGTTTTTCCTGAAACTTTGTCACGTAGCGGGATGACGAATTTCGCCCCGCCGCCAGCCGTGTTAACGTTAAGCGAGATCCTTAAACCGAGCAGACCGATGACCAGTAAACATATTGAAACGGCGTTAATCAGCGCCGGCCGCCGCAAACGCTATACCCAGGGTTCCGTTAACAGCGTTATTCAGCGCGCCTCCTCGCTGGTGTTCGACAGCGTGGCCGAGAAGAAACGCGCCACGGCCGGGCGAGCGGAAGGCGAACTGTTTTATGGTCGTCGCGGCACCTTGACCCATTTCTCGCTGCAGGAAGCCATGACCGAGCTGGAGGGCGGCGCGGGCTGCGTGCTTTATCCCTGCGGTGCGGCGGCGGTCGCCAATGCCATTCTCGCTTTTGTTTCCGCCGGGGATAACGTGCTGATGGCCGGTTCCGTCTATGAACCGACCCAGGATTTCTGTAGCAAAATCCTCAGTAAAATGAACGTGACCACCACCTGGTTCAGCCATACCGCCGGCGCGGAAATCGGCGACCTGGTGAAGCCGGAAACGCGGGTCGTTTTTCTGGAATCGCCGGCTTCCATTACGATGGAAGTGCAGGACATTCCAGCCATCGTGGCGGCCGTGCGGGCCAAAGCGCCGGAAGCGGTCATTATGATCGATAACACCTGGGCGGCGGGCATTCTGTTCCGCGCGCTGGATTTTGGTATCGATATTTCCATTCAGGCCGGGACTAAATATCTGATTGGTCATTCCGACGCGATGATCGGCACCGCCGTCGCCAACGAACGCTGCTGGGCGCAGCTGCGTGAAAACTCTTATCTGATGGGGCAAATGGTGGACGCGGACACCGCCTATATGGCCAGCCGCGGCCTGCGCACGCTGGCAGTACGTCTGCGCCAGCACGAAGAAAGCGGGCTGCGGGTCGCGCGCTGGCTGGCCGAGCGCCCGGAAGTGGCCGTGGTTAACCATCCGGCGCTGCCGCAGTGCAAGGGCCACGAGTTCTGGCGGCGGGATTTTACCGGCAGCAGCGGCCTGTTCTCCTTTGTACTGAAGGCGCGGCTGAGCGATCGGCAGCTGGCCGATTTCCTTGACCACTTTGAACATTTCAGCATGGCCTACTCCTGGGGCGGTTTTGAATCGCTTATTCTGGCGAACCAGCCCGACGAGCTGGCCGCCATCCGTCCGGCAGGCGGCGTTGACTTCAGCGGCACGCTGATCCGGCTGCATATAGGGCTGGAAAATGTTGACGATTTGCTGGCGGATTTGGCCGCCGGTTTCGCGCGCGTCGCGGGATCGTCAAAAAATTAAACAAAAAGGCAACAGCTCTGGCCTGTACCACGTTGTGACAGGCCATTTACGAGTACACTAGTGCTATTGATGCGGTAAACAGGATAAAAAATGGCGGTACTCCATGAGATTGTGCAGGCGCTTTGGCATCAGGATTTTGCTGCCCTCGCCAATCCCGATGTAATCTGGATCGTTTACGGAATTATGTTTCTCACGCTGCTGCTGGAAAATGGTTTGCTGCCCGCCGCCTTTCTGCCCGGCGACAGTTTACTGCTGCTGGCTGGCGCGATGATCGCCAAGGGCGTGATGGGCTTTATTCCTACCGTTGCCATCCTGACGCTGGCGGCCAGCCTGGGCTGCTGGCTGAGCTACCTGCAGGGCCGCTGGCTGGGCAATACCCGCCTGGTCAAAGGCTGGCTGATGCACCTGCCTGCGCAGTATCACCAGCGCGCCTGGAGCCTGTTTCACCGGCACGGGCTGATGGCGCTGCTGATTGGCCGCTTTCTGGCCTTCGTGCGGACGCTGCTGCCGACCATGGCGGGCATTTCCGGCCTGACGCAGACGCGCTTCCAGTTTTTTAACTGGCTCAGCGGCCTGCTGTGGGTCGGCATCCTGGTCTCGCTGGGTTATGCGATAAGCCAGGTGCCCTTTATCAAGCGCCATGAGGATCAGGTGATGTCCATTCTGATGATCCTGCCGCTGGCGCTGCTTTGCATCGGCCTGATTGGCAGCCTCGCGCTGTTCTTTAAGCGGAAAAAAGTCGCTTAGCGCACCCCGCCTTCCGAGGGTCGCCCGGCGGCCCTCTTATTCCATCTGACGCATTCTGCCGATCTCTTCCCCCGGCGTGACGCCAAAATAGCGCTTAAACTCGCGGGAAAACTGCGAGGCACTTTCATAGCCGACCCGCATCGCCGCCGCGCTGGCCTTCAGGCCTTCATGCAGCATCAGCATTCGCGCCTGATGTAGTCGATAGCTTTTCAGATACTGCAACGGCGAGGTGCTGGTGACGGCTTTAAAGTTGTGATGAAAGGCGGAGACGCTCATATTCACCTCCGCCGCCAGCCGCTCCACGCTCAGGTTGTCGGTATAGTGATGCTCGATGCGCCGCAGCGCCCGCGCTATCTGGCTGAACTGCGTGTGCCGACTGACCAGCGCCATCAGCGCGCCGCCGCACGGCCCCAGCAGCACGTGATAGAGGATCTCCCGCACGATTTGCGGGCCAAGCACGCGCGCGTCGCGCGGATCCGCCATCGCATCCAGCAGACGTTCCGCCGCACACAGCATCGGCTCGGTCAGCGGCGACGAGTGAATGCCGCGCGTCTGCGGCTGCGGCTGAAAGCTGTCGTCATCGCCAATATCAATCAGCAGATCCTGGAGCTTAACCGGATCGACATTCAGCAGCATGCCCGCCAGCGGCGCTTCCGGCGTGGCGAACGTCTCGCACTCTACCGCCAGCGGCACGGTCAGCATCAGGTATTCCGTGGCGTCGTAATGGAAAACGTGGTTGCCCAGATAGCCGGTTTTTCTGCCCTGAAACAGGATCACGATACCGGAAGAATAGAGCACCGGCGTGCGCCCGCTGGGCTGGCTGGCGTGGAAAAGCCGGATATCGGGCAGCAGCGTCTGCACATCCGGTTTTGCGTCGATCAGTTGCACGACCTGGCGGGCAAGCCGGGCGCACAGCATAGTGCGATCCATGGTGTTCACCTGAAAAAAAGCAGAGCTGGCATCATGCCGAAGCCTGGCGTAATCGTCCAGCCTCCTGGAGAAACAGGCAAGAAGAAAGCAGAAACGGGCAGGATATATACCGGGACTGGCCGCTACGCTGGCTATCGGCTCAATAATCCGAATTGCGCAAAGGGTTAATTATTTCAACTAAACTAAGACCAGCAGTCTTAACCAGACTTAGCGTTACTTGCCGGCGCAGAGGCGTCGGCCCCCCTGGCTGCAAAGGAGAGAACAATGGCAGAGCAACCCGTAATCAAGCTTCACGATGGCAATATGATGCCCCAGCTCGGCCTGGGCGTCTGGCAGGCAAGCATTGACGAAGCGCGTCAGGCTGCGCTGAAAGCGCTCGATGTGGGCTATCGCTCGATCGATACCGCCGCCATCTATAAAAACGAAGAGGGCATCGGTCAGGCGCTACAGGAAACGTCGGTCGCGCGCGACGATATCTTCGTAACCACCAAGCTGTGGAATGACGAGCAGCTGAACGCGCCGCAGGCGCTGGAAACCAGCCTGAAGAAATTGCAGCTGGAAAGCGTCGATCTCTATCTGATGCACTGGCCTTGCCCGGCGAAGGACAACTACGTTGACGCCTGGAAAGCGATGATCGAGCTGCAAAAACAGGGGCTGACTAAAAGCATCGGCGTCTGTAACTTCCAGGAAGCGCACCTGAAACGGCTGATAGATGAAACGGGCGTGCGTCCGGTGATCAACCAGATCGAGCTGCACCCTATGCTGCAACAGCGCACGCTGCACGCCTGGAACGCCATGCATCAGATCCAGACCGAATCCTGGAGCCCGCTGGCGCAGGGTGGCAAAGGCGTGTTCGATCAGGCCGTGATCAAAACGCTGGCGAAAAAATATGGCAAGACGCCTGCGCAGATTGTTATTCGCTGGCACCTGGACAGCGGCCTGGTGGTGATCCCGAAATCGGTCACGCCTTCCCGCATTGAAGAAAACTTTAAAGTGTTCGATTTCCGCCTGGAAAAACCGGAAATCAGTGAAATCGCCTCGCTGGATGCCGGCAACCGTCTTGGCCCCAACCCTGACGAGCTGAACTAAGCGCCCGGCCGCCCGTTGACAGAAAACAGACGGGCGGCCGCCTTTTTGACGCGCGACCTGCCTTTATCATGCATTAAGAAACAAGAACTGTTTACGTAATGCCCTGTTAATTTAAACCTCAGATAAACCACCTTCATTATTGTTTCTGAATAATGTTAATATAATTATTAAGCACCGGCAGCGGCAAAGACTTTACCCTCCTCTGAAAAGCGAACAAATACAGCAAGGTAAATTTAATTTGCTAATAAATGTTTGCGCCAAATTTAAAAAATAATGCATTGGTCATATTTATAATAGGTTTAGCTAATCAAACCGGTATTTCTTATTATTAATAACCGAATTATATTGCGCACAAAATCAGTATACTGAAACCGAAAATATTTCTGATTAATTTACTGAAGAAATTTAATGAAAAAGATTATTTCGGCTGCCCTGCTGTTACTGATGACGGGTTCCGCTTTTGCCGCACAGATCGTGCCGCGTAACGAACTGGATAATTACGTTAAAAAAGAACGCGTATCCATTTCTAACGTGATGGGTGGAAAATCAAAAGCGCTTGAGGCACTGCGCACGGAAGTGGATAAAAAAGGCGGCGAATATATGTATATTACCTCGCTGGATCGTCCTGGCAATTCCAGCCACTGGCGCGGTACGGCTATCGTACTGGAAAAGAAATAATCGTTCCTCAGCCCTCCCTGCCTTAATTCGCCCCGCTTTCTTTGGTTCCCGTCGGGCGCGCCGACTGACTTGATCCTTGCAAAACCTCGCTGGCTGGCCGCTCTGGTCAACCAGCGCTTTACGCTACGGCGCCGGCTGTACCTGCAGCTGGCCCGCCGTTCCGCGATCGGCCATTTCCAGCGTCTGGCTATAGTAGACAAACGGGAAGTGGTCGGAAGAGGACTGCGTAAAGGAGACAAACAGCTCCACGCTGCCGTCAACCCAGACGGTATCCTTCCAGCCGCGATCTTCCGCCATCGGCTGTGCGCCGTTGACGTTCTTAATCAAAAACATCACGCCCTGAATATGAAACGCCTGCGGCAGGTCGGCATGAATAATCCAGCGTTCAAAGCTGCCCTGCTGCGCCTGGACGTCGATGCGGCCCAAATCCCACAGCGCGCCGTTGATGCCCGGCTCCGAGTCGCCCAGACGGAATTCGCGCGTACGGCTGACGCCGCCTTCGATGACCTGATCGGCCAGCAGACGCATCGGCAGCGTGTCGGTCACCAGCGGCAGCAGGCCGGTCGGACGCAGCGTCAGCACCAGCGTAGAGGTCAGAATACTCGACGGCTCGAACAGCCCGCGCAGCCTGTCGACAATGCCTGCCGCCTGACCCGCCGTGATCGACACCTCGTCGCCCTGGCTCATATCCACCAGGATTTCCCGGCGCTCGCCCGGCGCCAGAGAAAGCTGCTGCACCGCCACGGGCGCGGGCAAAAATCCCTGATCGCTGGCGATAACGTTAAAAGGCCGCTTGTCGCTCATGGCTAGCTGGTAGCGACGCGAGTTTGAAGCGTTGAGCAACCGCAGGCGTACCCAGCCGCGAGAGACTTCCACATAGGGATTCTGCGTGCCGTTCACCAGCAGGGTATCGCCCACAAAACCGCCGTTGGCTGGCGGGCTGTAGTCCGGCGAACCGAAGTTATCGATACGCTTGTCCTGAATAATCAGCGGAAAATCATCCACGCCGTAGTGGTTCGGCAGCGGCAGCGTTTTGCTGACCTCGTCTTCTACCAGCCACATACCCGCCAGGCCGTTATAGACGTGCTCCGCCATATGACCAGGCGTGTTGGCGTGATACCAGCAGGTCGCGGCGGCCTGACGCACCGGGATCACCGGCGCCCAGTCGACGCCAGGCGACATCATGCGCGCCGCGCCGCCGGCGAGCGCGCCCGGCACCTGAAGCCCGCCAACGGTCATCGCCACCGCTTCGTTCAGCCGGTTGCTGTAGATAAGCTTGACGTCATCGCCGCTCCAGACCCTGACCGTCGGCCCCAGGTAGAGCCCGTTAAAGCCCCACACCTGCGCCTTGCTGCCGCTGGTAAACGACCAGTGGCTGCGTTGCAGCGTCAAAAAGATAGGCTGTCCACGGCGGGATTCGATAAGCGGCGGCACCGGCAAAGGATTACCCGGCCCTGCGGCGTGTACGCGTGCAGGCAGCGCACTGGCGCACAGCGCTATGCCCGATGCCTGAATAAACTGACGTCGACTGAAGGACATAAAAACTCCGTAACCCAAAATGCGGCCCGGCGGGCCGCTATCCATTTTTTATGATTGTTTGCCGTGTGCCGACCGCGAGGCGATCGGTTTACTTTTCGCCTGCGGCTTCCCGCGCGGCGACTTCCGCGTTGAGTTCAGCCAGCTTCTCCATCATCAGCTCGCGGCAATGGGTCGCCAGCTTGCGCACGGATTGGTCGGCGAAGGCGGCGGTATCGATCGGCGGCAGCATCTCAATGATCACCAGACCGTTATGCAGCCGGTTCAGCTTGATTTTATCGTGCGTATTGCTGACCACGATAGGAATAATAGGTACGCCTGCGGCCATAGCGGCGTGAAACGCGCCGGTTTTAAACGGCAACAGCCCGCGTCCACGGCTGCGCGTCCCTTCCGGGAACATCCAGAAGGAGATCTTCTTCTTTTTAAACTGGTCGATCAGCTGGTTAATGGTGCCGTGCGCTTTGTTGCGGTTGTCACGGTCGATCAACAGGTTGCCGGTCAGCCAGTAAAGCAGGCCAAAGAACGGCACCCACAGCAGCGTTTTTTTGCCTACCGTCACCGTGGTTGGCTGTACGACTTTTGCCGCCGTGATCATATCGTAGTTGTTCTGATGGTTGGCGATGTAGATCGCATTAGGATAGTTTTCCGCCCCTGCCGGCTTGCGGATTTCCACCTTCAGACCAAACAGCGGCGACAGGCGACCGAACAGATGGCCAAACGTCGCCACGTGGCGGGGATTACGGGGACTGAACAAACACCAGATGCAGCCGAAAATGCACACCAGGATTGAATAAACGATCGTCACGACGATCCGAAAAATTGACAGCATCACATCCTCATTATTGCCGGGCCGGAGACGCCTTAAGGCAGGCGCTCCGGCATTACGCCTTATCGGGCGCGCCGGGTGAAGTATATCCTGAAATCAGCAGGCTATGCTGCTTTTCACCGCGCGGCGCGGCCCGGATCACTCTTCGCTTTCACTGGCCTCAGGCCGTGCAGGCCCGTCCACCTCTACCCGATCGATACGCTGCAGGCCACGCGGCAGCAGCGTGCCGCGACGGCCGCGCTCGGCACGGAACTTCTGCAGGTCTTCCGGTCGCAGCGTCAGCTTGCGTTTGCCGACGTGCAGCGTGATGGCGGTTTGCGGCGTCAGCAGCAGCAGCCAGGCCAGCTTGTCGTCGCCCGCCGCCGCTTCCGCCGCCGGGATTGAGACAATCTTGTTGCCCTTGCCTTTGGACAGCTGCGGCAGATCGGCCACCGGGAACATCAGCATCCTGCCTGCGGCGGTGATCGCCAGCAGCAGGTCGTCCTCGTGATGGATCGCCTGCGGCGTCATCACTTTGGCATTCTGCGGTAGCGTCAGCAGCGCTTTACCGGCACGGTTGCGCGACACCAGATCGCTGAAGGTGCAGACGAAGCCGTAGCCCGCATCCGACGCCAGCAGCAGCTTCTGATCGTCCGCCTCCATCAGTACCTGCTCCACCACCGCGCCCGGCGGCGGCGTCAGCTTGCCGGTCAACGGCTCGCCCTGCCCGCGCGCGGAAGGCAGCGTCACCGGATCGAGCGTATAGCTACGACCGGTGGAGTCGATAAAGGCCACCGGCTGGTTGCTCTTGCCGCGCGCCGCCGCGCGATAGCTGTCGCCCGCCTTATAGCTCAGGCCGCCCGGATCGATATCGTGTCCCTTGGCGCTGCGCACCCAGCCCATCTGCGACAGCACAATAGTCACCGGCTCGGACGGCACCAGCTCGTTTTCGCTGATCGCTTTGGCCTCTTCGCGCTCGCGCAGCGGCGAACGACGATCGTCGCCATAGGCTTCGCTGTCGGCCTGTAGCTCTTTTTTCAGCAGCGTATTCATTTTACGTTCTGAAGCCAGAATGCCCTGTAAACGGTCGCGCTCTTTGCCCAGCTCGTCCTGCTCGCCGCGGATCTTCATCTCTTCCAGTTTGGCAAGATGACGCAGCTTCAGTTCCAGGATCGCTTCCGCCTGGGTTTCGCTGATGCCGAAGCGCGAAACCAGCACCTGCTTCGGCTCGTCTTCGCTGCGGATAATGTGGATCACCTCATCGATATTGAGGAAGGCGACCAGCAGGCCTTCCAGAATATGCAGGCGCTTCAGCACTTTTTCCAGCCGGAAATTCAGGCGGCGACGCACGGTGTCGCGGCGATAAACCAGCCATTCGCTGATGATTTCAAGCAGGTTTTTTACCGCCGGACGGTTATCCAGCCCGATCATATTCAGGTTGATGCGATAGCTTTTTTCCAAATCGGTGGTGGCGAACAGATGGTTCATTACCTGTTCCATATCCACCCGGTTGGAGCGCGGCACAATCACCAGACGCGTCGGGCTTTCGTGATCGGACTCATCGCGCAAGTCTTCCACCATCGGCAGCTTTTTATTGCGCATCTGCGCGGCTATCTGCTCCAGCACGCGCGCGCCGGAAACCTGGTGCGGCAGCGCGGTAATAACCACGTCGCCCTCTTCTTTCTTCCACACCGCGCGCATACGCACGGAGCCACGGCCGTTCTGATAGATTTTGCGGATCTCGGCGCGCGGCGTGATGATTTCCGCTTCGGTCGGATAGTCCGGCCCCTGCACGATATCCAGCAGCTCATCGAGCGTGGTTTTCGGCGCATCGATTAGCTTGATGGCCGCGTTGGCGACTTCGCGCAGGTTGTGCGGCGGAATATCCGTCGCCATCCCCACCGCAATCCCCGTGGTGCCGTTAAGCAGGATATTCGGCAGGCGCGCGGGCAGCATTGCCGGCTCCTGCATGGTGCCGTCAAAGTTCGGCACGTAATCCACGGTGCCCTGGCCCAGCTCGCCTAACAGCAGCTCGGCATATTTTGACAGGCGTGACTCGGTGTAACGCATCGCCGCAAAGGATTTCGGATCGTCCGGCGCGCCCCAGTTTCCCTGACCGTCCACCAGCGGATAGCGGTAAGAGAAAGGCTGCGCCATCAGCACCATCGCCTCATAACAGGCGCTGTCGCCGTGCGGATGATATTTACCCAGCACGTCGCCCACGGTACGGGCCGATTTTTTAAACTTGGCGCTGTTGTTCAGGCCCAGCTCCGACATCGCGTAGACGATACGGCGCTGCACCGGCTTCAGGCCATCGCCGATATACGGAAGCGCACGATCCATGATGACGTACATGGAATAGTTGAGATAGGCCTCTTCCGTAAACTTATGCAGAGCGCGACGCTCTGCCCCATCCTGAGTCAAATCGCTCATTACTTTTTGTTCCTCACATCATGGCGTCACGGGCACGCCACATCGGGGCCGTTTGGCGGGAATAGTACCTTATCCGGGCCGCTTCTGTCACAGATAACCGTGACGGCATACGCTTTCCTGCGTGGCGTGATTATTGCTCACAGCGCAAAAGTATTGTGATCAAAAACTCATTTTTAACCCCTGCCTTCGCGCGTACACTGAGGCCAGTTTTGAATACTGGAGAAGAAGATGCGCATTTTTATTATTGACGCCGGAAAAACCTTTGCCCATTCCAAAGGCGAGCTGAACCATACGCTGACCGACGTGGCTGCGACTTACCTGCGCGAAGCCGGTCATCAGGTTGACGTTACCGTGGTGGACAACGGCTACGTGGTGGCCGACGAGATCCAAAAATACCTGGCCGCCGACACGGTTATCTATCAGATGCCGGGCTGGTGGATGGGCGAACCGTGGATCCTGAAAAAATATATTGATGAGGTCTTTACCGAAGGCCACGGCACCCTGTACGCCAGCGACGGCCGCACGCGCGCCGACGCCTCGAAGAAGTATGGTTCCGGCGGGCTGGTTCAGGGTAAAAAATATATGCTTTCCCTGACGTGGAACGCGCCGCTGGAAGCCTTTACCGATCCCGACCAGTTCTTTGAAGGCGTGGGCGTGGACGGGCTTTACCTGCACTTCCACAAGGCGAATCAGTTCCTGGGAATGGAAGCGCTGCCGACCTTTATCTGCAACGATGTGATCAAGCAGCCGGATGTCCCACGCGATATCGAGCGTTATCGGACACATCTGGGCCAGATCTTTGCTTAACTGTTAAGACCGTTCTCTTAAAAGGAAAGACCATGCTCACCGTGATTGCTGAAATTTGTGTCAGGCCCGGCCGCCGCCGTGCGGTCATGCAGGCGATTGAACAAGTAATCCCGACGGTGTTAGAGGAAGAAGGCTGCGGCAGCTACCGGATGCTGGTGGATCACCAGGCGCAGGTGCCGTGGAAACAGAACTCGCCCGACTCGGTGTTTATGGTCGAGCAGTGGGATTCCTTACGGCATCTGGAACGGCATCAGCAGGCCGCGCATATGGAGCAGCACCGCGGCCGCATTAAAGATGACGTGCTGGACGTGAGGATTTTCGTGCTGGAACCGGCGTAAAGAGTAAGAAGGGACGAACCGGGTTCGTCCCTTGAGGTTGCTGACAAACTCATCCACTGTCATCAAGTCGCGTGCGGGTCGGTGGAAAGCAGCAGAGGCAGATCGGAACACGGACACGCCGTAAACCCATCCGTGGGGGCTCGTTTCGCGCGTCCATGCGCGAAAACGGTCCGCTTATCCGCTCAGCCACTGCTGCTGCGAAGCTGCCGTTTCGCTGTAAAAAAATTCAGTCCGCACGAACCCGCTGGCTTTGTCAGCAGTCTGAAGGGACGAACCGGGTTCGCCCCCTTTTTTTGTGGCTTGCCGTCATAGCGATAGCCGCGCCGTCCGCTCTATTATCGATACCGTTCGGGGGCTGCCCGGCAAGGTCACGCCGGTGGCGATGCTTCCAGCTGCTCGCTGCTCCACTGCAGGAAATGGCTTACGCGGGGAAAGCGGGCAAAGCCGCGCGGCCAAACCAGATGATGCGCGTTCACCGGCAGGCTGCATTCGTCGCCAAACACCCTGACCAGCGTGCCGCTACGCAAATATTCTGCCGCCAGCAGCTCGCTTTCAAACACCACACCGTGCCCCAGCCTTGCCGCCTCCAGGCTCATATAAGAACGATCGAAGCGAAACAGCCAGTCTTTGGTCGGCTGCGCTAATTGCATCGCGGCAAACCACTGCGGCCACTGAATTAAAGGCGACTCGGAAAGGATCAGCGCATGATTAATTAATTCCGCCGGCGTCGCGACCGGATGTTTTATCAAATAATCGGGCGACGCTAATACCGACATTTTTTCATGGCGGATGGTTTTAATTTCCAGTGATTTCCAGTCGGGAAAGCCGTGGCGCACCGCAATATCAATATTGTCGCGGCTGAAAGATAAATTTTCGTAGGAACAGGAAAGCGTGACCTGTATTGCAGGATAGCGCTCGCGGAATTTATGCAGGCGCGGCAGCAGCCAGAGCAGGCCGAAACTGGGCGCGCAGTGGATGCGCAGCGCGCTGCGCGCTTTCTCGTTGCCGAGACGGGTGCTGGCCTGGGTCAGTCCCAGCAGCAACGGGCTGATTTCTTTCAGATAGTTTTCACCGGCCAGCGTTAACGTCATGCCTTTGGGCGAGCGGTTGAACAGCAGGCAGCCCAGCTCTTTTTCCAGTTTTGCCAGCTGATGGCTGGCAGCAGAGGCGGTAATATTCACTTCTTCCGCCGCACGCGCCACATTGCCGTAATGCGCAACTTCTTCAAAAATCCTGAGCGATTTTATCGAAGGGCAAAAATCTGCGTGTTTTTCCATGCGGCTCCTTAAATGAATTTTGTGACAGATGCCCGCTTTTTTCCGCGAGAAATGTTAACTGCATCAAATCCATCTTTCTATTCAGCATCGAATGAATTTTTTTGCATTGCCAGTTTAGCCGTAATTTCCAATTCTGAATGTGACCCTGCCGGTAGCGATACCGAACCACTAAAAAAGATTATTACGGAGTGGATTATGTTGCTGAAAAATAAAGTTGCGATTATTACGGGCGCCGCCTCTCAACGCGGTATTGGCCGTGCCACCGCCGCCTGTTTCGCCCGTCACGGCGCGCAGGTGGTGATTCTGGATCTGGATGAGAACGCGGCGCGACATGCGGCTGAAGAGCTGGGTGCCGGTCATCTGGGCCTGGCGGCCAACGTCACCGATCCCGCTGCGGTGCGCCAGGCCGTTTCCCGCGTGGTCAGCGAGTTTGGCCGCATCGACGTGCTGGTAAATAACGCAGGCATTACGCAGCCGGTAAAAACGCTGGAAATCAGCATCGAAGACTATAACCGTATCCTGGACGTCAATCTGCGCGGCACGCTGCTGATGTCACAGGCGGTGATCCCAACCATGCAGCAGCAAGGCGGCGGCAGTATTGTTTGCCTCTCTTCCGTTTCCGCCCAGCGCGGCGGCGGCATTTTCGGCGGCCCGCACTACAGCGCGGCGAAAGCGGGCGTGCTGGGCTTAACCAAAGCGATGGCGCGCGAGTTTGGCCCGGACCAGATCCGCGTCAACGCGCTGACGCCGGGCCTGATCCAGACCGATATTACCGGCGGCCTGCTGCAGGACGAGCGGCGTCACGCCATTATCGACGGCATCCCGCTTGGCCGCCTGGGCGCGGCAGACGACGTGGCTAACGCCGCGCTGTTCCTTGCCAGCGATCTCGCCAGCTACCTGACCGGCATCACGCTGGACGTTAACGGCGGCATGTTGATCCACTGATCGGCTCCTTCCAGCAGGCTTCTTTCACTCCGGGAGTGAAGAGTATGACAACGCTTAATCTCAGCGCGACGACCGTCGCGCGCGATGCGACCTATCGCAAAATCGCCTGGCGGCTGATGCCGTTTTTAATGCTTTGCTATCTTTGCGCCTATCTCGACCGGGTTAACGTCGGCTTCGCCAAGCTGCAAATGATGGACGATCTGGCCCTGAGCGAAACGGTGTACGGCCTGGGGGCGGGTATTTTCTTTATCGGCTACTTCTTTTTTGAAGTGCCCAGCAATCTCATCCTGCATCGCGTCGGCGCACGCCGCTGGATTGCCCGCATCATGATTACCTGGGGGCTGATTTCCGGCCTGTTCGCCTTTGTGGAAACGGCCTGGCAGTTTTATCTGCTGCGCTTTTTTCTCGGCGTGGCCGAAGCCGGTCTGGCGCCCGGCCTGCTGCTTTATCTCACCTACTGGTTCCCCTCGCATCGCCGCGCCCGCATGACGGTGCTGTGGTTTGTGGCGATCCCGCTTTCCGGCATGATCGGCGGCCCGCTTTCCGGCTGGATTATGGAAGCCTTCGCCGGTTTTCACGGCTGGGCAGGCTGGCAGTGGATGTTCGTACTGGAAGCGATTCCGACCATGCTGATGGGCTTTGTGGTGCTGATGGTGCTCAAGGATCGCGTTGAGCAGGCGCCCTGGCTGGACGAGAGCGAAAAGCGCATGGTGCGTGCCGATTTGGATGAGGATAATCAGCAAAAAGCGCATCACGGCACGGTGAAAGCTTTTGTGGCCGACAGGCGGCTGTGGCTGCTGGCGCTGATCTACTTTTGCGTGGTGATGGGCCAGTATGCGCTGACCTTCTGGCTGCCGACGCTGGTCAGAAACTCCGGCATCCGCGAGCCGCTGCATATTGGCCTGCTGACCAGCCTGCCCTATCTCTGCGCCATCGTTTTTATGCTGATGGCGGGCCGCAGCGGCGACCGGCATCGCGAGCGGCGCTGGCATCTGATCGTGCCCATGGCGATCGGCGTGGTCGGGCTGACGCTGGCGACGTCGCTGGGTCACAGCGTACCGGCCTCGCTGTTTTTCCTCTGCGTGGCCGCCGCCGGCATCCTTTCCGCCTCTTCCCTGTTCTGGATGCTGCCGACCAACCTGCTCGGCGGCGTCTCGGCGGCGGCAGGCATTGCCGCGGTGAACTGTATCGCGAATCTGGCGGGCTTCTTTTCACCGTGGCTGATCGGTTCTATCACCACCGCCACCGGTTCGCCCGCTTCGGGCATCTACTTTATTGCTGCTGTTTTGCTGCTCGGCGCGCTCTGCGTGCTGCGTATTCGCGCAGCAGACGTTAACCGTTAATCAGGAGATAAGATGAACAGCGTTTCTGCCACACTTACGCTCAAACAGCGCGCAAACAATATCCGTCGTCATGCGCTGTTAATGGGACAGGTTCAGGGTCAGGGCTATATCGGCCAGGCGTTAGGCGCTGCCGATTTGCTGGCCGTCAGCTATTTTCACGCGCTCAATTTTCGTCCTGAGGAGCCGGAATGGGAAGCGCGCGACCGTTTTTACCTTTCTATCGGCCACTACGCTATTGCGCTGTACGCCGCGCTGCTGGAAGCGGGCGTGCTGCCCGAGGCCGAGCGCGAAACCTATGGCAGCGATGAGAGCCGCCTGCCGATGTCCGGCATGGCCGCCTGTACGCCCGGTATGGAGATCACCGGCGGCTCGCTTGGACACGGCTTAGGCATTGCGGTTGGCGCGTGCCTGGGGCTGAAAAGCAAAGGCTCCGCTTCCTTTGTTTATAACCTGCTTTCCGACGGCGAGCTGAATGAAGGCTCGACCTGGGAAGCGGCAATGTCGGCCTCGCACTGGCGGCTGGATAACCTGATCGCCCTGATCGACGTCAACAATCAACAGGCCGACGGCCACAGTTCGGAAATTCTGGCGTTTGAGCCGATTGTCGATCGCTGGCGGGCCTTTGGCTGGCACGTGCAGCGCGTGGACGGCAACGATATCGCCGCGCTGACCGCCGCCTTTGACGCCGCGCGCGCCTGGCCGGAACCGCAGCCGCGCGTAATTATCTGCGATACCAAAATGGGTAAAGGCGTGCCTTTCCTGGAAACGCGCGAGAAAACGCACTTTATCCGCGTGGATGCCGACGAATGGGACAAAGCCCTCACCGCGCTTGAGCAAGGGGAATAACATGACTACCGCAACAAAGAAACGCCTGACCACGTCCGCTATGATCGCCTCCATCGCCGCAGAAGGTCAGCCCGTGCAGTCGGCCCCTTTCGGCCATGCGCTGGTAGAGCTGGCGCGCCAGCGCACCGATATCGTTGGCTTAACGGCCGATCTGAGCAAATACACCGATCTGCATCTGTTTGCCGAAGCCTTCCCGGAACGCTTTTTTCAGATGGGCATGGCGGAGCAGCTGTTGATGAGCGCCGCAGCGGGCATGGCGCGGGAAGGCTTTACGCCTTTTGTCACCACCTATGCGGTGTTTGCCTCGCGCCGCGCCTACGATTTTATCTGTATGGCGATAGCGGAAGAAAACCTGAACGTCAAAATCGCCTGCGCGCTGCCTGGCCTGACCACCGGCTACGGGCCGAGCCATCAGGCGACCGAGGATTTGGCTATTTTTCGCGGGATGCCGAATCTGACCATTATCGATCCCTGCGACGCGCTGGAAATCAGCCAGGCGGTGCCCGCCATAGCCGAGCATAGCGGCCCGGTCTATATGCGCCTGCTGCGCGGCAAAGTGCCGCTGGTGCTGGATAAATATGGCTATCAGTATCGCCACGGCAAGGCGCAACGGCTGCGCAGCGGCAAACATGCGGTGATTATCAGCAGCGGGCTGATGACCATGCGCGCGCTGGAAGCCGCAGAAGCGCTGGAGAAAAGAGGCATCGAGGTTGGCGTGGTGCATTCGCCGATGATCAAGCCGCTGGACGAGGCCACCATCCTGCGCGAGGCGGGCGAAGCGGTGAACGAGAACCGGCTGGTGATCACGGCGGAAAACCACTCCATTACCGGCGGGCTGGGCGAAGCGATAGCGGCGACGCTGATGCGGCACGGCGTGACGCCGCAATTCAGACAGATTGCCCTGCCGGACGCTTTTCTGGCGGCGGGCGCGCTGCCGACGCTGCACGATCGCTACGGTATTTCGACGGCGGCGATGGTTACGCAGATTACAAGCTGGCTGGAAGGGTAACGGAAAGCCCCGAAGCGTTGCGCTTCGGGGCCGAGTTCAGGCAGGATTAAACCTCGATTTCCGCCATATGGCCTTTTTCCTGCAGCCAGTTGCGGCGATCTTCCGAGCGTTTCTTCGCCAGCAGCATATCCATCACCGCCAGCGTCTGTTCCACGTCGTCGTCGTCAATGGTCAGCTGCACCAGGCGACGGGTATTGGGATCCAGCGTGGTTTCACGCAGCTGTAGCGGGTTCATCTCGCCCAGGCCTTTAAAGCGCTGCACGCCCGGCTTGCCCTTTTTACGCTTCAGCTGATCCAGAATGCCCGCTTTCTCTTCCTCATCCAGCGCGTAGTAAACCTCTTTACCCAAATCGATGCGGTAAAGCGGCGGCATCGCCACGTAGACGTGCCCGTTTTTCACCAGCGTGCGGAAGTGCTTCACGAAAAGCGCACAAAGCAGCGTAGCGATATGCAGACCGTCGGAGTCCGCATCGGCCAGGATACAGACTTTGCCGTAGCGCAGCTGGCTCATATCTTCGCTGTCGGGATCGATACCGATAGCGACGGAAATATCATGTACTTCCTGCGATGCCAGCACCTCGTCCGAAGAGACTTCCCAGGTGTTGAGGATCTTGCCTTTCAGCGGCATGATCGCCTGGTATTCACGATCGCGCGCCTGCTTGGCCGATCCGCCTGCGGAGTCCCCTTCCACCAGGAAGAGTTCCGTGCGGTTCAGATCCTGCGCGCTACAGTCCGCCAGCTTGCCGGGCAGCGCCGGGCCGCTGGTGAGCTTTTTACGCACCACCTTTTTCGCCGCACGCATCCGGCGCTGGGCGCTGGAAATCGCCAGCTCGGCCAGCATTTCCGCCGCCTGCACGTTCTGGTTCAGCCACAGGCTGAAGGCATCTTTCACCACGCCAGAGACGAAGGCCGCGCACTGGCGGGAAGAGAGTCGCTCTTTGGTCTGACCGGCAAACTGCGGATCCTGCATTTTCACCGACAGCACGTAGGCGCAGCGATCCCAGATATCTTCCGCCGACAGCTTCACGCCGCGCGGCAGAATATTGCGGTATTCGCAGAACTCGCGCATCGCATCCAGCAGGCCCTGACGCAGGCCGTTGACGTGCGTGCCGCCCTGCATGGTCGGGATCAGGTTGACGTAGCTTTCCGTCAGCAGCTCGCCGCCTTCCGGCAGCCACAGCAGCGCCCAGTCCACCGCTTCGATATCGCCGGCAAAAGAGCCGACAAAAGGTTTTTCCGGCAGCGTCGGCAGGCCGTTAACCGCTTCCGCCAGATAGTCCGTCAGGCCGTCGGCGTAGCACCAACTTTGCTCGGTATTGTTCACTTTGTCTTTAAAGACGATTTCCACGCCCGGACAAAGCACCGCTTTCGCCTTCAGCAGATGGCTGAGGCGCGATACCGAAAAGCGCGGGCTGTCGAAGAACGACGGGTCCGGCCAGAAGCGTACGCGCGTACCGGTGTTGCGTTTGCCGACCGTGCCGGTGACGTGCAGATCCTGCACTTTGTCGCCGTTTTCAAACGCCATTTCATACACTTCGGCATTACGGCGCACGGTGACTTCCACGCGCGTCGACAGCGCGTTTACCACCGAGATGCCCACGCCGTGCAGGCCGCCGGAAAACTGGTAGTTCTTGTTAGAAAATTTGCCGCCCGCATGCAGGCGACAGAAGATCAGTTCAACGGCCGGTACGCCTTCTTCGGGATGGATATCGACCGGCATACCGCGACCGTCGTCAATCACTTCCAGCGACTGATCGGCGTGCAGGATCACTTCGACGCGTTTGGCATGGCCCGCCAGCGCTTCATCCACGCTGTTGTCGATCACTTCCTGACCTAAATGGTTAGGACGCGACGTATCGGTATACATGCCCGGACGGCGGCGAACGGGTTCAAGGCCGCTGAGTACCTCAATGGAATCAGCGTTATAGCTGGACTGAGTCATTGTATCAATCTTGATGGCTGTAAATGAGTGAGCCCCACGTCCCGCTTCAGGCAGCGAGGCCTAAAAAGTCCAGGATCGGGGAGAAATGGCGTTCGAATCCGATAAAAGCATGATTTCCGCCCTCTTCAACCGTCTGACGGCAGGCGCTGTAGTAGCCTACAGCCTGGCGGTAATCGAGCACTTCATCGCCCGTTTGCTGCAGCAGCCAGAGCAAATCCGGCGACTCTAACGGGTCAATCTGCATCACTTTCAGATCGTAAATGTGGCGTGACTCTAACACATATTGCTGCCCGGTGTACGGGTTCTGATTCAGACCCAAATAATCCACCAACAGCTCAAAAGGCCGCACCGCAGGATTGACCACCACCGCTGGCAGCATGAAGCATTGCGAGAGCCACGTCGCATAGTAGCCGCCCAGCGACGAGCCGACGATCCCCACGGCTTCGCCCGATAATCCCATGATCAGGCTTTCCAGCATCAGCGCCGCGTCCGCCGGGTAAGGCGGCAGCTGCGGCACAATAACCTGGATTTCCGGATGCCGCGTGGCCAGCCACTGCCGGAACTGCGTCGCTTTAGCCGACTGCGGCGAGCTGTTGAAACCGTGCAGGTAGATCAGCGTGGCCATCTCAGTATCCTTCGGAGTCGGGATCGGGGCTGAAGGCGCGCGTCGTCAGGCGCTCAATGCGGGTTTCCACCCGGCCATCCGCATACAGATCCAGCCAGCGCCAGCCCGGCGCTTCGGAATCGATAGTAAAGTTGGTGCAGTGCGGTCGGAACTGCACGCAGGTCGACGGCGTCGCCAGCAGGCGGCGTCCGTTCCAGTTCAAATCCAGATCCTGATGAATATGCCCGCAGAGCAGCGTCGACGCCAGCGGATAGCGCTGCAGCACGGCCTCCAGCATATGCGAATTGCGCAGGCTGTGCTGATCGAGCCAGGTGCAGCCCGACGGCAGCGGATGGTGATGCAGCAGCACCAGCGTATGGCGCTCCGGCGCCTTCGCCAGCGCTTTGTCCAGCCATTCCAGCTGATAGTCACTCAGCTCGCCGTGCGGCACGCCGAAAACCTGGCTGTCCAGCAACACGATCTGCCACTCCTCGCCCAGCAGCACATGCTTTTCGTCAGCGATTTTCGCTTCGGCCAGTGTGTTGAACATCGCAGGCTGAAAATCGTGGTTGCCCGGCAGCCAGACGCATGGCGCGGGCAGACGCGCGATGCCCTCAGCGAAATGCTGATAGGCTTCCACGCTGTGATCCTGCGCCAGATCGCCGGTCGCGACGATCAGATCGAACGGCTCTTCACAGGCGGAAATCGCCTGCAGCACCGCATCGAAACTGGCCCAGGTGTTCACGCCCAGCAGCGTTTCATGTTTACCGGCGAAAAGATGGGTGTCCGTTATCTGTAATACCCTTGCCCGACCATTCGCCACAGGAAGTTTTAACAGGCTATCCAATCACAATCCTTAGGGTTAATGCCGTCGCGGCAGAGGCTCACCACACCGGAACGGCCATTGCGCCATGCGCTAAACAGTAGCGCAGCCAGTCTGCAAGAAACTGGTTTATCTGATGCTTTTCGTCACGCTGATGCAGCTTTTTATTCGGATAATCATAGCGCGCTTTGAAGCGATAGATCTGCTGTGTCGAACACACTTCCGCCACCATTGCGTCATGGTAGAGCCGCACGGACATGGCGGGCAGGCTCCAGTAACTGACGGCGGGCGCGGTCTGTTTGATTTCCACCAGCGTAGTGTAACGCGTCGATTCCTGGATAGTCACCGTATAACTTGCATCGTTGACCTGCCAGGTGACTGACTCGCCCGCCCGATCTTCTTTCGGCAGCAGCCGACGCAGCTGCGCGAAATTGGTTTCGCACAGCCGCATCATTTCAGGGAAATCAGGCACGTAGCGCTTTATCATTCGTTTTTCCACTCGTCTCTTAGTTTTTTATGATGCAGCTCCAGCCATTGCAAAGCGATGACGGAGGCCGCGTTGTCTATTTTCCCCTCTTCCACCCAGCGGTAAGCCTGTTCGCGGCTGACCACATGCACAAGAATATCCTCATTCTCTTCCTCCAGACCGTGGTTTCCCTGCGCCACGCTGGCATCCACTTCGCCTACCAGAATCTCCAGCCGCTCGCTGGTGCCGCCGGGGCTGGCTAAGTAGCTAAGCACCGGCTTCACGCGGGCGGGTTTGATCCCGGCTTCTTCTACCGCTTCGCGCCGGACAACGTCTTCCGGCGTTTCGCCCGGCTCTATAATACCGGCCACCAATTCTAACAGCCAGGGCGTCGGGCTGCTGTCAAAAGCGGGAATGCGGATTTGTTCAATCAATACCACCCGATCGCTCACCGGATCGTAAGGCAGCAGGACGGCGGCATGGCCGCGCTCAAAAACCTCTCTGGTGACTTCTTTACTCATGCCGCCGTTAAACAGCCGATGGCGAAAGCGATAACGAGTGAGTGAAAAAAAACCTTTATAACACGGCTCACGTGCAATAATTTCTACATCGTTTTTTGTGAAAGTCACCGGGTATTTTTTGTCGCTGCTCACGGTTTACGCTCCTGTAAGGGTGGTGGCGAAAGCGGGAAAAGAGTGCTGAAATCCGCCCAGAGTGTAGTTCTTAATGATTAAATTGAGTAAATTGTGGCAACATGGCACTTTCAGCCAACTTATCTCTTTCATTTACTCTGGTAGAATCGGCGATAATTTTTTTGGCTTACGACAGCGCTACCATAGCAATATTGCTGCATAACAAGGAATGCAAATGAAGAAACTGCTCCCTTTACTTATCGGCCTGGGCCTGGGCGGCTTCAGCGTCGCCAGCCAGGCGGAAAACCTGTTGCAGATCTACCAGCAGGCCCGGTTGTCTAACCCCGATCTTCGCAGTTCTGCAGCCGATCGCGATGCCGCGTTTGAGAAAATCAACGAAGCGCGCAGCCCTTTACTGCCTCAGTTAGGTTTGGGTGCGGATTATACCTACAGCAACGGCTATCGCGACAGCAGCGGTCTGCACAGCACCACGACCAGCGGCACGCTGCAGCTGACGCAAACCATTTTCGATATGTCGAAATGGCGCGCGCTGACGCTGCAGGAAAAAACGGCAGGCGTACAGGATGTTACCTACCAGGTCGCACAGCAGAATCTGATCCTCAACACCGCTACCGCTTATTTTAACGTATTAAACGCCATCGACACGCTTTCTTATACCGAAGCGCAGAAACAGTCGATCTACCGTCAGTTGGATCAAACCACGCAGCGTTTCAACGTTGGCCTGGTGGCGATTACGGATGTGCAAAACGCCCGTGCGCAGTACGACAGCGTGCTGGCCAACGAAGTGACGGCCCGCAACAATCTGGATAATAATCTGGAAACGCTGCGTCAGGTCACGGGCAACTACTATCTGAGCCTGGCTTCGCTGAACGTCGACAGCTTCCAGACGGAAAAACCGCAGCCGGTCAACGCGCTGCTGAAGGAAGCCGAAAGCCGCAACCTTAGCCTGCTTTCCGCTCGTCTGAACCAGGATCTGGCGCGCGAGCAGATCCGCCTGTCGGAAACCGGCCATATGCCAACGCTGGATCTGACTGCGCAAAGCGGCCTGTCGAACAACAAATATGGCGGCAGCCGCGCCAACAGCGCAGCCTATCAGGACAGCATCAGCGGCAACAACCAGGTGGGCCTGAGCTTCACGCTGCCGTTGTATAGCGGCGGCTCGGTCACTTCGCAGGTGAAACAGTCGCAGTACGCTTTTGTTTCCGCCAGCGAGCAGCTCGAAAGCGCACACCGTACCGCGGTACAGACCGTGCGTTCATCCTTTAACAACGTGAATGCGTCCATCAGCAGCATCAATGCTTACAAGCAGGCCGTGGTTTCGGCGCAAAGCTCGCTGGATGCAATGGAAGCGGGTTATCAGGTAGGTACGCGCACCATCGTTGACGTGCTGGATGCGACCACCACATTATATAACGCCAAGCAGCAGCTTTCCAACGCGCGCTACAGCTACATGATCAACGAGCTGAATATTAAATCGGCTCTGGGTACGCTGAACGAGCAGGATCTGCAGATGCTGAACAGCCGCCTGGGTAAAGAAGTCCCAACTTCACCAGAAGCGGTAGCGCCGGAAAACACCCAGCAGGATGCAGCGGCAAACGGCGCGCAAACGGCGGCCTCGCCTGCCGTGCAGCGTGCTGCGGCACCGGCGGCGGCTCAGGCTTCCGCGCCAGCCAGCGGTAATCCGTTCCGCCATTAAGCATTTTGGGGCAGCCTGGCTGCCCCTTTTACTTTCAAACGTATAGCTAAGTAAAGATCCCCTTCACATTGCCGCTCGTTGCTTCAATTTCCACCGCCGTTCCCCTATTCTAAGCATTACCTTTGGGCTCAGGACAGAATGTCATGAAACGGACAAAAAAAATTAATCATGCCTCCTTTCGCAAAAGCTGGAGCGCACGCCACCTCACTCCGGTAGCGCTGGCGGTAACCGCCGTATTTATGCTGGCCGGTTGCGAACAATCGGACGAAACCGTCTCGCTTTATCAAAATGCGGACGACTGCTCCAGCGCCAATCCTGGCAAAAGCGAACAGTGCACCACGGCCTACAACAACGCCAAAAAAGAGGCGGAAAAAACCGCGCCGAAATACGCGACTCGTGAAGACTGCGTGGCGGAGTTCGGCGAAGGCCAGTGCCAGCAGGCGCCCGCGCAGGCCGGCGTCGGCACCACCAACGCCGAATCCCAGCAGAGCGGCAGCTTCTGGATGCCGCTGATGGCCGGTTATATGATGGGTCGCCTGATGGGCGGGGGCGCAGGCTTTGCCCAGCAGCCGCTGTTTACCTCGCGCTCGCCAAACAGCCCGGCCAGAGGCCAGTTTGTTGACGCCAGCGGAAAAAGCTTTGGCACCGCGACGCCGGGCCGCACCATGACCGTGCCGAAAACCGCGCTGGCGCCGAAACCGGCCACCACCAGCACCGTGACGCGCGGCGGCTTTGGCGAAAGCGTGGCGAAGCAGTCCACTATGCAGCGCAGCAGCGCAACGTCCGGCTCCAGCCGGTCTTTCGGAGGTTAAGCGTGCAGCGTCTGGCGATTGCAGAACGTCCCAACTGGCGTGAAAAAGCCACCGAATATGGCTTTCGCTTCCACACCATGCACGGCGAGCCTTACTGGTGCGAGGACGCTTATTATCAGTTTACGCTGGCACAAATCGAGAAGCTGGAGGCGGTAACCGGCGAGCTGCATCAGATGTGCCTGCAGGTGGTGGACAAAGTGGTCAACAGCGAGGAGCTGCTGGCGAAATTCCGCATCCCGAAACATACCTGGGATTTTGTTCGCACCTCGTGGAAGACCAGCCAGCCTTCGCTCTACTCCCGGCTGGATCTGGCCTGGGATGGGCAGACGGATGCCAAACTGCTGGAAAACAACGCCGACACGCCGACCTCCTTGTACGAAGCCGCTTTCTTTCAGTGGATCTGGCTGGAAGATCAGCTTAGCGCGGGCAATTTGCCGGCCGGTAGCGATCAGTTCAACAGCCTGCAGGAGAAGCTGATCGACCGCTTTGCGGCGCTGCATCAGCAGCACGGCTTTAGCTGGCTGCACTTTGCCTGCTGCCGCGATACGGATGAAGATCGCGGCACTGTGCAGTATCTTCAGGATTGCGCGACGGAGGCAGGGCTACCAAGCGAGTTCCTCTATATCGACGAAATCGGCCTGGGCGAAAAAGGCCAGTTTACCGACGTGCATGACCAGGTAATCGGCAACCTTTTCAAGCTTTATCCCTGGGAGTTCATGCTGCGCGAGACGTTTTCCACCAAGCTGGCCGATGCCGGCGTGCGCTGGCTGGAGCCGGCGTGGAAAAGCATTATTTCCAATAAGGCGCTGCTGCCGATGCTGTGGAAAATGTTTCCCAATCATCCTAATCTGCTGCCCGCTTATTTTGCAGAAGATAACGTGCCGGCGATGGATAAATATGTGGTCAAACCGCTGTTTTCACGCGAGGGCGCTAACATCCGCATCGTGGAAAACGGCAAAGAGATTGCCCGCGTGGACGGCCCTTATGGCGAAGAAGGCATGATCGTGCAGCAGTTCCATCCGCTGCCGAAGTTTGGCGACAGCTATACGCTGATCGGCAGCTGGCTGATTGACGATCGGCCAGCCGGTATTGGCCTGCGCGAAGATCGTGACCTGATCACCCAGGATCTCTCCCGATTCTACCCGCATACCTTTATCGAATAGGTTCTGGCGGATCTTATCCTACCCGTACCGAAAGCATACTGATTGCTGCCATTTCCAGCCCGTCTGCGGGCACGGAAATGGTTTCGCCCGGCTCCCGCGCGCCCAGAACGTAAAGCAGCGGCAGATAATGCTCCGGCGTTGGGTTAGCAAGCGCCGCACCCTCATGCTGCATAAAATTAACCAGTGGATGATCTTCCACTGGCCCTTCCCACGCCAGATGCTCACGCACGTAGTGATTAAATGAGACAGCCCAGCCGTGCGGTTTCGCACTGTCGTCCCGGCTTGCCATCCGCAGGTTATGCACCACGTTGCCGCTGGCGACAATCATATAGCCGCGTTCGCGCAGCGCGGTCAGCCTACGGCCCAGCGCAAAGTGGTAAGCGGCGGGTTTGGTGCCGTCCACGCTAAGCTGCACCACCGGGATATCGGCCTGCGGATACATTTTTATCAGCACGCCCCAGGCGCCGTGATCCAGCCCCCACGCCTGATCCTGCACCACCTCGACCGGTGCCAGCGCGTCCGCTATTTCTTTCGCCAGCGCAGGCGAACCGGGCGCAGGGTAACGGGTATCAAACAGCGCCTGCGGGAAACCGCCAAAATCGTGGATGGTGCGCGGCTTTTCCATCGCGGTCACCGCCGTTCCGCGCGTATACCAATGGGCGGAGACAGCAATAATTCCCTTCGGACGCGGCAAGTTCTGCCCCAGCTCGCGCCAGCTTTGCGTATAGGCATTTTCTTCCAGCACGTTCATCGGGCTGCCGTGGCCCAGAAAAAGCGCGGGCATCAGTGATTTCATAACTCTCTCCGGACATTAAAGCGATAACGAATACGTTACGCTCTTTTTAGCGCCGGGAAAGCCGGATAAGCATGATGAAGATCGTCAGGAATTTTGATGGATCGGAAATGACATTTCCTGACGTTACGCGTACTTTTTCTCTGCTAATGTATAGCAAAGGCTATACTTTTTCGGGAACAGGAGAGACGTTTGTGTCCATACCTTTACTGCTGACTCTGCTGGCCGGCGGCGCCACTTTTATCGGGGCCTTCCTGGGCGTTATCGGCCAAAAGCCGTCGGCGCGAGCGCTGGCTTTTGCGCTGGGCTTTGCCGCCGGTATTATGCTGTTGATTTCGCTGATGGAGATGCTGCCCGCCGCGCTGAAGGCGGAGGGGATGTCGCCGCTGTTGGGCTATGGCATGTTTATCGTCGGCCTGCTCGGTTATTTTGCGCTGGACAAGCTGTTGCCGCACCACCATCCCCAGGATCTGATGGGCGGTAAATCGCCGCAGAATCTACGTCGTACCGCGCTGCTGCTGACGCTTGGCATCAGCCTGCACAATTTCCCGGAAGGTATCGCAACCTTTGTGACCGCCAGCAGCGATCTGGAGCTGGGGATGGGCATTGCGCTGGCGGTAGCCATTCATAATATTCCCGAAGGGCTGGCCGTCGCCGGGCCGATGTACGCCGCAACAGGATCGAAAAAGAAGGCGCTGTTCTGGGCAGGGATTTCCGGCATGGCAGAGATCGCCGGCGGCCTTATAGCTTTCATGCTGATGGGGCCATGGCTGTCACCGCTGGTAATGGGCGCGGTTATGGCCGCCGTCGCCGGGATCATGGTGGCGCTGTCCGTTGACGAGCTGATGCCGCTGGCGCGCGATATCGCGCCGGATGTGAATCCCAGCTATGGCGTACTCTGCGGTATGACGGTAATGGGGCTGAGCCTGACACTGTTGGAAAGCGCCGGCCTGAGCTAAAGACGAACGGTGAGGCAAATTTTGCCTCACGTGGAAACCAGCGCCCATTGGGCCAGTTATGCCAAAAGCAGACGCTATCGGGCCAGGCGGGCGCTGTCAGGCCAGTGGAACGGAGAAGCGGATGCGCAAAAAACCGCAGCGCGAAAACTCTCGCGCCGCGCGCCTGCACGACGTTAGCTATGCGTACAGAAGCGCGGCAATGCGCTTAGCTTGCCTGACGCGTTTCACGGCTGCGGCGGTAAGCGACCAGATCTTCAATGGTCACCACCGGCATCGCGTGCTGTTTCGCAAAGGCGATGGCTTCAGGCGCATGGGCCATCGTGCCGTCGTCGTTGGTCAGCTCGCACAGTACGCCTGCAGGTTTGAAACCGGCCAGCGTCACTAAATCAATAGAGGCTTCGGTATGGCCGCCGCGCGTCAGCACGCCGCCTTCACGAGCGCGGAGAGGAAACACGTGGCCCGGGCGGTGCAGATCGCTTGGTTTAGCATTATCGGCCACGGCCGCACGAATGGTGGTGATGCGATCCGCAGCGGAAACACCGGTGGTCACGCCTTTCGCCGCCTCAATGGTAACGGTAAAGCCGGTGCCAAAAGAGCTGGTGTTGTTCTCTACCATCATCGGCAGTTCCAGCTGGCGGAGACGTTCTTCGTTCAGGCACAGGCAGACAATGCCGCTGCCGTGACGAATGGTCAGCGCCATTTGTTCGACGGTCATGGTTTCTGCGGCGAAAATCATATCGCCTTCGTTTTCACGATCTTCATCATCCAGCACCATGACGCCACGGCCATTGCGCAGCGCGTCGATAGCGCGTTCCACACGCTGTTCAGGCGTGCCAAATTCAGAAAGAAGCGTCTGATTCATGGTAAATAATCCTTTGTGTAATATGGGTTACCAGAACCAGGGCGAGCTTAGGAGTGTCTTGCAGCGACAAAAAATAACGGCGTGGCGGGCGTAGACCCGACAGGATACGTTACTCTCTCCCATCCGGACTTTAACCGTCGGCCCCGGAATTACACCGGATCTGCTGACCTTCAGACCAGGAAGATCTGAAGCGCTCGCGGGCTTTCAGCCGTAGCCGATTTACCGCCGGTGGGGAATTTCGCCCCGCCCTGAGAATAAGCCTGATTACTATAGCGCCGAAAAAAAAGCAGGGCAACGAACAAAATAAGCAAATCGTTAGCCATTTTGCCGCTTTCACGTTTTTGGGTTTAACCTTTGTGGTTATGGCATTACACTTAACGAAACTTTGCCGCTATCAGGAAGCCGCCATGATTGACCCGAAAAAAATTGAACAACTTGCTCGTCAGGTTCATGACTCTATGCCAAAAGGGATCCGTGAGTTTGGCGATGATGTCGAAAAGAAAATCCGCCAGACCCTGCAGTCACAGCTGACCCGGCTGGACCTGGTTAACCGCGAAGAATTTGACGTGCAGACGCAGGTGCTGCTGCGTACCCGTGAAAAGCTGGCCGCGCTGGAAGCCCGTATCGCCGAGCTGGAAAGCCGTGGCGTGGATGCGCCGAAAGCGGATATGCCGAAAGAAGTGCTGAAAACGGAAGATATGCAGTAACGCCGAAGGCGAAACCGTTTAAAAAAGGCGCCGTGTTCAACCGGCGCCTTTTGTCGTTTAAGGGCGGGCCTTTTTTGCCCGCGTCCTCATCAGCTTTTCGCCTGAATGGCCTTGATGATATTGCTGGTGGAGATCCCATCTTCAAAGTTCAGCACGCGCACTTCGCCGCCGTTTGCCCACACCTCTTTGCTGCCCGCAATCTCTTCCGGCTTGTAATCGCCGCCTTTTACCAGCAGATCAGGCAGGATATCGGCAATAACCCGCTGCGGCGTATCTTCTTCAAAGGCCACCACCCAGTCGACCGCTTCCAGCGCGCCCAGCACGATCATCCGGTTTTCCAGCGGATTGACCGGACGACTCTCGCCTTTCAGCCGTTTAGTGGATGCATCGCTGTTGACCGCGACGATCAGGCGATCGCCCAGCTTGCGCGCGTTGGCCAGATAGGAGACGTGGCCGGCATGAAGAATATCGAAGCAGCCGTTGGTCATCACCACTTTCTCGCCGCGACGACGCGCCAGCGCCACCGCCTCTTTCAGCTGCGCCTCGCTCATCACGCCGAAACCGGCCTCGGGCCGTGCGCGAATGGCGTTTTCCAGCTCGACTGGCGAAACCGTTGACGTTCCCAGCTTGCCCACCACCACGCCTGCGGCGGCGTTAGCCAGGAAGCAGCTCTCTTCCAGCGTATTGCCTGCGGCCAGCGCGGCGGCCAGTACGCCGATCACCGTATCGCCCGCGCCGGTCACGTCATAGACTTCCTGCGCCTGGGTTGGCAGATGCACCGGCTCTTTGCCCGGCTGCAACAGCGTCATGCCGTTTTCAGAACGCGTCACCAGCAGCGCCGACAGCTCGAACTGCTGCATCAGCGCCATGCCGCGCTCGACAATCTCCGCTTCGTCTTTGCACTTGCCGACGACGGCTTCAAATTCGGAAAGGTTTGGCGTCAGGATGGTCGCACCGCGATAGCGCTCGAAATCGGTCCCTTTCGGATCGACCAGCACCGGTACCTTCGCCTCGCGGGCGATGGCGATAATGCTTTCCACGCTGTCCAGCGCGCCTTTGGCGTAATCCGAAAGCACCAGCGCGCCTGCGGACGGCAGCGCCTCGCGGATCCGCTGATGCAGCGGCTCAACGTCGATCCCCCCGAAACCTTCTTCAAAATCCAGACGGATCAGCTGCTGGTTGCGCGACAGCACGCGCAGCTTGGTGATGGTAGGATGCGTGGCGACGGTAACAAAATCACACTGCACGTTAACGCCGGTGAGCGCGTCGTTCAGCGCGCGCGCCGCATCATCCACGCCGGTCAGGCCGACCAGACGGGAACTGGCGCCGAGCGAAGCGATATTCATCGCCACGTTGGCCGCCCCGCCGGGACGCTCCTCTACGTTGTCCACCTTAACCACCGGCACCGGCGCTTCAGGGGAAATACGGCTGGTTGGGCCATACCAGTAGCGATCCAGCATCACGTCGCCAACAACCAGAACACCCGCACGGTTAAAATCGGGCAGCGTCATTTTCATTCCAGATACTCCAGGCTGCAGTCAGTCAAAAAATAGTGCGCGCGATGATAGCACATGCCGTCAATTGCGCCCATTGCGCCACGATCACGCCTCCAGCCAGCGCTGCCAGCTGGCGTTGACCACGGATTGCTCCGCGCTGAACGCCTCCGGCGCAAGCTGGCCCGGTAAAGCCTGGAGCGCCAGCCTGTGCAGCTCGTTACGCAGCGTAACGTAAGCGTGGGTCAGCGAATGCGCCTCTTCCTCGCTCATTCTGTCGTGGCGCGCCAACAGCGCCAGGATGCGTACGTTATCCGACCAGCTCGTCAGCTCTGGCTCCGTCGCGGCATAGCGTAAGACCAGATATTGCGTAATGAATTCAATATCGGTAATGCCGCCGCGATCCGCTTTGATATCCCAACGCCCTTTTTGTCGGTTGCCCAGATGCGCGCGCATCTTCTCGCGCATTTCCCGGACTTCCGTTTTCAGCTTTTCCGGCTCGCGCGGTAAACACAGAATGCCCCGGCGGATCCCGGTAAAGCGCTGGCTTAACGCCGCGTCGCCAAAAACGATGCGCGCCCGTACCAGCGCCTGATGTTCCCAGGTCCAGGCTTCATGACGCTGATAATCATCAAAAGCCGCGAAGGTGCTGACCAGCATGCCCGCCGCGCCGGAAGGACGCAGCCTGGCGTCCACCTCGTATAAAATGCCGGACGACGTGCGGGTGCTGAACAGGTGCATGATGCGCTGCGCAAGCCGCAGATAAAACTGGCGGCCATCAATGCTGCGCTCGCCGTCCGTCACCGCTTCTGCCGGACAGTCGTGCAGGAACACCAGGTCAAGATCCGAACTGTAGCCCAGCTCCCAGCCGCCCAGCTTGCCGTAGCCGATGACCGCGAAGCCGCGCGCCTGCGGCTCGTTAAGGTGCGAAGGCCGCCCGTAGCGCTGCACCATCATCTGCCAGGCCTGCTGCACCACCTGCTCCACAATGGCTTCCGCCAGCCAGGTAAGATGATCGCTGACCTTCATAACCGGCAGCGTGCCCGCAATATCGGCCGCGGCGATGCGCAAATGCTGCGCCTGCTTGAACTGACGCAGCGCTTCCAGCTGCTGCTCTTCGTCCTCTTCCGGGATGCGCAACAGATACTGCCGCAGCTCGTCGCGATAGGCATCCGTGGCCGTGGGCTGGTAAAGCGTGGCGGGATCCAGCAGCTCGTCCAGCAGCAGCGGATAGCGCGCCAGCTGATCGGCCACCATCGGCGAGGCCGCACAGAGCCGGATCAGATGCTTAAGCGCGCCCGGATATTCCGTCAGCAGCTCCAGGTAGGTAGTGCGCGTCACTATGCCCAGCAGCAGCGGCGTCAGACGACCGAGCGTGACGTCGGCATCTTCACGCGGGCAAACCTCGGCCAGCAGGCCCGGCATCAGCAGATCCAGCGCCTGGCGACCACGCGGGCCAATGGTGCGTTTATCCACGTCCTGGCGAAAATCGCCGATCGCGCGCAGCAGCCGCTGCTGCGCTTCGGCGGTAAGATGAGGCACCAGCGCCGCCAGCTCCGGTTCCTCCAGGCGATCCTGCCACAGGATGCCATAGTCGTCCGTGTCTTTGCTGTCGCCCGCCTCCGGCGCGTCATCGCCGATTAGCTCGTCGAAAATAGCGCGTACGGCGGCCATATGCTGTTCCAGCTGGCCGTACATCTCCGCCCAGCCCGTGGTGCCCATCGCCCACGCCAGCCGTGCACGATTAAGATCGTCCGAGGGCAGCGTTTGCGTCTGTTCGTCATTGATGCTTTGCAGCAGATTCTCCAGGCGGCGTAAAAACAGGTACGCTTCCTGTAGCCGTAGCGCCTGCTCTGCGGGCAGCAGATGCAGATCGCTGATGGCCTGAAGCGTGGGTAAAAAGGCCCGCAGCTGTAGCGAGCGCTCACGTCCGCCACGGATCAGCTGAAAAACCTGCACGATAAATTCCGTTTCGCGGATGCCGCCCGCGCCCAGCTTGATATTGTCTTTCAGCCCGCGCCGACGCACTTCTCTGGCAATCATGCTTTTCATATTGCGCAGCGACTGGATCACGCTGAAATCGATATAGCGGCGATAGACAAAGGGCCGCAGCATCTGCTCCAGCTCCTGGCTCCAGCGATCGTCCGCGCCGCCCATCAGCCGCGCTTTCACCATCGCGTAGCGCTCCCAGTCGCGTCCCTGCTCCTGATAGTAATCCTCCAGCGCGGCAAAGCTCAGCACCAGCGGGCCGCTGTCGCCAAAAGGACGCAGGCGCATATCTACCCGATAAACGAAGCCGTCGATGGTCGGCTGATCGAGCACTTTGATCAGCCGCTGGCCCAGACGAGTAAAAAACTGCGCGTTATCCAGCTCGCGGCGCCCGCCCTGGGTGACGCCGTTTTCCGGCCAGGTAAAGATTAAATCGATATCCGAAGAGAAGTTCAGCTCGCCACCGCCGAGCTTGCCCATCCCCAGGATCAGCAGCGGCTGCGGCTCGCCCTGCGCGTTAACCGGCGTGCCCAGCTCGCGGCAGCAGGCCTGCCACAGCCAGTCGCGCGCTGCCACGATCAGCGTTTCCGCCAGCACGCTCAGCTGCCGTAACGTTGCCTGCGTGCTGCTGAGCGACAGCGCCTGCATCCAGGCGATACGCGTCAGCATATGGCGACGAAACAGGCGTAGCTCGCGCATAAGCGCGGCTTCGTCCGCGACCTGCGCCATTTCTTCCGCCAGCCAGTCGGCATAATGTCGCCACTCTTCCGGCTCCGGCGCCCTTTGCTGCAGTTCCTGCTGCCATTCAGGATAGCGCGTCAGGTTTTCGCTGATGAAATCGCTGAAGGCCATAGCGGCACGCAGCGCGGGATCGTCAGCGGTAACCGGTAGCGCGGCAAGCAGCGGCGGCAGAGGCGGTAAAGTTAAAGGCGACATAGGTAACTCCCTGTGAGGGCGGTCGAAATCAGGCGCCGCCGTTTTTCCAGAAAACCGACTGCTTCAGCGCCTGATGGCGATACGACTCCAGCCAGGCTTCCTGATGCGTTTTAATCGCGTGGGCCAGCTGTTCCCATGCGCCCAGCCAGGCCGCCACGGCGGTTTCGTCATAGGCGCCGGCCAGCAGACGCGCGGCGAGCAGTTGACGCTGCAAACGGGTCAGCTTGTCCTGATATTCATTGGTCTGACGCACGTGGGCAAACGTCTCTTTCAGATCGGCCGAGACGCGGCCCAGCATGATGTCGCAGAAGCGCTTGAAGGAGCCTTGCAGCTTGCTGTCGGTTTTGCTGTCGATAAACGGACGCCAGCCTTCGCTGGCTATCCAGTTAGTAAGCGCCAACTGGGTTTGTAGCCAGAGCGGCGTAAAGCAGAGCGACGGCTGCGGCTTTTGCTCCGCCAGCGCCTCTTCCAGCTCGTTCAGCTTTTGGCGCAGTTCGCTGCTGGCCTTACGCGGCACCAGCGTGCCGAACAGAGCAAAAGCCTGACGCAGCGTTTCCAGCGCTTCGTTGATGCCACGCAGCGCAGACGGGGTGCCGCGCAGCCACAGCTCTTCATGATACTGCCACTGACTTAGCGCCAGCGTAAAAGCGCCCAGCATCCCCTCTTCAACCGTGGCTTTCGGCTTCACTTTCAGGATCGGCAACGGGCGCAGCTCGCGCTGGCTCTGACCCTGCGCCAGGCCGTAACCGCGCGCGGCTTTGCTCAGGCTGCCCAAACGCAGTCCGCCCATGTCCGCCAGTTCAGCCGCAAAAGCCATCAGGTCGGCACGCTCGCCGGTTTTCAGCTCCAGCTCGATTTCGTTCAGCGGCTCGCTTAGCTCGCCCGCCTGCACTTCGCCGTGGTCAAAAGCCACTTCAATCTCGCTGTTCAGGTAAGTAACCACCCACTTTTCCCGCACGAAGTGGGTGCTGAACAGCGGCTGCAGCTGCGCCTGTAACGCCGCTACATCACAGTCCTGCGGCCAGATTTCCGCCGGCAGCTGCGCGAGGGCCAGCTCGGGCTTTTCCAACGCTACATTGTATTCCGGGCGCTGATGCAGACCGCCGACGGTTTTCCCCGCCGTTTTCAGCGTCATTTCATAGCTGTCGCCGAAGCCGCGAATACGCAGCCCCATATCCCAGCGGCGCAGCTGGCGATCCGGCGTTTCAAAATAGATGTTGGTCAGTTTCTGCGGCGCGCTGTGCACGTTTGGCCAGGCAGCGAGACGAGCCGGCAGCTTTTCGGCGCCTTCAGGCGTGGTAATGAACTTTAATTCAATTTCTATGGTCATATTTTCTTAATCAGATTAGCGGCACGGTCAACAAAGGCCAGATTATACCTTGCGGCCTCGGCTTTTATGCAGTGCGAAGTCGAAAACCGCGGGTAACGGGCAAGCCAGAGATGACGAAAAGAGTAATGCACAATCGCCCTGGTTGTCCCGCTTTTCCTGGCGCTTTGCGCGTCAGGTCGAGTCCAGGATAGTTCTCATTCAGCTTTATGCGAGCCATCTCCAGACTGTGCCATTACTTTTTTTTCCGCACTCACAAAAAAGATACCGAATGAAAAAAACGCATTTACTTGGCCTCACTTTACTGACTTTCAGCGTTGCCGCCTCGCTTCATGCCGAAGAGAAGCGCTATATTTCAGACGAACTTTCCACCTGGGTACGCAGCGGCCCCAGCGACAGCTACCGCCTGACGGGCACGCTGAACGCGGGGGAAGAAGTAGCGCTGGTACAGACCAACAATGATACGCATTATGCCCAGATCCGGGATGCTAACGGCCGGACGTCATGGATCCCGCTGGCGCAGCTGAGTCAGCAGCCAAGCCTACGCACTCGCGTTCCACAGCTGGAACAGCAGGTAAAGGATTTGACCGATAAGCTGGCCAATATCGACGGCAGCTGGAATCAGCGCACGGCGGAAATGCAGAAGAAAGTCGCGGGCAGTGATGACGTGATCAACGGCCTGAAAGCGGAAAATCAGAAACTGAAAAACGAGCTAATCGTGGCGCAGAAAAAAGTCAGCGCCGCTAACGTGCAGCTTGATGACAAGCAGCGCACCATCATTATGCAGTGGTTTATGTATGGCGGCGGCGTAGCCGGTGTCGGTCTCCTACTGGGCCTGCTTTTGCCGCATATGATCCCCAGCCGCAAGAAAAAAGATCGCTGGATGAGCTGACGCTTTTTCGGGCATCTTTCGGTGCCCTTCTCCTCTTTTTGTCCACCGGCCAGGCGCTTCACAACGGTAGGAGAGCTTCTACACTTCACGTATGATGCCAGAAAAATTTAGTTCGGGAGCCTGTAGTGAAGAGTTATCTTGTCGGTGGCGCGGTACGCGATGCCCTGTTAAATTTGCCGGTCAAAGACAAAGATTGGGTGGTGGTAGGCGCTTCGCCTGCCGAGATGCTGGCGCTCGGCTTTCAGCAGGTCGGCCGTGATTTTCCCGTGTTCCTGCATCCTGACACGCAGCAGGAATACGCGCTGGCGCGCACCGAGCGCAAAAACGGCAGCGGCTATACCGGTTTTGTCTGCTATGCCGCGCCAGACGTGACGCTGGAGCAGGATTTGCAGCGCCGCGATCTGACTATTAACGCCATCGCTCAGGATGACGAGGGCCGCTATTACGATCCCTACAATGGCCGTGCCGATATCGAACAGCGTCAGCTACGCCATGTTTCCGCCGCCTTTAATGAAGATCCGCTGCGCGTGCTGCGCGTGGCGCGCTTTGCCGCGCGCTTTGCTCACCTTGGTTTCGTAATCGCCGGGGAAACGCTGGCGTTGATGCGCTCGATGGCGGAAAGCGGCGAACTGAGCGCGCTGACGCCCGAGCGCGTCTGGAAAGAGACCGAAAAGGCGCTGGAAACCCGCATGCCTCAGGTCTATTTTCAGGTGCTGCGCGACTGCGGCGCCCTCGCCGTGCTTTTTCCCGAGCTGGACAATCTTTACGGCGTGCCGGCACCGGCCAAATGGCATCCGGAAATCGATACCGGCGTGCATACGCTGATGACGCTGGCGATTGCCGCTGAGCTGAGCGATGAAGTAGACGTGCGTTTCGCCACGCTGTTTCATGACGTCGGCAAAGCGCTGACGCCGCCGGAAAAATGGCCGAGCCATCATGGTCACGGCCCGGCGGGCGTGCCGCTGGTGGAGCAGCTTTGCCAGCGCCTGCGCGTGCCGAACGCCATTCGCGATCTGGCGCTGCTGGTGACGGAATTTCACGATTTAGTGCATACCGTCGAGCGGCAAAGTCCGGAAACGCTGGTCGCCCTCTTCGATCGCATTGACGCCTGGCGCAAGCCCCATCGCGTGGAGCAAATTGCGCTGACCAGCGAAGCGGACGCGCGCGGCCGCACCGGATTTGAGAACAATGCTTACCCGCAGGGCGACTATCTGCGCAAGGCGTTTGAGATTGTGCAGAACGTGTCGACCAAAGACGTGGTCGCGGCGGGTTACAAAGGCGTGGAGGTCAGGGAAGAGCTAACGCGAAGGCGTATTGCCGCACTGGCAGCCTGGCGGGCAGAGCCGCTTTAAAAAGAAGCCGGACAAACGTCCGGCTTTTTTTGACTAGACGAAAATCATGTAGACCGCAGCGGCCACAATAAAGCGGTAGATAGCGAAAGGAACGAAGGAGATACGCTGGATCAGCTTCAGGAAGACCTTGATAGCAATCAGCGCCACCACGAAGGCCGTGAGGAAACCTACGGCGAACATCGGCATATCGGCCATCGTCAGGAAGCCCAGGCTCTTATACAGATCCAGCACCGTCGCGCCCATCATCATCGGCACAGCCAGAAGGAATGAGAACTCGGAGGCCGCATAACGACTCACGCCCATCAGCATGCCGCCGGAAATGGTCGCGCCGGAGCGAGAAAAGCCCGGCCACAGCGCCAGACACTGGAAACAGCCAATCATAAAGGCCTGACGGTAAGTCATATCGTCAATCCCTACGGCTTTAGGCTGTTTGGGTTTGAGATATTCCGCCGCCAGCAGCAGAACGCCGCCGACAACCAGCGCGTACATCACGTTAATGGGATTGAAAAGCGTTTTAATTTTATCGTGAAAAATCAGGCCAATCACCACGGCCGGCACCATACCCAGCAGGATGTGGATCAGCGTCAGATGCCCTTTGCCTGTGCCTTCGTGCGGCACTTTGCCAAAGTGGATGCCAATCAGGCCAAACAGACGACGCCAGAACATCACTACCACCGCCAGGATCGATCCCAGCTGAATAACTACTTCAAACGTATCGGCTTTATCACCTTCAAAGCCCAACAGATGACCGACAATGATCATGTGCCCGGTGGAAGAGACGGGGAGAAACTCCGTTAACCCCTCAACAATCCCAAGGATTGCTGCCACCCATAGCTGATGAATATCTGCCATCAAATCTACCCCTATCCGTATCAAAGCCATTAAAAAGGCGGTCGCTGTACGCCACCGCCAAAATTGTGCCCGCAGAAAGGCGGGCCAATCCTCAGACAGCCCATAATGTGGTTTGGTTTCATCGTGATGGCAATCACATTGCGCTTATTTCGGAATAGTCCCTCGTTCGATGATTACGCCAACCTGAAGCGCCTGCGCTACCGCGCCCGGCTTGCTCAGTTTGATCCGCACCCACGGCGACCCGAAACGCGTCAGCAGCAGGGTGGCAACCTCTTCTGCCACGCGCTCGACCAGCGCGAAGCGGCCGCCTGCGACATGGTTAATAATCGCTTCGGAAACGTCCGCATAGCTCAGGCAGTCGTTGACGTCGTCGCTGGCCGCCGCGACGCGGTTATCCCAGGCCATTTCGACATCGAACACCAGCTTCTGCGAAATCGTCTGTTCCCAGTCGTAAACGCCAATAGTCGTGATAACCGACAGCTGTTCAATAAATACAATATCCATGATGCGAGTCTCTGTTTTTACGGTTGCCGGATACCACTTCCGACGGATTATGCGTATTATCCACGGATGACGAGAACAAAACGACCCCCTGAAGACGGAACGGTGTTATGAGCATATTCGCGCCCGGTATGATTATTTTCGCGTATCTGTGCGGTTCTATTTCCAGCGCAATCCTGGTATGCCGACTGTTCAGATTACCCGACCCGCGACAGAATGGATCCGGCAATCCCGGTGCCACTAACGTGTTGCGTCTCGGCGGTAAAGCGCCTGCGCTGCTCGTCCTGCTGTTTGATATCCTGAAAGGTATGCTGCCGGTCTGGCTGGCTTATCATTTCGGGCTCTCGCCCTTCTGGCTTGGCCTGATCGCTATCGCGGCCTGTCTGGGTCATATCTATCCGATCTTTTTCCAGTTTAAAGGCGGTAAAGGCGTGGCGACGGCGTTTGGCGCCATCGCGCCGATCGGCTGGGATCTCACCGGCCTGATGACCGGCACCTGGCTGCTGACCGTTCTGCTGAGCGGCTATTCGTCGTTAGGCGCCATTATCAGCGCGCTGATCGCGCCGTTTTATGTCTGGTGGTTTAAACCGCAGCTGACTTTTCCGGTAGCGATGCTTTCCTGTCTGGTGCTGTTGCGCCATCACGACAATATCCAGCGCCTTTGGCGCGGCCAGGAAACTAAAATCTGGAAGAAAAAGCGCAAATAAATTCATGTAATATCCTGTTAATTCTAAAAAAACAGGTTTACGGCCTTCGCGTTAATCTAATAAAATTATTAACCCGCACATAAGATGCGGGTTTATTTTTTATTACAAGGAAACGTGATGAAAGAATTAACACAGCATGAAGTGATGCAGGTCAGCGGCGCTGGCTATATTCAGGAAGCGCTGAGCAGCATAGGTAGCTATGTCGGCAACGGCCTGTACGGTCTGGTCGCTAATACAGGCGTGGAGCTGCCGCTAATCGGTAAGGTCAGCATAGGCTCTTTCTATCCCGATTTGGGCAAAGATATCGGTTCAACGTTGGGTAGTCAGGCTGGCGGTATGATCGAAAGCCTTATCGCCGGTATTCCGCTGATCGGCGGCTGGCTGAATGGCCTGCTGGGCAACTAGTCTCTAACAGACCGCGCCATTGCCATGAGCAATGGCGCTTTTATGTCAGCGGCTTTCCAGCGGTGAAAGCTCCGACAGCGGCCAGCGCGGACGGACGCTAACGCTCAGGTCGCTGCTTGTCCCGCCTTTGAGCCTGACCATACCCGCGTAGGCGATCATCGCGCCGTTATCGGTGCAGAACTCCGGCCTGGCGTAAAACACCTCTCCGCCCCGCGCTCGCATCACGTCGGCCATTCTTGCCCGCAGCGTACGGTTAGCGCTGACGCCGCCTGCAATCACCAGCCGCGTAAAGCCGGTTTGCTCCAGCGCGCGTTTGCATTTGATGATCAGCGTATCGACAACGGCATCTTCAAAGGCACGAGCCACGTCCGCGCGCGTCTGATCGTCACCGGCGTTTTCACGAATGGTATTCGCTGCGAATGTTTTCAAACCGGAAAAGCTGAAATCCAGCCCAGGCCTGTCGGTCATAGGACGCGGAAAGATAAAGCGCTTTTCCACGCCCTGCTGCGCCATTTTCGACAGCATCGGCCCGCCCGGATAGTCCAGACCCAGCAGCTTGGCCGTTTTATCGAAGGCTTCGCCGGCCGCATCATCCACGGATTCGCCAAGCAGCTGGTATTCACCGATGCCGGTGACGCTAATCAGCTGCGTATGACCGCCGGAAACCAGCAGCGCGACAAAGGGAAACGCAGGCGGATTGTCTTCCAGCATCGGCGCCAGCAAATGCCCTTCCATGTGGTGTACCGGCACCGCCGGCACGTTCCAGGCAAAAGCCAGCGAACGACCGATGGTGGCCCCGACCAGCAGCGCGCCAACAAGGCCAGGCCCTGCGGTATAGGCTACGGCATCTATATCTTGCGCCTGCAGGCCCGCCTCTTTTAGGGCAGCCTGAATTAAAGGCACGGTTTTACGCACGTGATCGCGCGAAGCCAGTTCCGGCACCACGCCGCCGTAGTCGGCGTGCAGTTTGACCTGGCTGTAAAGTTGGTTAGCGAGCAATCCGGCATTATCGTCGTAAATCGCGATACCGGTTTCATCGCAGGAAGTTTCTATTCCGAGCACACGCATGGCATTTACCTCATTCTTGCGGCGCGCAGTGTAACATGAAGCCGCTTCGCGCTGCGGCAAATTTCCGTGTTATCCACCGATCGCCATGATCGATAAGAGGAAAATTTCATCGCCTCGCCTCTTCGAGTGCGGTATAATCCTTGCCCTGAAAAAACCGGCAGCCGCACAGGCGCATCTGTTGGTGAGACATTATGCTATGGTGCTTTACAACGCAGCCTGTGTTGGAGTAAAATTCCGCACCATTTTGAAACAAGCTGGCACTGACGTCAGCAACAAAACCGAATTTATCGAGGTGAGAGTTACATGCCGGTAATTAAAGTACGTGAAAACGAGCCATTTGACGTAGCACTGCGTCGCTTCAAGCGTTCTTGCGAGAAAGCAGGCGTTCTGGCTGAAGTTCGTCGTCGTGAGTTTTATGAAAAACCTACTACCGAACGTAAGCGCGCTAAAGCTTCTGCTGTGAAACGCCACGCGAAGAAACTGGCTCGCGAAAACGCACGCCGCACTCGTCTGTACTAATTATTGAGGGCTTGCCCTCAGGCTTCACAGACCAGTAGTAGTATACAAGGCCGTGCTTTCCGAAAGGAATGCGCGGCTTGTTCTCGTTTATGAGCTGATAGGCCTATGGCTGGACGAATTCCACGCGTATTTATCAATGACTTGCTGGCTCGCACGGACATCGTGGATCTTATCGATGCGCGCGTAAAGCTAAAGAAGCAGGGCAAGAACTATCACGCGTGCTGTCCCTTTCATAACGAAAAGACGCCCTCTTTTACCGTCAACGGTGAAAAACAGTTTTACCACTGCTTCGGCTGCGGCGCGCACGGCAACGCGATCGATTTCTTAATGAATTACGATCGGCTGGAGTTCGTCGAAAGCATTGAAGAACTGGCAACGCTTTACGGCCTCGAAGTGCCGTATGAGAGCGGTTCCGGCCCCAGTCAGTTAGAGCGTCATCAGCGCCAGAGTCTTTATCAGCTGATGGGCAGCCTGAATGATTTCTACCAGCAGTCGCTTACGCAGAACCAGGCGGCTGGCGCGCGCGATTATCTTACCAAACGCGGTCTTAGCGACGATGTTATCCGGCATTTTTCGATTGGCTTTGCGCCTGCGGGTTGGGATAACGCGCTAAAACGTTTTGGTCGCAGCCAGGAAGACCGCCAGTCTCTGAGCGATGCCGGTATGCTGGTCACCAACGATCAGGGACGCAGCTACGATCGTTTTCGTGAACGCATTATGTTTCCTATCCACGATAAGCGTGGACGTGTTATCGGGTTTGGCGGCCGCGTTGTCGGCGATGCACTCCCTAAATACCTTAACTCGCCGGAAACCGAAATATTCCATAAAGGCCGCCAGCTGTACGGCCTGTATGAAGCGCAAAAGAAACATCCAGAACCCGCTAAGCTTCTGGTGGTGGAAGGCTACATGGACGTGGTGGCGCTGGCGCAGTTCGGCATTGATTATGCCGTTGCATCGCTCGGCACTTCCACTACGCCCGAGCATATCCAACTGCTTTTTCGCACGACCGATACGGTAATTTGCTGCTACGACGGCGACAGAGCGGGTCGGGAAGCAGCATGGCGTGCGCTGGAAACCGCATTGCCTTACATGAATGACGGACGTCAGCTACGCTTTATGTTTCTGCCGGACGGCGAAGATCCCGATACGCTGGTGCGGAAAGAGGGAAAAGACGCGTTCGAGGCGCGGATGGAGCAGGCGATGCCGCTCTCCGCTTTCCTGTTCGATACGCTGATGCCGCAGGTCGATCTGAGTACGCCTGATGGCCGTACGCAGCTGACCGCGCTGGCGTTGCCCTTAATTAGTCAGGTTACCGGCGAAACGTTACGTATTTATTTACTTCAGGTACTGGGCGACAAGTTAGGGATCCCTGATCATGTGCAACTGGAAAAACTGCTGACGAAACAGCACGAAAGTGCAAAACAGTCCCAGCAGCCCCAGCTAAAACGCACAACCATGCGTATACTGATTGGATTGCTGATCCAGAATCCGGCGCTGGCGACGATGGTCCCTTCGTTGGAAGGGCTGAATAATTCGGAGCTTCCCGGGTTCCCGCTATTCGTAGAGTTAGTGAGTACTTGCGTAGCGCATCCTGGCCTGACGACGGGCCAGTTACTGGAACTTTATCGCGGCACAAAATTTAGCCAAAGCCTTGAAACGCTGGCAACATGGAACCACATGATAGTTGAGGATGAAGTGGAAACCATGTTCAAGGACTCGCTGGCCAGCATGTATGATGCGGCGCTGGAGCGCAGGCTGGAAGAGTTAATTGCGCGCGACCGCACGCACGGCCTGAATGCCGAAGAGCGTCGTGAATTTTGGACGCTCAGCCAGGCCCTGAAAAAACAGTAACAAACGAATTAACAGCGGCGATGGAAACATGATGAAGCGCATATCGTCGCAGCCGGTTTAAACGCTATCAGCAATAGACCGGCAGGAAAAAAGCTTCTGTCAGCATATCCGCGGCTTAAGTGCCGACTATCCGCCAGGTTGAGCCTGGCAGCCGCCACGATGGGCAGCGGCAATAAACCAACGCCCTCACTGTTATTGTTGGCTGCTTAAACTTAGCCGACCAACACCAATCTAATTTAACAGAAGTGTGGATACCGTCTTATGGAGCAAAACCCGCAGTCACAGCTGAAGCTGCTTGTCACCCGTGGTAAGGAGCAAGGCTATCTGACCTATGCCGAGGTCAATGACCATCTGCCGGAAGATATCGTCGACTCCGATCAGATCGAAGACATCATCCAGATGATCAACGACATGGGCATACAGGTTGTGGAAGAAGCGCCTGATGCCGACGATCTGATGCTGAATGAAAACAGCAGCGATACGGACGAAGATGCTGCCGAAGCGGCTGCTCAGGTACTCTCCAGCGTTGAATCTGAAATCGGGCGGACTACCGATCCGGTCCGTATGTACATGCGCGAAATGGGCACCGTCGAACTGCTGACGCGCGAAGGCGAAATCGACATCGCCAAGCGTATCGAAGACGGCATCAACCAGGTGCAGTGTTCCGTTGCCGAATACCCGGAGGCTATCACCTACCTGCTGGAGCAGTACGATCGCGTCGAGGCTGGCGAAGCTCGTCTTTCCGATATGATCACCGGCTTTGTCGATCCGAACGCGGCAGAAGAGATTGCGCCTACGGCAACGCATGTAGGTTCTGAACTCTCTGAAGAAGAGCGCGACGACGACGAAGACGAAGACGAAGAGTCCGACGACGACACCGCTGACGATGACAACAGCATCGACCCGGAACTGGCGCGTGAGAAATTCACCGAGCTGCGCACGCAGTACGAGAAAACGCGTACGGTGATCAAGGCCAAAGGCCGCAGCCATGCCGACGCCGTCAGCGAGATCCAAAACCTGTCCGACGTCTTTAAACAGTTCCGCCTGGTGCCGAAGCAGTTTGACTACCTGGTGAACAACATGCGTACCATGATGGATCGCGTCCGTACTCAGGAACGCCTCATCATGAAACTGTGTGTTGAAATCTGTAAGATGCCGAAAAAGAACTTCATCACGCTGTTCACCGGCAATGAAACCAGCGAAACCTGGTTCAACGCCGCGCTGGCAATGAACAAACCGTGGTCCGAGAAGCTCAAGGACGTGTCGGAAGACGTTCAGCGCAGCCTGATGAAGCTGGCGCAGATTGAAGAAGAGACCGGCCTGACGATTGAACAGGTAAAAGATATCAACCGCCGGATGTCCATCGGCGAAGCGAAAGCGCGTCGTGCGAAAAAAGAGATGGTTGAGGCTAACCTGCGTCTGGTTATCTCTATTGCTAAAAAGTACACCAACCGCGGCCTGCAGTTCCTGGATTTGATCCAGGAAGGCAACATCGGCCTGATGAAGGCCGTAGATAAGTTTGAATATCGCCGTGGCTATAAGTTTTCGACCTATGCTACCTGGTGGATCCGTCAGGCTATCACCCGCTCTATCGCTGACCAGGCGCGCACCATCCGTATCCCGGTGCATATGATTGAGACTATCAACAAGCTCAACCGTATCTCCCGCCAGATGCTGCAGGAAATGGGCCGCGAACCTACGCCGGAAGAGCTGGCCGAGCGGATGCTGATGCCGGAAGATAAAATCCGCAAGGTGCTGAAGATCGCCAAAGAGCCAATCTCCATGGAGACGCCGATCGGTGATGATGAAGATTCGCATCTGGGCGATTTTATCGAAGACACTACGCTGGAGCTGCCGCTGGACTCCGCCACCTCCGAGAGCCTGCGTTCAGCGACTCACGACGTGCTGGCCGGCCTGACGGCGCGTGAAGCGAAAGTGCTGCGTATGCGTTTTGGTATCGATATGAACACCGACCATACGCTGGAAGAAGTCGGCAAGCAGTTTGACGTTACCCGTGAGCGTATTCGTCAGATTGAAGCCAAGGCGCTGCGTAAGCTGCGCCATCCAAGCCGCTCCGAAGTACTGCGCAGCTTCCTGGACGATTAATCCAGCCTGCGTGACAAGAAGCCCCGGCCCAGGCCGGGGCTTTTTTCTATCTGAAGAAGGGTGCTCAAGGATCCCCCCAGCAATGTGCCGGCGGACCTCCTGTCCACCGGCGGTTTGCCCTACCCTGCGGCGTTGCAGGCTAAGCTGGCCACAACCTCTGTACCTCCCTGCTTAACGTGCAGCTCGCAGAGCGAGCCGCGCGTGATCCAGATAACGGCTATCACCGTTACACAGACCACTATTAAACAGAGCGCGAACAATTTTTGTGCCATCCCAGGCCTCCTTTTCCATTGCTTTACAGCGGGTAAAAGGCTACCTTTACATTGTGGGATGTAGAAAGTAGCCTCACTTTGACTGACGTCGGGTGGGGCTTTTCTCTTTCCGTCCCGGCTGCCCGGAACAAAAAGATCCTGAGCACCCGTCGCGCAGTGTAGCGCGCTTTATCTCCCTCCGCTGGCGCAATTTACTAAACCTGATACTGGATCTGATTTTCCTGCAACAAGCGTGAAAACGGCAGGGCCTAAGGCCGTCTACCGTGGTGATCGTACCAGGGAATATGTAGCGGATTGAATGAAGGCGTTTTTAAGGTGCCTTAAGAAGGGTGCTCAAGGATCCTCCCAACAATGCGCCGGCAGACGTCCTGTCCGCCGGCGGTTTGCCCTACCCTGCGGCGTTGCAGGCTAAGCTGGCCACAACCTCTGTACCTCCCTGCTTAACGTGCAGCTCGCAGAGCGAGCCGCGCGTGATCCAGATAACGGCTATCACCGTTACACAGACCACTATTAAACAGAGCGCGAACAATTTTTGTGCCATCCCAGGCCTCCTTTTCCATTGCTTTACAGCGGGTAAAAGGCTACCTTTACATTGTGGGATGTAGAAAGTAGCCTCACTTTGACTGACGTCGGGTGGGGCTTTTCTCTTTCCGTCCCGGCTGCCCGGAACAAAAAGATCCTGAGCACCCGTCGCGCAGTGTAACGCCCTTCCTCTCCCCGCGCTGATGCAATTCACTAAATCTGGCGCTGGCTCTGATTTTCCTGCAACGCCGATGTAAATCGTCTCAACGAGCAGCTAAAGCCATTACCAATTCTTTATAGGCCGCCACCAGCTCCTCTTGCGAAGCACGGTTCAGCCCGCTGGGATTGGGTAGCACCCAGACTTCCGTTTCACCCAGCTTATGCGGCTGCCTGCCCCATGCCACCTTACTGATGCCGAAAGCCTGCCTGTAGGCCTGCTTGCCTAATACCGCCAGCGCCTCGGGCTGATAGCGCATGATCTTATCGACTAACAGTTTGCCGCCTTCGCGTAGCTCCGTAGCGGAAAGCTCCGTAGCCTCACGGGTGGGCCTTTCCACCAGCATGGTGATACCGCAGCGCGTGGTCAGCAGCAGCTTTTCCTCTTCCGGCTTTAGCTGACGCTCGGTGAAACCCGCCTGCCAGATGGTTTTCCAGAAACGGTTTCCGGGATGCGCAAAATGAAACCCGGTATGCGCAGAAGATTTTCCCGGGTTAATGCCGCAAAAAATCACGCTAAGGTCGGGCGCAAGAATATCGTTGATGCCATGCATCTCGGCTTCCATACGTTTTCTCCTGTCGTTCAGGGAAGAGTAAAATAGCTCAGCGCTTCACAGCCTCTTCCTGCTGACAAAGCGGCAATCACTTTCAGGGCGGCCGCCCTGCGTGTCTTCATCTTCGTGATCAATAGCTTTAAAGGTAGCTTACGGCGCCATGGCGCTTTTGCTTTGGCGCTCGAAAGCGTCGCGCAGCCAGTGTACGAATCCGCTTACGGCCCGTGGGACCTGAGCAGCCCAGGGACGGACGACGTAAAGATGTTCGGCAAAAGCGCCCGGCGTTCGCCACTGCGGCAAAACCTCGACCAGTCTTCCGTCGGCAAGGGCACCCTGCGCGCTGAAATCAGGCAGCAGCGCGATGCCCAATCCTTCCAGCGCGGCATCCCTTATCGATTCGCTATTATTGGTCGCGAAGGGGCCGCTGACATTAACCACGACTTTTTCGCTGCTGTTTTCCCGGCAAAAAGTCCACTGCGGCGTTTCCGTGCCGCGCGGATAGTAGAGGCACTGATGTTCGCTTAGCGCCTGCGGCGTTTGCGGCTGGCCGTACTGGCGCAGATAAACCGGTGATGCCACAACCAGCGCGCGCGTGGCGCATAGCGGTAGCGCTACATGCGTATCGGGCAGCGTATCGCTGTGGCGAATGGCAAGATCGAACCCTTCACTGGCCAGAGAAACCAGCCGATCGGACACTTCCAGCTGTACACGAACCTGGGGATGTTCTTTCAGGAAAGCGGTGATATGCGGCACCAGCTGCTGCCGGGCAAAAGCGACCGGCGCGGTTACGCGGATCAATCCCCGCAGCGGCCCGGCCGAATCGCGCACACTGAAAAAACTCTGTTCTATCTGAGCGAAAGGCGCACGCAGCTCCTCAACCAGTTTTTCGCCCGCGCTGGTCAGCCGCAGGGTACGGGTGGTTCTGGTTACCAATGGCACGCCCGCCTGCTGCTCCAGCTCTTTGATTTTCTGGCTCATGGCGGCCTTGCTGACTTCCAGCCTTTCGGCCGCGCGGGTAAAGCTGCCCTGCTCAGCCAGCACGGTTAGCCAGTGAAGATGTAGCCATAACGCATCGGTTTTTATAGCCATCGTCATTGTTCACTATAATAAATAATCATTTCAACTATAGCGCTTTTTCCCGCGCGCTAATGCCCCTAAAGTAACTTCTGCCGCTCAGGTGCCATTACACTATATTTTAAGGGGAAAACCATGCCATTACTGCAATTTGACGTCATTCAGGGTCGCTCGGAATCGGAACTGAAAACGCTGCTGGATGCCGCGCACCGCGCCGTGCTGGCCGCTTTTAAAGTACCGGCGCGCGATCGCTACCAGATTGTTCACGAAAACAAGCCTTGTCAGATGGTGTTTGAGGATACCGGCCTGGGGCTGACGCGCACCGATAACCTGGTGATGGTACGGGTGTTTACCAGTCCACGCAGCGATGAGCAGAAGCAATTTTTTATGGCGGAACTGTGTCGTGAACTACAAGAGAGCTGCGGTATTTCACCGGCCGACGTGATGATCAGCTTTATCACTAACAGCAAGGGCGACTGGAGCTTCGGTAACGGCGTGGCGCAGTATATGACAGGCGAGCTTTAAGGCATGGGCAGTGAAACAATCCCCGGCCGAAGCCGGGGAAAGCGAGCATCAGAAGTCGTAACGCAGACGCACCAGGTTCATATCGCCCAGGTTATCGCTGCTTGAGGTGAAGACGTGTTCATAATCCACGCGGAAACCGTAGTCGAGCTGGAAGGTGATCCCCACGCCGTTATCGATACGCTGATAGTCGCGATCGTTAACGTATTCCAGACGGTCGCCCATCACATACGGCATAAAGGTTTTCAGGCCGTAGTTGCCAACCGGGATGGTGTAGCCCGCGAGGTACTCAATACCCCACGCATCGCCAGCAAAGTAGTTATCCACGCCTTTTTTCTTGCTCAGCAGATAGTTCTGGTAATAGCCGCCGCCAAGCGAGAAGGTCCAGCTGTCTGGCTTCCAGCTAAGGGAAGTCCCGTAAATGTTCTGGTTCCAGGTTTTATCGTCGCCGGTGCCCGGATTACGCATATCAGCACGGGTATAGTTCCACGCCGCCCCCCAGGTCAGCTCTTTGCTCAGATGGTAATCCACGCCCAGCGAGCCGCCGCCCTGACGCTTGTAGCGCAGGCCATCACCCGGCAAATATTCGTTATCAGCAAACAGATAAGAAGCCAGCACGTCCGCATTACCGAAGGTGTTTTTATACTTCAGCATTTTGCGTGAACGGTAAGAACCGTCGTAGTCGCCGTTGATGCCGTTGCCCGGCGCCTGCGCCAGCATGTCGTAGTCCCAGATATCGGTTTTCGCGCCGACCACATCGTAATACACGCTGTTCTGCTGACCGAAGGTCAGTTTACCCCAGGTCTTGCTCTGGAAACCGGTGTAAAGCATACGGCGGCTGGTGTCATGCGCTTTAGCCGCATAATGGTTGTCCCAGTCGAACAGCGCCGGAATATTTACGCCCAGCTCGTAATACCCCACCCAGCTGACATCGTCAAACAGGTAGTAATCGGCCAGGAAACGGAAACGAGTGCCGCCATCAAAGCCGTTACGCTTATAGGCATTTTTACCGTCGTCGCCGGTCAGGTTATTGAACTGGGGACGGATACTGCCGCCAACGGTGAAATTCAGACGGCTCAGCGGATCGCCCGCCTGCGGATCCTGTTTGATCAACGTTACTTCAGCGTTTGCGGCAAAAGACGCTCCGCCCATCACCAGCGCCAGGCCGACAGCCTGACTTAACACGCGCATTTTTGTTAACATTATGTAGCCCTGTAAAGCATTGCTAAAAAAAGAGAGAACGAAAAAGCAAAAAAACGTCACATAAAGCCGATTTTGCGCGCGATTATAGGGATTAAGCGCGGCAGTACAGCGGATAAAAAAGGCTTTTGTAAAATCTCTTATCTATTTTTGTTTTAGAATTGCTAAAAGCGCCTGCCAATAAACGCCCGAGGCGACACGTTTCTCATTCCCTGTCCACGTTGTGCCCCTGTTTCCCGATAACGCTGGAGAGCCTGACCAGGTTTTCGGCAGCGAAGGCCTTAATCTTTAATTAATTTATTTTTAGCTCTGACGATTTGCCCGCGTCCCTGAGCCTCGTTAAACGCGAAGTTAAACAGAACCTCAACGAAAGTTTATCCCCGTGACGGCGGTCATTTTTCTCGTCTGGCCGCTTATTGCCAGCCTTAACCGGCTGCGTTAAATTGGAAGATTCGCTACAAATTGGTGATGAATACCGGCAGGGACTGCCTTTTTCGGGGAATATAAAAAATAATGGGATCTGAATCACTTTCACTGCTTCTTTTTATCGCCTCGGCCGCGCTGTACAGCTGGAAAGCTGGAAAAAACAGGCTGGGCTTTTCCGCGATTGTTTTACTTCTGGGCATTTATATCGTGCTGAATGCTTCGCTGCTTGCCAGCAACTACTTTACGGGCGAAGGCATTAATGACGCGGTTATCTATACCCTCACCAACAGCCTGAGCGGCGCGGGCATCGGTAAATATTTGCTGCCGGCCGCAGGCATGGTGCTGGCGCTGCTGGTACTGTTTGCCCTGCTTGCCTGGATCTTACGACGCGGCCGAAAGCGTGGCGGCAGCAAGCTTTGCGGCCTGTTGGCGATTGTGCTGGCGCTGGCCTCGATCAAAACCACGCCCGCTTATCAGCAGGTGGCCGATCTGCTGAAATCGCAGCTGGGCAAAGGCGACTCCGATTTTTACGCGCACTATAAGGTGCCCGGCACGCAGATACGCGGCGATAAACCGAATCTGGTTTATATCTATGCCGAGAGCCTGGAACGCACCTACTTTGACGAAGCAGCCTTTCCCCATCTTGCGCCGGAACTTAACGCCGTCAAAGCGGGTTCGCTGGATTTCAGCAACACTCAGCAGCTGCCCGGCACCGAATATACGATTGCGGGAATGGTCGCCTCGCAGTGCGGTATCCCGCTGTTCGCGCCTTTCGACGGCAACGCCTCCAGCTCGCTTTCAACTTTCTATCCGCAGAATGTCTGCCTGGGCGACATTCTGAAAGCGGCGGGTTATCAAAACTACTTCTACCAGGGCGCCAGCCTGAGCTTTGCCGGTAAAGATCTGTTCCTCTCCTCGCACGGGTTCGACCATCTGTATGGATTTAACGAACTGAAAAGCGTGGTGAAAGATCCGAGCTACCGTAACGACTGGGGCTGGTATGACGATACGGTGCTGGATAGCGTTTACGATAAATATGTCGAGCTGGCGCAGCAGGGTCAGCCTTTCTCGCTGTTTGCTCTGACGGTGGATACGCACCACCCTGACGGTTTTATTTCGCGCAGCTGCCAGCGCAACAGCTATCTGTGGGAAGGCAAACAAAACAAATCTTTCGCCGCTGTCGCCTGCAGCCAGCAGCATATTGCGCATCTGATAGAGCGGATCCGCGCCACGCCGTGGTTTAAAAATATGATTATCGTGGTCAGCTCCGATCATCTGGCAATGAACAATACCGCCTGGAAATTCCTTAACCAGCACGACCGCAGCAATCTCTTCTTTATGCTGCGTGGCGATAACGACGACGGTAAAGTCATTGCGGTTAAGCGCAGCACGCTGGACAACGGCGCGACGGTGCTGGACGCGCTGGGCGGCGATAACTTTATCGGCCTGGGGCGCAGCAGCCTTTCGTCCTCTTCTCTTGCCGCGACTTACCTGAATATCAAAGAGAAGATCAACGAGTGGAAGCCGGACGTGATTAAACTGTGGAATTTTCCGAAGGCGATTGCCGATTATAAAACGGACACGGTGAATAACACCTTCAGCTTTGCCGGCGTGCATTTCAAACTGCCGCTGCTGCTCTCCGTTAAACCGGGCAAAATCGAGCCGAAGTTCGACGTCTATCTGGCGCCGCCGTTAAAACAGCAGCTGGCTAATTTTGCGCCGGATGAGAAGTTCGTCTGGATCGATAGCTGCTTTAAAATGGGCGATGTCTGGGATGAGAAACTGGCGCTTAACAGGCAGCTGTGCATTGCCGACGGCACGCTGAATTCACCGCCAACTATCCGCGAGATCAACCCCGGCGTGACTCAGGGCCGCGTGGGCTTCCGCCAGATTGGTGATCAAAGCGAGGAACGCTATCAGCAAACCGTGACCCGGCTGCGCATTGCCGATGAGGATTTACGCTATGCCTCCGACACGCTGCTGTTTGCCCTGCCTGGCCTGCCAAAACAGGTGCAGAAGGTCACCGGCCTTTCCTATATCGAACCCTGGGGCGGACGTTGGTCGGATGCCGGACTGCTGCCTGAAGTCACCCTTACCTGGCTGGAGCCGCTGCCGGAAACCTTCGATCTGCTGCTGACGGCCCGCGCGTTTGGCGCCAACAGCCAGCGGCCTTTCGTTGTTAAAATTGGCGATAGCGAGCAGACGTTCCGCCTGAGCCATAGCGACAGTACGGTCAGCATTCGCCTGTCCAACCCGACACGGGAACGCACGCTGGTTATCAGAGCGCCGGTGCCGGAAACCACTGCCGAAGGCGCGGTAGCCGGTTTCACCGCCCGTCAGCTTGGCATCGGGCTGGTTAGTCTAAAAGTCGTGCCTGTTCAGTAAATTGTCCTCTCCCCGGCCGCATTTTTTCTTTTCCGTCCATGCCTTATGCGCGATTTCGCTCACAATGCCATCAAGTTTTCACGCCTGCTGCCGATTTAATGCCCCTGTAATGCTAAAGGTTTCCTCAGTGACTCTTTTTTAAACAGCAAGGAACAATCCGGATGATTTCTGTAAAAAACTTGAAAGTCGGCGTGCGCCTCGGCGCGGCGTTTGCCCTGGTAATACTGTTATTAATCGTGGTCAGCGTAACGGCTATTGTAAAAATCGGCAGCATTAACGGCGCGGTGGATCGCATTGTTAACGATCGCTATATCAAGGTGAGGCTGGCTTTTGACGCGCGCGACGGGGTTAACGATCAGATTAAATATCTGCGCGGGATGGTTATTGAGACTTCGCATCCGGAGAAAAACCAGAAGCGTTACGGCCAGCTGGACAGCGTGACGCAGCAAACCAACCAGACGATAGACAAGATTGCCAAACTGCAAACAACCGAAGTCGGCATCAAGAAAATCCAGGCAGTAAAAGAGGCGGCGCAGCAGTTTGAAACGGCCAAAAGCGAGCTGCTTACTTTAGTGCGCGCCGGTAATCAGGATGCTGCCGCCGACTATGCGCTGATGAAAATGACGCCTGCCCAAACCGCCTATCTGGATATCGTAAAGCGTTTTGCCGATTCACAGTCCGGACAGCTGCAGGCGGAAGGCGCTAACGCCGTTGCCGATGGCGCTACCGCAATCCGCATTACGCTGATTTTCTCCACGCTGGCGGCGTTGCTGGCGGTCGTGCTGGGCTATTTCCTGACCAGCTCTATCGTTGCCCCGCTGCGCGAAGCAGTACGTATTGCTGAAAACGTGGCGGCGGGCGATCTGCGTACGCAGATCCGCGTGAATTCAACTGACGAAACCGGTCAGCTGATGCAGGCGTTGAAAACCATGAATGAAAACCTGCTGCGTATCGTGACCGAAGTTCGCTCCGGCACCGAGCTAATCGCTACCGCCTCCGGCGAAATTTCACTGGGCAATATGGATCTTTCTTCCCGTACCGAGCAGCAGGCCAGCTCGCTGGAGGAGACCGCCTCCGCAATGGAGCAGATGACCTCTACCGTGAAGCAAAACGCAGACAATGCTCGTCAGGCTAACGAGCTGGCCGCGCTGGCCTCGAAAGTAGCCGTGCAGAGCGGCTCGGCGGTGAATCAGGTCGTCAGCACCATGGAAATGATCAACACCTCGTCGAAGAAAATTGTCGACATTATCAGCGTGATTGACGGCATCGCCTTCCAGACCAATATCCTGGCGCTTAACGCCGCCGTGGAAGCCGCCCGCGCGGGCGAGCAGGGTCGCGGCTTCGCCGTTGTCGCCTCAGAAGTCCGCAACCTGGCGCAGCGTTCGGCCTCCGCCGCTAAAGAAATTGCGCAGCTGATCCAGGATTCCGTGAATAAAGTGGACGAAGGCGGCAAGCAGGTCGCCAAAGCGGGCACCACGATGGAAGAAGTGCTGGCCAGCGTGAAAAGCGTGACGGAAATCATGGGCGAAATCTCTATCGCCAGCCACGAGCAGAGCACCGGCATTGATGAGATCAATATGGCGATTACCCAGATGGATCAGGTTACGCAGCAGAACGCCTCGCTGGTGAATGAATCCGCCGCCGCCGCGCAATCGCTGCAGGAACAGGCTGAACAGCTTTCCCGCGCCATCGGCATCTTCAAAGTAAGCCACAACGCGGCCTGACGGCTAACGGCGGCCCGTAAAAAAGAGGGCCGCCGCTCTTTTTTCCTCTCCAGGAAAAAGATTAGTATAAGGGCACTTTTCCGCTCCCGATGGATATACGCACGTTGAAACCACTCCACCTGCTGGCGCTCTGCGTCCTTTTTCCGCTCGGCGCGCTGGCCGCAAGAACCTCTCCCGATCCTTTACTGGCCTCGCAGATTGTCGATCGCTACGCGCAGAATATCTTCTATAACACCAAAGCGACCGGCATGGCGATGGTGGCGATTGACGCCAACCAGCGCGTCTTTACCAGTCTTGGCTCGGTGCGTCCCGGCAGCAGCGTCAGGCCGCAGAAAACGTCCGTTATCCGTATTGCTTCGCTGACCAAGCTGATGACCAGCGAGCTGCTGGTTAAGCTCGCGGAGAAAGGCGTGGTGCGGCTTGACGATCCGCTAAGCAAATATGCGCCGCCGGGCAGCGCGGTACCGGCCTATGCAGGCCAGACGATCCGCCTGATTAATCTGGCTACGCATACCAGCGGTTTGCCCCGCGAGCAGCCCGGCGGCAAGCCGAACCGGCCTGTTTTCGTCTGGCCAACCGCCAGCCAGCGCTGGAACTGGCTGAAACATGCGCAGCTGAAAGCCGCGCCGGGCACCCGCGCCGCCTATTCCAATCTGGCTTTCGATCTGCTGGGCGATGCGCTGGCTCGCGCCGCAGGCACCTCCTATCCGGCGTTGCTACAGCGTGAAATTACGCGCCCTTTAGGCATGAAGGATACGACTTTTACCCCCTCGCCCGAGCAGTGTTCGCGTCTGATGATCGCGGAAAAAGGCGCCAGCCCCTGCACCAATACGCTGGCCGCTATCGGCAGCGGCGGCGTCTATTCGACGCCTGACGATATGGGACGCTGGATGCAGCAATTCCTGTCTTCCGATCTGCAGGCGCGTTCGCCTCAGGCCGATCGCATTCAGACCATGATTTATCAGCGAGGCCAGCTGACCAACGTCGAGGGAATGGACGTGCCGGGCAAAGCCTCCGCGTTGGGTATGGGCTGGGTTTATATGGCGCCGCAGGGCGGCCGTCCGGGCATTATCCAGAAAACCGGCGGCGGCGGCGGCTTTATTACCTATATGGCGATGGTGCCGCGCTATAGCGTCGGCGTGTTTATCGTGGTGACGCGCTCGCCGCAGACCCGCTTCACGCCAATGAGCGATGGGGTGAACAACCTGCTGACGGAGCTTATCGGCAACACGCCGGACAGCGCGCAGCTGGCCGCCTCCATAATGGAAAGCGAGTAGCTGTCGACGGCGATGGTCTTGCTGGGTTATCGCCGCCCTGCCGTACAAGCATATTGAAAACGGGGCAGCGGTATTCGTCTGAGCGGGGAAACCCGCTCTTTTCCACCGACATTTCCTGAGCGCCCCGGCGTTTGTTAAGCTGGGCTTTAAAGTTCATTTATCAGGAGCCAGCGTGCAGGAAAAAACAGAACCGGCAGGGAAAAAACCGCGCGAACCTCGTACACCGCGACAGCCGCGCACGCCCAGAGAAACGCTGGAACCGCGTGAACCAAGAGAGCCACGGGAACCGCGAACGCCGCGAGAACCGCGTAAACCCCGAGAACCGCGCGCACCACGGCAGTCACGCTTGCCAGAAGAACGGCACACGTCAGGAGAGTCGCATACGCCAGGAGGCACTAGCGTACTATGGGAGCGGTGCCCATCAGCAGAGGCTTGCACGCCAAAAGAGTCTCGTGCACTACAGGAGCTGTGCGAATCAGAAGAGCCCCGCATGCCAGAAAAGTCCTGTACACCGCGAGAACCTCGCCCATCAGAAGAACCGCACGAGCCCCGTCAGACCAAAGCTGACACCATGCCTTGCTCTGAAAAAAGCGGATGGACCGGCGCAAAAAAGCGGATTACGTCAGGCATAAATAAAATCAGGCAGAGAATATCGTCGCGTCCGGGTTTATAAGACATCGGCCGCCAGGACGCCTTTTCCTTTATTTCGGCCGGGCTGCCGAGCGTTCAGCCCAACGATGCTATTCAACGCGAATGTAATGGCCAGCCGCAGAAACGTTATGACCAAACCCGCAGTCACCGTTAACCTGAGTCGTTAAATCCATTGGGGTAAAGAGCAGCGTGACATCACAGTTGCCCCAGTCACCTTCCTCACGTTGTTGCAGTACGCCTCTGCCGTTCTGGATGGTGGCCTTTCCTTCAAGGCTGCCGATATTCGGGCCGTAATACATCGCCATCAGCCCTGGCGAGACGCCATCAAAGTTAATTTTGTAGTGGTCCTGTTCTGCCGAGATGCTGTAGCTATTCCACATCCCTTTTCCTGCGTATTCCCAGTATTCACCAGCGGGCGAAGCAGGCTGCGGTAAGGCAGCAAGTTTCTCTTTTATTAACCCCAGATTATATTGCGATTTGGCGTCTTTCTCATCAATCAGCAGCCAGGCTTTTGCCTTACGATAGTCTCCCTGACGTATCCAGGTGAGCGCCACATTATTATAAGCTACCGCAATAGCGCTATCTGGAAGCTGGCAACTTTCACTCCAGGCTACCTGTTCTGTATAGCTGTAGCGTGCCTTTTCATACTGCTTTGCTTTATAAGCTTTATCGCCTGCTGCGGCATAGTTCTTAATTTTCATACAGTCGATTTCAGGGTGATCCGCATCGGCAAAGGCCATCATTGGGGAAACCATCAAAACTCCGGCCGTGATTGCACGTAACATAGCTCTACCTTATAAAATTAACGGACCCGCAGCTTAACAAACCCTACCGTAAAGATAAGCCCTGATAGTCATTACTCCATCCTGAAGACTCGCCGTGACCTGATCTTAATCAATACTCGTCCGGGCATTCCTCCGCATATTTCCAGCCAGTGATAATAACGTTTGTGATTTTAAAAAATTTGAAACGAGTGGAGAAGATGATGCTACAAAGAATGATTCTGAACGAGACCTCCTGGTTCGGTCCCGGCGCTATCTCGCAAATCGTCCATGAGGTCAGCCAGCGCAGCCTTAAAAAAGCGCTGCTGGTTACGGATAAAACACTGCTTAAAGCGGGCGTAATTGAAAAGGTCACCGCGCTGCTGGATCGGCATCATCTTCCTTACGTCATTTATGACGAGGTGGTGCCGAACCCGACTATCGCCGTCGTTACCCAAGGCGTGGCGGCATTTAAAGCCGCACAGGCGGACTATCTGATCGCCATCGGCGGCGGCTCGCCGCAGGATACGGCAAAAGCTATCGGCATCATTATCAACAACCCTGAATTCGCCGATGTTCGCAGTCTGGAAGGCTTTGCCAAAACCAAAAATCCCTGCGTACCGATTATCGCCATTCCGACCACGGCAGGCACGGCGGCGGAAGTCACCATTAACTACGTGATTACGGATGAGGAAAATCGCCGTAAATTTGTCTGCATCGATCCGCACGACATTCCGGTCGTCGCTATTATCGATGCGGACATGATGGCGAGTATGCCGCCTTCGCTCAAGGCCGCCACGGGGATCGATGCGCTGACCCACGCTATCGAAGGCTTCACCACTAAGGGCGCCTGGGAGCTGACCGACGCGCTGCATCTGAAGGCGATTCAGATTATCAACCGTTCGCTGCGCGCTTCCGTAGCTGGCGACAAGCAGGGCGTAGAGGATATGGCGCTGGGCCAGTACGTGGCAGGCATGGGCTTTTCCAACGTCGGGCTGGGCCTGGTGCACGGTATGGCTCACCCGCTGGGCGCGTTCTACAACGTGCCGCACGGCGTCGCCAACGCCATTATCCTGCCGCACGTTATGGCGTGGAACGCCGATTTCACCGGCGAGAAGTACCGTGATATCGCCCGTGCGATGGGCGTCACCAGGGTGTGCAGCATGAGTCTGGGCGAGGCAAGAGAAGCCGCCGTGGAAGCCGTCCGACAGCTTTCTGTCGACGTCGGCATTCCTGCCCGCCTGCGCGATGTGGGCATGAAAGAAGAAGATATTCCGGCGCTGGCGCAGGCCGCCCTGGACGATGTTTGCACCGGCGGCAATCCACGAGAAGCAACGCTGGACGATATCGCCAGCCTCTACCGCAAAATCTATTGATCGCACGCTATGCAGGCCGCTGCGCCTGCATGTTGCGCAGGCAGTGAAGCCGCCTGCCGGAACGCTGCTGAATGATTGATGCCGCAATCGGCCAGGCACAAGATAGCTGATGGCGGCGTCATGGCTTGATACATGACAAAAAAGAGTAAGCAGATGCGGTGTGGCCCTTGCTGCTTTGCTAACGAACGGCTCGTTCAGGGATGGTTACAGTGAAATACGCCTCAATACCTTTTAACCAGAATCACAATGGCTGGCTGCGCGAGACGCCTGCAAGCCGTCCTGCGCTGCGCGGCGACTGCGAAGCGGACTGGGCGATCGTCGGCGCAGGCTTTGCCGGTCTGGCTTTCGCTCGTCGGCTGGCCAGTCACAATCCGAACCTGAAAATTGTGGTGGTTGATGCCGCCAGCGCGGCGGAAAGCTCTTCAGCCAGAAACTCCGGCTTTGCGATCGGCCTGCCGCATAATATTGGCAGCTCGACGGCGGAGCTGAAAAAGGCGCAGGATTATCGATCCTTATTACAGGCCGGGATCGACGAATTAAAAACGATCGTGACGGATCGAGGGATCGATTGCGAATGGGAGAAGGCCGGGAAGTATCACTGCCAGGCCGATGCACGCAGCGAAAGCGTGTTGCAGGAGTATCGCGATAATCTTGAGCTGATGGACGAGGCTTATGAGGTGCTTGACCGCGAGACGCTGTCGCAAAAGCTGGGCACGCATTTTTATCACAAGGGCATCTATACGCCGGGCGCGGTGCTGCTCAACCCGGCAAGCCTGGCGATCGGGCTGGCCGCAACGCTGCCGGAAAACGTCACTCTTTATGATATGACGCCGGTGATGGCCATTCACTACGGCAAAATAAATCGCCTTGTCACGCCTTTCGGCACGCTTTGTGCGCCGAAAGTGATGCTGGCAACCGCTGCCCTTTCCCGCGAACTGGCACCGGGCATCAGCAAGCAGGCGGCCATGGCGACTTTCGCCAGCCTGACCGCGCCGCTAACCGATGAACAGCGCCAGCGGCTGCCGATCATGAAGAGCTGGGGCCTGACGCCGGTTAACGCCATCGCGGGCGCCACGCTGCGCTACACCGCCGATCGCCGCATTTTAATTCGTCAACACGTGGTGCCGGCCCTGCACGGCCGCGTAACTGCTACGCAAACTTATGCCGCCACGCGGCTGCACAGAGCCACGTTCAACAAAATTTTCCCCCAGCTCACGGACGTCAGCCTGACCCACAGCTGGTCGGGCACCATCAGCGTAACCCGCAACGGCGCGCCGGTCTGGGGCGCGCTGAGCGGCGCTGTTTACACCGCCAGCGGCTGCAACGGGGCGGGGATCTCTAAGCAGACTATCGCGGGATCGCTGCTGGCCGATTATGCGCTGGGCTATGATAATCCGCTGACGGCCACGATGCTGGCGCTGGGCGAAGCAAATTACCTGCCGCCCTCCCCGCTGCTGGATGCGGCCATTGCTGGCTCGCTGCTGAAAGAGCGCTGGCTGGGGAGAAAGGAAGCGTAAGGCGGGCACCGCCGCGAATCGCTTTATTTACTCAGCCATTAGCGGCGGCGTAAGGTTTTAGGTAGTAATGCCTTTGAATAGCAAGCCGGACAGCTCTGACTGTAGCTACAGGCAATTTTGCAGCGTAAATATCAGACAGACATATACGCTGCAGACTAAAAAAATTAAAACCGGGCTTTATTATTCCGTCGGCCTCTCCGCTCAGCCAAATCTCGTCATCTCTGCCAGCACACTGTAATTATCTTCTACCGGCAGCAGCTTTTGCTATTTATCAAACATCGGCCAGGGTCAGGAAGCGCCAAAAAGGAGACGATCGCCGATCTGAATATCGCCGCACGACCAAAGCAGGCTCAGGCAGCGCGGCGGCATTCCATCTGTATAAAAAATATTTGTCAGCTGTGAAGCCGTGCACTATTAAAGCGTATTGCTTACGTTACATTACCCTGATATCGACTTGCATAAGGTATTTAGCATGGAAGCTGAATATAAGATCGCGGATTTTCTGGATACGCACAGGCTGCAAAAGCTACAGGACAACTTCAGCCAGACAATGAGGATTGCGCTGGTAGTGGTGGACGCCACTGGTCTCCCCGTCACCAGGCCAAGCGGCTTTTCTGACTTTTGCGCCCGCTACCGCCAAAACCCGGACCAGGCGGAACGCTGCCACGCCTGCGACAATGCCGGCGGTCGGGCGGCCATGCAGGCGCGGAAACCGGTCATCTACCGCTGCTGCTGCGGCATGGTTGAGTTTGCCGTACCTGTGGTTATTAACGAGCATTATCTGGGCGCTTTTATTGCGGGTCAGGCCAGAGTTGAAGCGGAAAAGGCAAAAACGATCCCCTGCATTCTGCCCAATCGCCCGCGTCGAAAAATCACCCCCTCTCTGAAGCGCTTTCATCAGGCGATACCGATTACCCCCTATCGCCGCTTTGAGCTACTGGCTGAAACCCTGCTGCATATGGCTTCCTGCCTGGTGGAACAGGCCTGGGCCACCACCATCCAGCGCGAACTGCATAAAAAAGAACGGCAGCTGACCCGTGAATTGCGCAGGCGAGTGGAAACGGAAAAACTGCTGCACGAGGCGGAATTTAAAGCGCTGAGCTACCAGCTTAATCCGCATTTTTTATTTAACGTGCTGAATACCATTGGTCGGCTCGCCTTTCTGGAAGAAGCGCCGCGGACGGAAGCCATGGTGCATGATTTCTCCGATATGATGCGCTATCTGCTACGCAAAAATAATCATGCCGTTATCACGCTTGAACAAGAGATCCATTACGTCAACAGCTATATGGCAGTGCAGAAAGTCAGAATGCCGGACCGTTTCACTTATCTTTGCGCTATTCCGGAAAAATATTATGGCGTCGCCTGCCCTTTTTTAACGCTGCAACCGCTGGCGGAAAATTTCTTTAATTACGTTGTTGAGCCGCGGGAAATGCCTGCCGTACTGCATATTCGTGCAACCGACGATGGTCGCGATCTTATTATTGAGGTCAGCGATAACGGCGATGGCATCGCACAACAGACGATAACCCAAATTTTAAGCGGGCCGCAGGACAATAAGCAGGGAATAGGCATAAGGAATATTATGCAGCGCCTGCAGCTGCTGTTTGGCGACGCTTATGGGCTGGAGATCTTTAGCGCCCACCGTCCCATGATGGGCACCACCATCAAACTTCGTTTTCCTCTTCAGCCTCAGTCGTAAAACAGGAGCCGGTTATGTCCACCGTGGTGATAGTTGAAGATGAACCGATGGAAGCGGAAAGCCTGCGCCGCATTGTAGCGGCCAGTCAGCAAGGCGTGCTGATTTATGACGCTCCGACCGGTAGAAAAGCTATGCAGCTGATTGATGAACTGCCGCATATCGACCTGATTTTTGTCGACCTGACCATTCCCCGCCCCGACGGCAGGCAGGTTATTCAGTATCTACGCACCAAAAGCAGCGCTACCCGCGTTATCGTCACCAGCGCCAGCGACGACTTTGATCTTCTCCGCAGTATGCTGCCTTTGCAGATTGAAGATTATTTGCTGAAACCGATAAAAAAGCAGGCCATCATTGATAAGGTTAACGGTAGCCTGAGCGCTGATGCGCACGGAATGGCCCGTGGCGAAGCGCTGAAGCGGCGGCTTCAGACGCTTATCGCCCGGTGTGACTATCCACAATGGCATGACCTGCTGTTGGACGTACACAAACGCGCCTTTCTTGGGGACAACCAGGCAAGCCGCGAGCTGGTTCTGCTGCTGGAACTGATATGTCGGCAGGCGTCATTAAGGCCGCCGATGCGGGAAAAGATCGGCATGCTGGCGCTACAGGTCGGGCAGGACGGTGTGAGCAAGGCGCGCTACCGGCGTCTGGTTCTGCTGCTGTTGCAGGCAAGCCGGGAAATATTTGATGCAGCCCTGAAAACAAGCACGCAGTCCTTTGTCGCCCGAGCAAAATTTCATATTGAACGAGGCATAACGGAAAACGTTACGCTGGATGGTATTGCCGCCAAATCTTTTATCAGCGCCTGCTACCTGAGCCGAAAGTTTAAAAAAGAGACGGGCACAGGTTTTTCCGCTTACGTTAGCCATCGCAAAATGCAGTTTGCCTGCGCCCTGTTACAGTTCAGCGATCTGAATATTCATACCGTTGCACTGGAGCTTGGCTGGCAGGATGCCAACTATTTCTGCCGCATTTTTAAAAAGGAAACGGGCATGGCGCCGTCAGACTACTGTCGTCAGATGACGGCGACCGGAAACAATAAAGACCAGACAAAAAAGTCTCTGTAACGGGCAAAATAGTTTCCCTGGCTCCGTCAGGGAGGCCGGTAAAATAGCGGGATAACATTAAGGAGAACGCTATGCCCGGAAAAAGCCTTGGGCTGATTGAAACCGTGGGGCTGGCCGCCGCGGTGGAAGCCGCCGATGCGGCCCTGAAATCGGCCAACGTGACGCTGGCAGGCTGCGAGCAGACCAAAGGAAACGGCCTGATACTGGTGAGATTAACGGGAGAGGTGTCGGCGGTGAATGCTGCCGTCGAAGCAGGCGCGGTGGCAGCCAGCCGCATGGGCAAGCTTTACGCCCATCGGGTCATAGCCAGAGCGGCAGAGGGCATTGAGGCGATGACGCAAATTACCTGTAAATCGGTAGCTCCAACGCGGCTTGCTTTGCCTGCCGACACAGGCGCGAAGACTGCTTTGCATGACGACGTAACGGCGAAAGCTGTTGTGCCTGACGATATATCAAACGACGTAACGGCGAAAGCTGTTATGCCTGACGATACATCAATGCCGGTTTTACCTGGCAATGTAACGACGAAAGCTGTTGTGCCTGACGTCACCTTAACGCAGCCGGTTTCGCCTGGTGATGCACCAGTACAACCCAGATCCGAAGCAGAGACAGATCCGGTCAATAACGGAGCGGATATCAACGCCAACGAGCCGTCTTCCGATGCGATATCCCCTGTTCAGGATGCTGTAACTAAAGGTAATAAGTCGGCACGTCGTTCCGGTCAACGCAAAAAATAGGCGGTGGTGGCGCCGCGCTTTTCCTTATCACCAGCCAACCGTGCGTCTTTCCTTTACCGCAGCCGATCTCGTATCTTTACCACCAGCCAAACCGTATACCTTTCCTTTACCGCGGTCGCTCCCGTGTCTTTATCACCAGCCAAACCGTATACCTTTCCTTTACCGCAGTCGATCCCGTCTCTTTATCACCAGCTTTCCTTTACCCTAATCGACCCTGTGTTTTACCCCCGGTCAACCGTGTCATCTCCTTTACCCCGATTGCCCCTCTGCTTTGATCACCAGGCGACCACGTGCCCTGGCCGTCGGCCAGCGCTGCCCGTTTGTTGCGATCGCTTAATCACCATCGCTAGCCGCCGGTATGGCAGGTAAACCCCAGCCCTTCCACCACCGCTTTCAGCGGCCCGATGTCGGCCTTAACGGCGCTTCCCCGCAGCGGATAGTCGCGGCCCAGCAGAGCATATTTGTTTTCGCCAAAATTATGGTAGGGCAGCAAATGGATCTCGGTGACATTCATCATCAGTCGGGCGAATTCCGCGATGCGCCGAACCTCTTCGGGGCTGTCGTTAACGCCGGGGATCACCGGCACACGCACCACCGTTTTGGTAATAAAAGAGATGCGCAGCAGATTTTCCAGAATACGTCGGTTATCCACGCCGGTATTTTCCCGATGCACCGTCGGATGAATAGCTTTGATATCGGTCAGCGCCAGATCGACCCACGGAAATACCTCATCAATCACCTCTTTACTGGTTAAACCGGTGGTTTCTATGGCGGTATGCCAGCCCTTCGCCTTGCAGGCTTTCAGCAATTCGCGAGCAAACTCAGGCTGCGCCAGCGGCTCGCCGCCCGAAAGCGTGATGCCGCCGCCGGATCGCCGGAACAAATTTTCCTCTTTCTGTAGCTCGCGCATTACCTGGCCGACCGTCATGCGCTTTCCTTTCATCTCCAGCGCGCCGGTCGGACAAACCTGCGTACAGTCGCCGCACTGCGTGCAGCGCGTGCGATCCACAAAGAAAGGATTGTCCGGCGACAGCGCCTGCGTGGGACACACGCTCAGGCACTTCCCGCAGCGGATGCAGTCACGGTTTTTAAAAAGCAGCTCTGGCCCGGGGCGCTGCGACTCTGGGTTGCAGCACCATTTACAGGCCAGCGGGCAGCCTTTAAAAAACGGGATAGTGCGAATGCCCGGCCCGTCATGCAGCGAATAGCGCTGAATATTAAACAGCACGCCTTCCGTTTCGTAGTCGACTTTCATCCTGTGTCCTGCTGGCTGGCAACCGCGCCGGCCGCATCAAAAGTGCTGTTCGGTACGGCTGATAATGTCGTCCTGAACCTCTTTGGCCAGCACCACAAACTGCGCGCTGTAGCCCGCCACGCGCACCACCAGATCCTGATGCTGCTGCGGATCTTTTTGCGCACGCAGCAGCGTGTCGCGATCCACCACGTTGAACTGCACGTGCATCCCTTTTTTATCAAAATAGTTGCGTACCAGGCTGCCGAAGTTGCGCAGCCCTTTCTCCCCCGCCAGCGCGGAAGGCAAAAACTTCTGATTGTAGAGGGTGCCGTTAGAGGCGATAAAGTGATCCAGCTTGGCTACCGAGCTGGCGGCGGCGGTCGGCCCTGAGCCGTCTTTGCCCTGCCGTGGCGACACGCCGTCTGCCAGCGGCGCTTTTGCCAGGCGACCGTCGGGCAGCGCGCCCACGTCCTTACCAAACAGCACGTTGGCCGAGACGGGATAGATGCCGGCCTGAAACTGGCCGCCGCGCGGATTGCGGTATTTTTCCACTTCGCGACAGTAGATCAGCGCGCAGCGCCGGGCCACCAGGTCTACCTCGTCAATGTCATTGCCGAAGCAGGGCGTATTTTCCAGAATGCGGCGGATCTCAGCGAAACGCTGGCTGCCTTGCGAAGCCGCCGTGGAGGAGAGCTGACGATAAACTTCTTCTTTGATCGCCGCCGCGTCCAGCGATCCGTCCCGATCGATAATTTGCTGTACCATGGCGCAGAGGTCGTTTTCGCTCAGCGATGCCTGAGGCGAGCTGTCGGCTGCGTGACCAAAATTGGTTTCCAGCGCGCTTTTCAGTTCAGCAAGCGTCAGCTTGCCCTCTTCAAACACCTGCTTCTGGATGGCGTAAACGGAGTCGCCGGTATCGGCCACGCCAAACGCCTGCGGGCCGGTAAAGTTATAGATAGCGCCGCCTTCCTGCAAGGATTTGCCCCGCCCGATACAGTCATCCACCAGCGCAGAGAGAAACGGCAGCGGGCAGCGTTCGCCGTGCGCAAGGTCGACGCTGTTGCAGGCCTCTACCAGCTGATGGACGAAATGCGTCATCTGCTGCTGAAAAGCCTGGTAAAAGTCGTCCATGCCGCGCCAGCTGGTCATCTCGCCGGTTATCGGCCCCAGCTGCTTGCCGCCTGCCCGTCCGTTGTTCAGCGTGATTTCCAGCACCTTAGCCACGTTAAAGAAGGCCGCGTCGTGCCAGCCTTCGGTACGGTGCGGCGCCTGCGGCTCCACGCAGCCGATAATGCAGTAATCTCTGGCATCCTGCAGCGAAACGCCGCGATTTTGCAGCGCCGGGATAATCACCTCGTCGTTATAAATGGCCGGAACGCCCAGCCCCAGACGCACCACCTCGCAGGCGCGGAATAAAAACTCGTCGGGCGTACCCTGCCAGACGCGAATGGAGAAAGAAGGCTGCGGCAGGCGAACGTGCGCGGTTGCCTCCATGCACATATAGCTCAGCGGATTCGTAGCGTCGCGCCCCTCTTCCGTCTGGCCGCCAACGCAAAGATTCTGGAACACGGCATAGCCGGCGAAAGCCTGCGCGGAGACTTCGTCGCGGGTTTTATTGATGTCGTTAAGCTTGATCCAGCAGCAGTCCACCAGCTCCTGAGCAAACTCCGGCGTAATGCTGCTGTCCGCCGCCAGATAAGGATACATATACTGATCGAAGCGGCCTGGCGAAATCGAGTGGCCGCTGGATTCAATCTGCAACATGCTCTGAATAAACCAGAAGGTCTGACAGGCCTGCCAGAAAGTGGTCGCGCCCTGCTCCGGCACCTGTCGGCAATTTTGCGCAATCTGCTCCAGCTCGCGTTTGCGCTGCGGATTGTTTTCCGCCTGCGCCAGCCGCGCCGCTTCCTGCGCATAGCGATGGGCAAAAGCGATAGCGGCCTGATAGCTGATAATCACCGCCTGATAAAACTGCTCTTTTTTCAGGTAGTCGGGGCGGCTGCGATCCAGCTTCGCCAGCGCCTCGTTTACCTCTGCGATAATGCCGCGAAAACCGATCTTCAACACCTTGCCGTAATCCACGCTGACGTGCCCCACGCCGCCATAAAAGTAGTTGCCGACGGTAAAGACGCCGCCCGCCATGCTCTCTTTGGTGGCGTCAGACATATAGGACGCGGCCAGCGAGCTGGTGGTTTTGCCCGGCCAGTATTTAAAGGCTTCGCTCAGCGCCTGGGCGGTTTCCTTTTCGATAATAAAGGGATCGGCCAGACGGTGCTCCATCGTTTCGAACTCTTTTTCCACCCATTCAAAGGAAAATTCCGGGCAGATTTCGGTAGAGCGCGGATGGATGGTGACTGCGCCGACAATCAGCTCATCCGCGCGGATGGTGATCGGCAGCTCGTGAAAGATTTTTTCAATAACTCTGGCGCGCCGCATGATGGCGGGCAGATGCTCATACTGCTGATAAGCCAGCGTCGCCAGCGTGGCGCGCTCCGATTCCACGTACGGCTTCACCTGCAGGAGCGTGTTTTTAAGCCTGAGGATACGATCGGTCGGACTGGAAAAGCCTTTTTCCAACATAGTGATAACTCCCGAAAAAGCGTTTTGTTTATGGCCCTGGGGCTTAAGCGCCGAGGTGCTGTTCAATCAGCCGCATCGCCTCCGCCACCGCCGCCACCTCGCCGAAGATCGCCAGCGAAGTGATATGCTGCGGGCAGCTGCCGAAAATCTCCGAAACCATGACGTCGGCGCCTTTACTGGCCAGGTCGGCACAGAAATAGAGATCGGGCACCGGCAGCATTAACAGCGCGACGGCGTCCACACGCAGCAGATCCAGCCGCGTTCTGAATTCCGACGGCATCCGGCGCCTGAGCATCGCCAGCGTTTCCGGCGTGGGGGCGTTGATAATGCGCGTTTTCATCAGCGGATATTCAGCGCCTCGACCATGACGCAGCGGCGCCTTCTGGCGAAGGTGCGCGCCGAGGTCAGCCCTTCGCCCGTTGGCCCGGCGATAGTAAAGGTGGTGTGGCCTTCGCCGCCGACGCCCAGCCCGGCGTAAGACGGCCCGTTTTTCACAAAGATGGTGGTTTGGATCTGCCGCGCCATGCGGGTCAGCTTCTCTACGTTGGTAGAGTGCATCACCGCCGTATGACGGTTGCCCTGCTCCACGCAAACGGCCAGCTCGATGGCTTCGTCAACGTTATCCACGCGCACCAGCGGCAGCACCGGCATCATTAATTCATGCACGACAAAAGGATGCGTCGCTTCGGTTTCAATCAGGATGACTCTGGTTTCCGCCGGCGCATCAATGCCCAGCTGTTGCAGGATATAGCGCGCGTCTTTGCCGACAAACGCCGTATTCGGGCCGCTGCCTTTGTCGTTCAGCACCAGCGTTTGCAGCTGCTGAATAAGCTTTTTGTCGCTCAGCAGGTAAGCGCCGCTTTTCTTCATGCAGTGGATCAGATAATCCGCCGCCTGGCTGACTACAATCACCTCTTTTTCCGCCGTGCACGGCAGGTTGTTGTCAAAGCTACAGCCGTTGATGATATCGCGGGCGGCCTGTTCGATATCGGCCGTTTCATCCACGACGGCAGGCGGATTGCCCGCGCCTGCGCCAACGGCTTTTTTACCGGAGGACATCACCGTTTTCACAATGGCCGGGCCGCCGGTCGCCACCAGCATAGCGATGCGCGGATCCTTAATCAGCGCGTTGGTATTTTCTACAGAGGGCTGCGCAACCGTCACTACCAGATTATCCGGCGCGCCCAGCGCGGCGAGTTTGTTATTGATAAGCGCCACCGTATACAGCGACACTTTGCGGGAGCGAGGATGCGGACTGAAGACCACCGCATTGCCGGCGGCCAGCATACTGATGCTGTTATTGATTAGCGTCTCGGTCGGATTGGTAGTCGGCGTGATAGCACCGATAACGCCATAGGCCGAATATTCCGTCAGTGTCAGGCCGCCATCGCCGCTTTGCGCGCAGGTCGGCAGGTCTTCCGGGCCGGGCGTTTTCAGCGCGGCAAGGCGGTTTTTAATCACCTTATCCGCCACGTTGCCCATGCCGGTTTCTTCAACCGCCATGCGGGAGAGCGTTTGCAGCACCTCCTCCTGTAAAAACGCCTCGCGGATGCCGTTGATAAAGGTCGTGCGATCCTGCATAGAGCAATGGCGATACTGCACCTGGGCCAGCACGGCCGCGCCGATCGCCTCGTCCATCGTGGCGAAAACGCCTGCTTCCTCCGTCTCCGTGACGGCGGATCTTTTCACGTCTTCCGGGTTTGCGCTGCTCTGCGCCAGCGCCCGGGCGACCATGGCCGCCAGCGCCGGATTTTCGGCATCGGCAGCGGGCGTGGTGCGGGTAAATTTGCTCAGGACGTTTTCCACCGCCTGAGCGATCTCGCTGTCATTCATGCTTCCCTTCCTTACCGCGCGATCAGATATAGGGTGTGGTAGTTGAGTGGATGGGCGCCGGATCGAGCGTGGCCAACAGCTGTAATCCCACTTCGCGCGCGGCCGTGACCGCCTGGCGCACCGCGCCGGAATCGCCAGCGAAAGTAAAGATCGCCTCGTTGCTGAAGCTGGTGCCTTTGGCCGGGCTGGCGTAGCCAACAGGTTCAATAACCGCCGCCTTGGCCGCCACGTCGGCGATAACGATGCCTATCGCCGCTGGCGAAGCGCAGGTCATACCGAACGCTTTGCCAACCGGCGCGCCGAAGGCTTTATTCAGCGCGTGGCTGGCGCGGGCGGTGTACTGAAATTCCAGATGCCCGGCCGGCGAGCCGTAAACATCGCCCATCGTCCGTTCGATTTCACCCAGCGTGACCTCCACCGCCCGACGCACATCCGGGACGTCTGCCGCGCCGAACAGGATCAGGCAGCCGTGTCCGCCGCCGCCTTCCGTATCGCGCGCCAGCTCAATGGCGACGATCTCGCTGTTGGTGGCCTTAACGGCTTCATCCGCAGCGAAAATATGCGGGCCTGCGCCGGTTCTGGCGCCGATAATGCCCAGCGAGCGGAACCGGCCGTCGATAGCCATCACCTCATGAAGCTGGCTATCGACATTGGCGATCACCAGGCCGATGGTATGGCCGAGCGCGGTACCGACAAACTCGGTCAGGCCGCAGCCGCTACGCTTCTCTGGCTGGCCGATAGCCCTGGAAATAATCTGTTCGACAAGATTGTCCTGCATGGCTTGTCCTCAGGCCGTTACTCCGTGGCCGTTTTTAATATTTTTTCTACTTCAACATGCGGGCGTGGGATCACGTGAACCGAGACCAGCTCGCCGACCTTGGCCGCTGCCACGGAACCGGCATCGGTTGCCGCTTTTACCGCGCCCACGTCGCCGCGTACCATCACCGTGACCAGCCCGGAACCGATTTTCTCGTAGCCGACCAGCGTCACATTGGCCGATTTCACCATGGTATCTGCCGCTTCAATGGCGGAAACCAGCCCCTTTGTTTCAACCATGCCCAGCGCTTCCTGCTGCATAATGACCTCGTTTGTTTGACTGATAAAAAGACGCGCCTCTGAGGCCACGCCCGATTGCGATGTTAAGGCGGACGCGAAAAAATATTTTGTCCGCCAGTAAGATTATTTTGCGCGTTATCGTTCGGGCGCGGCGGCAAGCCTGGCCGCATCCTGCGCAATCATTTTTTCTTCATTGGTGGGAATGACCATCACGGTCGGCGAATCGTCGGCGGAAATCGTGCCCGCGGCGCCGCCCGCTATCGCCTGATTCCTGTTACGATCCAGGCGGAAGCCGAAGATCTCCAGCCTGGCCAGAGTCAGCTCGCGCACCAGCGCCGAGTTTTCGCCAATGCCGCCGGTAAAGATCAGAGCGTCCAGCCGGTGCAGCGCGGCAAACTGGCCGCCCAGATGCCGCGCCAGCCGGTGCACCATAACGTCAATCGCCAGCGTCGCCCGCGCATCGCCTTTGGCGCGTGCTTCCTGCAAGGTGCGACAGTCGCTGGACAGCCCGGAAAGCCCCAGCAGGCCTGAACGGTTATTAGCCATCTCGCCCAGCGCCTCGATGGGCTGCCCGCTGCATGTCGCCAGGTAAGCCATCGCGCCAAAATCGACGTCGCCGCAGCGCGTGCCCATCACCAGCCCTTCCAGCGGCGTCATGCCCATTGTGGTATCCACGCTTTGCCCGTTGCGTACCGCGCAGAGCGAAGATCCGTTGCCCAGATGGGCAATCACCAGGCCGTGATCCTGCGGATCGAGATCCAGCAGCCTGACCGCTTCGGCGGCGACAAAGCGGTGCGACGTACCGTGAAAACCGTAGCGTCGGATTTTGTAGCGCTCGCGGTATTCCAGCGGTATGGCATAGGTAAAAGCTTCCGGCGGCAGCGTCTGATGAAAAGCCGTATCAAACACCGCCACCTGCGGCAGCGCGGGCAGCAAAGCCAGCGCGGTGTCGATGCCGATAAGGTTGGCGGGATTATGCAGGGGCGCCAGATCCGCCAGCTGGCGGATCTGGTCGATCACCGCGGGCGTGAGCAGCACCGAGCGTTGAAACTCGCTGCCGCCGTGCGCAACGCGATGCCCGATGGCGCACAGCGAGGAGAGCAGCGCTTTCTCTGCCAGCACGGCAAACAGCGTTTGCAGCGCGCAATGGTGCGTTGGCTGCGCCAGAAGCTGGGTGGTTTTTCCCGCCTCATCCTTAAAGGTGATAGCGGCGTTATCCAACCCCAGCCTTTCCGCCAGCCCGGAAAGCAGCGGCGTTTCGCCCTCCAGCGGCAGCACAGAAAATTTCAACGAAGAAGAGCCGCAGTTGATAACCAAAACTGTTGTTGTAGACATAATGACCTCTGAAATCCGTTTTAGGGTCGGGAAGGCGTGAGTAAAAAGTGCGCCTGACTGAAGCGGGCAAGCGACTCGCGGGCGATGGCGATATCCTGCGCGACGCTGCCGCCGCTGATGCCTATTCCGCCCAGCAGCCGCGTCTGCGACCAGCAGGGTAAACCGCCGCCAAGACAGCAGATCCCCTGCTGCGGTAAGCCCTCCAGGCTCGCGCCCGGCCGTACCTGCTGCGCCAGCTCGTGCGTCGCCATCCTCAGCGCCACGGCGGTCCAGGCCTTTTCCGTCGCCAGGCGGTGGCTGACCAGCAGCGCATCATCCATGCTGAAAAACCAGCGCTGCTGTCCGGCCGTATCTACCAGGCTGAACACGATTGGCACTTCATATTCCTGCGCAACCTCATAAGCAATCGCCGCCAGCGCCGCTGCCGCAGAGAGGCTCAGCGAGTGATGCCGCGACGGATGCGAATTAATGGCCTGCTGGATCAGGCTGTCCAGACTCTCCTTTACCGACATAAGTGCGCTTCCTTTTGCTATCCGTTGAGATCCAGCGCATCGACAATGCCCACCACTGCCGCATCGATCACCGAATGCTCGCCGTTGCTCATGCGTGCCGAGCTTCCCGAGCTGACGATAACCGTTTCCCCGTTGCCGGCGCCCACGCAGTCAACCGCGACCTGGGCGCTGCCCGTGGGCTGATGATGCTCGTTCAGGCGAGCCACGATCAGCAGCTTGGCGCCGTTCAGCGAAGGATGCTTGCTGGTCGATACCAGCGCGCCCGTGACTTTAGCCAGATACATAGTCAGTCCTTGTATAAAATGATGTGCCGCCGCCGTATCTCGTCCTGAGCGGCTGGCGTGATCAGCGCGTTTCGGCCTGGCCGCAGCGTCGTGCCTGCGGGCTGCTGACGGATATCTGCCAGCGAAATCAGTTGCTTACCCTTGCTCTGTGTTGTTACACCGGGAAAAACGATCCCCCAGCTTTTCAGCGTGGCGATATAGCGATGCAGCTGCTCCCGCATCGCCTCCGGCAGCGCCGCGTGGGTAAACTCGTCGCCCAGCGTGACGATGATTTTCCGGCTGTGGCACAGCGCATGAAAAGCCCAGGCGCTGGCAACGTTGTCGCTAAGGCATAACGCGATTTTCGCCAGGCTGTTGCCTGAGATCGCCGGGAGAAATAGCTCGCCGTACTCTTCTTCCGCCTGCGGCATTTGCGTGTCGTAAAGCAGTTCAGGCGCGAACCCTTCCCGCCAGCATTGAAATGCTCCGTAAACGGCAGACAGGCTGGCGCTGTGGGAAAGCGTGACCCGCAGGCCGTATCCGGCCTGACTCAGCGCCTCCAGCGCAGCCAGCGTTTCCGGCAGGACGCGCGGATCCGTTCCCGTGATCACCACTCTGACCATGCCCTGCCTTTGCCGCACCAGCAGACGACTGATAATGCTATCGAGCTGGCGGGAAAGATCCGGCTGCACGATCACGCCACCTTCGGCCCGTAGCTTTTGATCTGCACCCGATCGCCATTACGCAGCCCAAGCGCGTTAGCCTCTTCCTGATCCAGGTGGATCTCCGCCAGCGCTTCTGCACTGACGCGCACCTTCACATGGCGCAATACGCCCGCACGCGGCCCCTGGGTTTCCACCGCTATTTCCGCGCCGTCCGTCAGGCCGTGCCGCGCCGCTTCCTCAGGCGAAATATGGAGATGCCGCCATGCGACGATAACGCCCTCCGGTATCGCCACTTCGCCATGCGGCCCTACCAGCGTGATGCCAGGGGATCCCTGCAGCTCGCCGGACATTCTTACCGGCGCGCCGATGCCAAGGACAAAGCCGTCCGCCACTGAAATCTCAACCTGCGTGACGTTACGCAGCGGCCCCAGCACCCGCACGCGCTGTAGCTCGCCTTTCGGCCCGCGCAGCGTGACGGTTTCCTGTGCGGCGAACTGACCGGGCTGCTTTAACGCTTTCATCCGGGTCAGCGACGAACCGTAGCCGAACAGCATGTCCATCTCTTTACGGCTCAGGTGCACGTGCCGGTTGGAGACGCCGACGGCAATAGTCAGCGGCTGGCTTTTTCGTCCTGCCGCCAGCTCCTGTAAAATCTGCTGCGTGATGCTTCTGGCCTGCCGTTGCGTATCCGTCTTCATCCTTTCTTCCTTGCTGTTTACTCGCCCGCCAGGCGCGACAGCAGGCGATCGATATCCTGCTCGCTGGCACGGCGTGGATTGGTTGCTGTACAGCCATCGGCCAGCGCCGCCTGGATCAGTTCACCGCGTAAGGTGGCAAACCGGGCCAGATCCGCGCCCATCTCTTTTAACGTTGCCGGGATGGCAAACTGCTGGTTAAGCGTGCGAACGGCCTGCGCCAGGCTGTCGGCATCCATCAACCGCGCGCACTGCTGGTAGCGAGCCTGCGCACCTTGCATTTCGCTATTAAATTCAATCACTAATGGCAGCAGCATGGCGTTGATCCTGCCATGCGCAAGATGCAGCCTGCCGCCGACGGCATGGGCCATGCCGTGAACCAGCCCCAGCCCCGCCGAGTTGAACGCCATGCCCGCCATGCAGGAAGCGTGATGCATATGCGCCCGCGCGCTGAGGTCGTGCGGTTCACGGTAAGCCTGGGGTAAATAGCGGGCGGTCAGCGCAATGGCTTTTTCCGCCAGCGCATCGCTGAAGTCGTTTGCTTCTGTGGAGACCAGCGCTTCAACCGCGTGGGTCAGCACGTCCATACCGGTATCCGCCGTGACGCTCGCGGGGACGCTGACCACCAGCCGGGCGTCAAGAAGGGTGATATCCGGCAGCAGCGCGTCAGCGACCAACGGATATTTGCTGCCGCTGTATGGGTCGGAAAAAACGGCGTAGGTTGTCGCCTCTGACCCGGAGCCGCTGGTCGTGGGAACGGCAATCAGCCTGATGTGATAAAGAGGATCGTACTCTTCAAGGGTGGCCTTAATGCCTTTGGCCGCATCCAACGCGGAACCGCCGCCAAGCGCGATAATCGTATCCGGCCTGAAGACTTTACATTTTTCCGCGCCTGCCTGTAGCAGCGTGGTAGTGGGATCGGCTTTGACCTCGCTATAGATGATGATCGAAGCCTGGGGCATCAAGGCGATCAGCTGATTTACTTTGCCGGATGAGAGCATAAATTCGTCGGTGACGATGGCGACTTTTTTCAGCCCAAGCTGACTCAGCGCTGCCAGCGCATTTTCACCATGGTAAATATTCGGGACAGAGAAAATCTTCGCCACGCCCTTATCCTTAACAAAACGTCCGCCATTTAAGGGCGACAGATTAGCAACGACGGCGGCTGAGCGGCTCTGGATTAGTTTGTCCGGATACGGGAAATTTTTGCGGAGAAGCGGAAGGAATTAAAAATAATCTTTACCTTTCCGCCTGCAAAGAAAACCCGGCTTCAGGCCGGGTATGCACGATATTGACAGTTTTTTAGTGAGTTCGCTTTCAGGGCTTCACGTCCGTTACCAGCGTGGGCAGATCCCAGGTGCCGCCCGCATGAATATAACGACACATGCCGGTCATGGCGTCGCGGCTTTTGCGGAAAGCCTGGCCATCCCACACCCAGCTTTTCAGGCTCATGCAGTCTGCGATACCCCGGCCTTTCTGCACATCGGTAATCACGCCTTTTTCATAATCCGAGCCGGAAATGGTCACCAGCACCGGCTTACCTTTTAGTTGGTTATCGATAACCCAGTAGCCATACCCTTCGTTATAAGCCGCGCGCCAGCAGAGCGCCGAAAGCAAAGCGTGGCCGTCATCCAGTGGCGTAAGGGTCAGCCCGTCGTTTTCCGGAATAGCATTTTCTGCCGGTGAAACCAGGCTGTCGCACATGTCATCGTCATTTTGATTGACCGTTGCAAGCAGTCGGGTTTTCAGCGCGGCGATTTCTGGCGCGGTCAGCGAACGAGGTTCGCCGCTGCGGGTTTTTGCTGCGTGAATAACCGGCACGGGTACCGCCTGAGCTACGCTGCTTTCCGGCTTATCGCCCTTTTTGGTGAGCGCGCCAGGCGTGCCGATGCGGCCCTGCACGTCGTCAGCTTTCAGCAGCACGGCATAAGCGCCCTCGCCGGAAAGCAGAAAAGGCGTCGCGCCGCCTTTAAATTCCACTTTACCGCTGCCTTTGACGGCGTTGAGTAACGCTGCCGTCTGGCCAGCCGACAGCCGCCAGTTGTCGTCAGCCGCCACGAGATCGCCCGCGGATTTCCCGTCGATCCACAGCGTCAGCTTTTGTACCGGCGCGCTGTCTTCTGCGCTGTCGGCCAGCGTCACTTCGCCCGTCGGCACCGTTCCGGGGCCGGCGGTACGGGTAAGCAAGACGGAACCGGACGGATCGTCTTCTTTGGCATAGCCCGCAACGCGGCAGGTCAGCGTGTTGTCGCAGGCTACTTCCCAGTCTTTGTGTTCAAAGGTTACGCCGCTATGACTGGCCAGTGCCGACAGGGAGAGCGTCGCCAGCGCAAAAAACATCAGTTTACGATTCACTTTATTCCCTCACGTTTTATTTCTGATACCAGCCCAGGTATCTCTCTGTTGCCCAGGGTGCGGGGAAACCAGCAGCCATCGTTGATGGTTGCCAGGCTTTGACGAAACGCTGCGCCATCCCAGATCCATTCTTCCTTAGACGCGCAGCTGCCGGCGCTGCTTCCCATAAAGACATTGGTAATCACGCCATCGTGCCAGGTTTGCGCGTCAGTGGTCACGGCAACAGGCTTCGCTTTTAGCTGGCCGTCGGTGACCCAGTAACCGTATCCCTGGTTATAGGCCGCGCCCCAGCACTGGGTGGAAAGCAGCGTGTGCGTATCATCCAGCGGCGTGGCGGTAATATCGCCGCTGATAATATTGCCATTGACGTCCTTTTCCCCAACCGAGGTCAGATAATCGCACTGCTGCTCGCTGGTTAAGACGGCAAGCAGCTGCGGCCTGAGCGCTTCAGCCTCTTTTTTGGTTAATACAGAGGATTGAGCGGGGCTGACTTTTACCGCCTGGATCACCGGCATAGCCACGGCCTTAGCGACACCGCTTTCGGGCCTGTCGCCTTTTTTAACCCAGGCGCCTGGCGTACCGATACGGCCCTGCACGTCATCCACTTTCAGCAGCGCCGCATAGGCGCCGTCGCCGGAAAGCTGAAAGCTTTCGCGATCGCTTTTGAACCCGACCGTGCCGCTGCCTTTAACGGCATCGATCAGCGCCAGCGTTTGCGCTTCTGACAACCACCAGCGGTTAGCCTTCTGCGTCGCTTCGCCCGCAGGCTGGCCGTTCAGCCACAGCGTCAGTTTTTTTACCGGCGCCTCGTTTTCCCTGTCTTCCGGCAGGATAATTTCGCCAGCGGTAGCCGTATGCTCGCCAGGTGCCCGCGTCAGCAGCACGCCGCCCACATTCTCCTGTACGCTATGGCCGCCGATACGGCAGGTTAAAGTGTTATCGCAGGCCACTGACCACGCCTTATGATAAAAGGATACGCCGCTTTCCTGGGCGATAACCGGGGCGGCAAAGATAGTTAGTGCGGTAAAAACCAATTTATAAAGATGATTCAAGCTGTCGCTCCATGAGAGAAATTCCTGAAGGATTTTAATGGATAAACAAAGGCCAGTCTTATTTACCTTTCACTTCTTTCTTAATAGCCACTACGTAACACGCCGTTCTGCCCGAGCCGCAGCACGGCGGCATGATGTATTTGTCATTTAAGTACGGGCATGGCGAACGGGATATTGCTAACAGGCTACCGTTGCCACGCCTCCCATTCATGTCACGCCTTCCGGTTGACAGGCACGATGTCAGTTAATGCTTTCCCTTTATTGCTATTAAAATCAAAGACCCTGCCTCCTGTTTCTCTCGATCCGCCTGAATGGATCCTTTACACTGCTGATATATAAATTTTATTTGTCATTACGCGCATATATCGCTGATGGATTTATACACAGCGTCAGGGACAGTCAAAGTGGATAAGCAACAGGCATTACGTATTCTCAACAGCTGGCATCTTATTGAATTTTTCCAAACCTATAATGTTGAGGAAGAAGAAACCAGTATTCAGATCCCCGCATCAGAGCTGGAAAGGTACAGTGATACTTTATTACCGTGGCTGAACGACGCGCAGCGGGAAAGAGCAGGCATAAGAGATGCGGATGTCCGCTATGTTCTTCACCTGGGATTGTTCCCTAAAAAAGAGGCCGAGCTGTTAAGCGACAGGCTATTTGGCAAAGAGACTTCTCCACTCGCTGGCTACGAGCAGGAACAGCGGCTGGATACGGATGGTATGACCTGCTTTGCCAAACTGACCGTTGATAAAGAAGGTACGCCTGACTTTAAAAGCCTGTCGGTCAGTACTTTACCCTGGGCGCTCGGCCAGCTTTCGCAAGGATCTGCGGCTCAACTTTCCGTCGAAGCTTTCCGCAGCAGGAATACGTTGTTAACGGAGCAGCTGAACCGGCTCACTCTTTTATTGCCTGTGCATCCACAGTCCGGCAAACCTTATCTGACCGCTGGCGCACTGACAGAACTTTTGCAGATTTTATGTCACTGGGCGCAATACGCCCCCCCTTCGCCTTTTGCTTTGCAGCTTGACTGGTATCCCTTAAAAGCTTCTCGCTCCGCAGAAAAAGAGTTACCGCGGCTGCCCCAGCAAAAAGCCGAACAGAATCAAAATGTGCAAAACGAGCTGGCAGTCATCGCCGAGGCAGAAGAAGAGCAGGAAAATAGCGATGAAGTCCTGCCTATCCTCAACAGCTTTTTTCTGGAAGATATTGAACGGGCCATGCTGGCCGTGGCTCAGGATGAAGGCGGCAAAGCATTGCATCAATATCTTTCAGTTTGCCAGAATCGCCACAGCGATCTTTATTCCCCCAAAGGTCTGGAAACTATTGTTCGTCATCTGGCGCCGCAGCATACACCACATGGTCGCTGGCCTTCCGATCCCCGCTTCAGCCTGTCGCTGATGCAGCAGTTTTCCATCAATACCGTTCTTCAGGAGTTGGTCGAAGGCGGTTTACTCTCGGTAAATGGCCCTCCGGGAACCGGGAAAACCACCATGCTGCGTGACCTGGTGGCACATAATGTGGTGGAACGCGCCAAAGTCCTGGCTTCTTTAGAACAGGCAGCCGATGCCTTTAACGAAGAAGGATTTCTGATCAAAAGCCTTACCGGTTTCGAAATGGTGGTAGCTTCCTATAATAATGCCGCAGTAGAAAATATCTCTCGTGAATTGCCTCAGTGTAAATCCCTGGCAAAGGAGTTTTGCGAAGCAGACTATTTGCGTCCTGTCGCCAATCAGTTAAGCGCGCGGGATAACAAGAATGGTCACCTTCTTCCCCTTGCGGAAGAGGAACAGTGTTGGGGATTAATCGCAGCGGTCATGGGCAATAAAAAAAACCGGACTAAATTTGGTAACCGGTTCTTTTTTACTACACACTTTGAGAAAGAAAGTACCGAAGAAGCCCAGCGTCCGGATAAGTTTAATTTCCTCAATTACTGGCGCTGGTATAAGACTGCCTCACCGCTTTCCTTCTCACAGGCTAAAGAAAAATTTAACGCGGCGCTTGCAGAAGTGGTGCAGTCGCAACAGAAACTCCAACAGCTGGACGAATTGACTACCTGGCTGGCGAAATACAGCGATGGCAAAATAATTAATGCCCTGCAAATAAAACACAGCGAGGCGGCTTCACATCGGTACGAAGCCGAAAGCAAGCAGAAGCAGCTTCAGCAATATGCCGATCTTTTGGAAGAGAAGGTCAGCATCCTGCATGAGGAATACGAGGCGTTGCAGAAGCGCAAGCCCGGCTGGCTGCAGCGTTTATTCAGGCGGACGCACTACCAGGGCTTTCTTCAGCAACTGGACGAGAAAAATCGTGAACTGATTAACGAGCGCAAAAAGAGACTGGCTGCACGCGAAAAACTGGCCGCAGCAGGAAATCTTTTGTCGCAATGCATAAAGGATGAAAAAGCCGCGAAGCAAACCTGGACCGACGTCAAAACAGCCCTGCATGACGCCGCTCTGCATCATGCAAAACTTAAACAAGAACTTCCCGACGTCATTATCCCTGGACCGCAACATAGCATTCAGGATGCTGATACGCAGCGCTATGCTTTCTGGCAGAACGAAACCCTCAACCGCCAGCGTTCGCTGCTATTTATTGCGGCGATGGCGCTGCACCAGGCCTGGCTGGCAGAAGCCACCAGACGCAGCAAAACCTTCCGCCAGAACCTGTTTAAGATGGGCACCTTTTTAAACGCTCCCGGTTCAGAAGCCAATACACCAGGCATGTGGCAGCTTTTATTTATGATAGTGCCCGTTGTTTCAACCACCTTTGCTTCGCTGGGTCGTATGTTCAGTGGCGTAGCGGAAGCGCAGCTGGGTTGGCTAATGATAGATGAAGCTGGTCAGGCGCTGCCACAGGCGGCAGTCGGCGCATTATGGCGTGCAAGACGTGTACTGGTGGTGGGCGATCCCTTACAGATTGAGCCGGTATTTGTCACGCCGCCACGTCTGACAAAATATCTGACAGAGGCGGCGTTAGCCAATGATGCCGAAGAGTGGACACCAGCCAAATGGTCGGTACAGCAGATTGCCGATCGCGCTAATCCGTATGGCTGCACGTTGACGGTGATGAACAAACCAGTATGGGTGGGCATTCCTTTATGGGTACATCGTCGCTGCATCGAACCTATGTTTAGCATAGCGAACCGAATAGCCTATGATAACCGCATGATCCACGGGCTGGACGATCGGGCCATTGTCAGCCAGCCGCTACAAAATGGCCTGAGCAACTGCTGGTACTCGTCGGAAGGCGAGTGTACTCGTAAGCAATATAAATCCGAACTGGCTCGCGATACGGAAGCCCTGCTCCTCAGGCTTTCTACCGCTGGTTATCCGCTCGCCAATATCTATGTTATTACGCCATTTAAAGCGGTACGGGTTGGACTTGTCACTGCTCTGCAACAACAGGGTGTGGTGGACAAACTGGTCAGGGAAACAGGATTGTCGCGAACCGAACTAAAAGCGTGGCGCGGGAAAAACGTGGGTACCGTACATACCTTTCAGGGCAAGGAGAATGACATTGTCATTTTGGTGCTGGGCTGCGATGTAGCTCATCAGGGCGGCGCAGAGTGGGCAGCCAGCAAACCCAACCTACTGAACGTGGCACTCACCAGAGCAAAGAACAATATTTTTGTGATTGGTGACAGAAACGTATGGGCCGATAAAACCGGATTTGATGTAGTGGCGCAGACGCTTCCTGAAAGATCGCTGATTTAATAGGTGTCAGTCAGCGCACTGTCTGTCGCGCGTTGCTGGCCGATCCGTGCAAAATGCGTGGTTCCGGCGATATAACGACGCGCCCTGCAAGCGGAGCGCGTCCTGTTCAATCCTTTTCCGCCAGCTGCCCGAGCAGCTGCGTCAGCCTCTGCCGGACCTCTTCTTCCGGCTCTTTGCTTTTGGCCTCTGCCAGCATCGCAACGGCTTCCACCGGCAGCAAAGCCTGCGGCCAGGCTTCCAGCGCATTCAGCGCCATATGACGGTTACGCGTCACCGGGCTTTTTAAACCTGTCCGGATCAGCGTCCAGCCCTGACCGGGAAAACCTTTTAAATCCTGCAGGATAAAGTCGAGCGCCGAATGCTGTTGATACTGCGGCCCCATCCCCAGAGATTTTTGCGGTCCGGAGGCGATGGCGGTCAGATCCAGCTCGCTTTCCGCCAGTGCGATAACCTGCGCGATATAATCCGGGTTGTCGGTTTGCATCAGCTGATACCAGAGGCCCCCTTCCGGCCGTTCACGGTGCCGATGATAAATGGCTGGCCACGGATCGCCGCCCTGCTCTCTGCAAAGCTGAAGCGCCGTATGAAAAATCATGGCGTCATCATGATGCAGCCCGGCCTCAATCAGCGCGGGCCACTCGGGTAAGGCACGGATCTGCTCGTACAGCGCTGTCAGCCGTTGCCGCTCCGTCTCGTCAGCAAACTCTTCTTCATGCGCCAGCCTGCCGATGTCGCCTGCCACCTCATAATGCAGCAGGTCGGCCACTGTGCCAGGCTGGATATGCGTGAGGTAACGCTCGCAGGCCAGCGCGGCAAAGGAATATTCATCAATAGCGGGGCCGGGCTGACCGCTAATCATGCCGCGCAGGATTTCAGCGGCGCCTTTAAGCAGCTCAGCATCAACCTCGCCCTCTAATGCTTCGTGCAGCCGTCCCTGCTCGGCGCAGTGCCAGGCGGTATATTCCACCATCACGGCATTGTTATAGCCTTCCCTTAACAGCCACTGACGAATGGCCCGATCCGGCGCGTCCGGCAGCCGCTCGATCAGTTGGATACGTCCCCAGCCTGTCGTACGCTTTGCCAGCGCCAGCCATTCCTGCGCGAACTCCTCCGGCAGCAGGATAGCCCGCATCGCCACCACGGCATACAGGGTAAATTCATCGTGGCTGCCTAATGTGCGCAGCAGGTCAACGCTTTGCTGGTACGGGAAAAAAGCCAGCAGCGCCATCGCTAATTTCACCACCTGACGGTCCGGCGCCCGCGTCGCCAGAAACACCGCCAGTGCCCTCAGGCGGCGGGCGTCAATAGCCTCAGAAGCGGCCATCGTCTTCAGCAGATCGTCGATAAAATTCAGCGGCGTATCCTGTTTTGCCAGCTGATACAGCGCCTGCATGTTTTTACTGCTGCTCCGCCGCAGCACGCGGACAATCGCCTGCATCACCTGAGCCGCTTTATCCCGATCGCTGCCGTGCGCGATATGATGACCGAAGGCGCCGTCCAGCGCACCGGGTGCCCAGCGCAGCGTTTGCCCATCTTCTTGCGGCGCAGGCTCGTCCGGCAGCGTCTGTGCCGCTTCAGGCAGCACGCCCGTTTCCTGCGACCACGGCGCCAGCCAGCCATAGATGGCGCGCTGCTCTGTCGACCACACCACCGGAAAACGCTGTTCATCAGGCTGACGGAAAATGTTGGCGATCCACTCTTTCATTTTTTATTCCCTTTTTGGTAAGTTACGCCATGCTCAGCACGGTTTTCATCAGCAACGCGTCCAGATCGCGGCAGTCGCGCCGCTCGCTATCCGGCAGATCTTCGCTGACACGGTTCTCGTCCAGCTGCTGGCGGATAAATGCATGGATGCGCTCCAGACGCTCGCCGTATTCCGCTTCGCCTGCGCGCTGCTTGCGCGCCAGCAGCTGTTCGATTTCAGCCAGCAGCAAGGGATCCGTCACCGTTCCTGCCAGCAGCTCTTCAAAACGCATCGGCGGCACGCCTTTTCCGGCCTCTATCCACTGCACCGCCAGCAGCGGACGCAATACGTAGAAGTACTTTTTCAGCCGCACGCTGTCGCCCTGCAGATAACCACGAAAGTTCTTTCTTGCCATGGAGAGATAGTGCCAGCGCGCCCGTAACGGCGAAAACCAGTCCGGTATCCTTTGCCGTAAATCGGCGACGATGGCCGCTTCCTGCTGATAGATCACCGGCGAATCCAGCCATTCAATCAGCGTTGGATTGGCTCGCTTCAACAGGCCCAACGCTTTTCGCCACTCCCAGCCGCAGACGTCCAGCGTATCGTCGATCGGCAGCTCGATAACGTCGCGCGGCGGCTCGACACGCAGATACCACTCAGGTTGATGTACATAGAGAAAACGCACATCGTAATCGCTGTCCGGCGAGGCAAAACCCCAGCCGCGGCTGCCCGACTCGCAGGCATACAGCACTTTTACCGAGTGCTCTTCTTCTATCTGGCGCAGCACGCCCCGTACGCGCTCGCGCATTGCGCTATCCACGCCATGCAATCCCGTTCTCATTTTTTTATCCTTTTACGCAAACAACCTGCGACAGCGTATGCACCACTTCCACCAGCGAAGACTGGGCGGCCATGACGGCATCAATATCTTTATAAGCCATCGGGATTTCGTCGATGACCTCTTTATCTTTTCGGCACTCCACGTGCGCCGTCGCGCGTCGCTGATCCTCCACTGTAAAGCGGGCTTTCGCCGCCGTGCGGCTCATGGTGCGCCCCGCGCCGTGGCTACAGGAGCAGAAGCTCTCTTCGTTACCCAGGCCGCGCACGATAAAGCTCTTCGCGCCCATCGAACCGGGAATAATGCCCATCTGCCCTTTTTGCGCCGAGACCGCGCCTTTGCGCGTCACCAGCACCGACTCGCCAAAGTGCGTTTCCCGCTCCACGTAGTTGTGGTGGCAGTTCACCGCTTCCAGATGCGTGGTAAAAGGCTTGCTGATAACGCGCGACATCGCCGCCAGTACCCGCTCCATCATGGCTTCGCGATTGTGACGAGCGTAATCCTGCGCCCAGCTCACCGCTTCCACGTAGTCGTTAAAATGCCTGCTGCCCTCTTCAAAATAAGCGAGGTTGCGATCCGGCAAATTGGCGATATGCCGCTGCATATCCTTTTGCGCCAGCGCGATAAACAGGTTACCGATAGCGTTCCCTACGCCACGCGACCCGCTGTGCAGCATGACCCAGACCTGTTGGCTTTCGTCCAGGCAGACTTCAATAAAGTGGTTGCCCGTTCCCAACGTTCCCAGATGCTGATAGTTGTTGGTTTTGAACAGCGCCGGATGTTTTTGCGTCAGCGTCTTGAAGCGCGGCGCCAGTTTGGCCCAGTGGCGATCCACCTCCTGCGGCGGCGTCTGCCAGGCGCCCTTATCGCGACCGGAACGGGTATTGGTGCGGCCGTGCGGCACCGCCTGTTCGATGGCGCTGCGCACGCCCGACAGATTGTCCGGCAGATCGCGGGCCATCAGCGAGGTGCGCACCGCAATCATGCCGCAGCCGATATCTACGCCGACCGCTGCCGGGATAATTGCGCCTTTGGTCGGGATCACGCTGCCGATGGTAGAGCCTTTGCCCAGATGCACGTCCGGCATCACCGCCAGATGGCGAAAGATAAACGGCATTTTCGCCGTGTTCAGCAGCTGCTCGCGCGCTTCTGGCTCAACCGGCACCCCGTTGGTCCACATTTTTATCGGCACGCCTTTCGCCTGCTGCAGAGTCTGATAGCTGTTTTTCATAATCGTTTTCCTCATTGCTGTGACCTGACTATTGCGAATGCCGTGCCAGAAGACCGCCACGCTGCATAATAAAATTTATCTATTTGATTATTATTGATATTTATTGTCATATCACACCTGCGCATTGCCATTACCAACAGAGCAATTTATCTTAGCGGATAACTTATTTATCCTGTGAGATAAGCATGAAAGCTAACGTAGTCATCGGCGTGCTGGGCACGGTGCTGGATAAACGCGGCAAGCGGGCAAACCGCTGGAGCAAATGGCGGCCAACCGTCGCGCTCTGCCAGCAGGAAGGCTTACAGATCGACAGGCTGGAGCTGCTGCATCAGCCGCGTGATATCAGTATGGCGCAGCAGGTGGCGGAAGATATCATTCAGGCCTCGCCCGCCACCCAGGTGGTGCTGCACAGCGTGAAGCTGGAAGATCCCTGGGACTTTGAAGAGGTCTACGGCAGCTTGCTGGATTTTGTCAGCCGCTATCCTTTTAATACCGACGCCGAAGAGTATCTGGTACATATCACTACCGGCACGCACGTGGCGCAAATCTGCTGGTTTTTGCTGACCGAAGCCCGCTATCTGCCCGCGCGCATTTTGCAGACCTCCCCGGCCAGCAAGGGCTCGGAGACGCCAACCGCGCTCGGCCACTATTCCATTATCGATCTCGATCTGAACCGATACGCCACGCTGACCAGCCGTTTTCAGCGCGAGCAGCAGCACTCTACCTCGTTTTTAAAATCCGGCATCGAGACGCGCAATCCCACCTTTAACAGCCTGATCGAGCAGATTGAGCGCGTGGCGCTGCGCTCGGACGCCCCGATGCTGCTGACCGGCCCCACCGGCGCGGGTAAATCTTTTCTTGCGGAGCGCATCTATCAGCTGCGCCATGCTCGCCATCGGCTGGCCGGTAAATTCGTGGCGGTTAACTGCGCCACGCTGCGCGGCGACAACGCGATGTCCACGCTATTCGGCCACGTTAAGGGCGCTTTTACCGGCGCACAGCAGGCGCGCGGCGGGCTGCTGCGGGAAGCCGACGGCGGCATGCTGTTTCTGGACGAGATAGCCGAGCTGGGGCTGGATGAGCAAGCGATGCTGCTGCGCGCCATCGAGGAGAAACGCTTCTTCCCGTACGGCTCTGATAAAGAGGTCAGCAGCGATTTCCAGCTGATTGCCGGCACGCACCGGGATATGCCGCAGTGGGTTGCCGAAGGCCGCTTTCGCGAAGATCTGTTTGCCCGCATCAATATGTGGACGTTTCAGCTGCCGGGCCTGGCCGAACGCCGCGAGGATATCGAACCCAACCTGGATTTTGAGCTGGAACGTTACGCCCGGGAACAGCAGACCCAGGTGCGCTTTGATAAAGAAGCGAGAAGCCATTTTCTGCGCTTCGCCTGCTCGACAGAAGCCAGCTGGCGAGGCAATTTCCGCGAGCTGGGCGCTGCCGTCACGCGGATGGCAACGCTGGCGGAACAGGGAAGAATTTCGCTGGAGCTGGCGGAAGAAGAGATCGCCCGGCTGCGCGCCAGCTGGCGTACTACGGCATCGCAAGCTGCCCTGCCTGAGCGCTCCGGGGCGCAGTACGATCTCTTTGACGAGTGCCAGCTACAGACGGTGCTGAGCGTCTGCCGCACGGCCGATTCGCTTTCCGAAGCGGGACGACGCCTGTTTGCCGTCTCCCGCCAGGGGAAGAAACAGCCCAACGACGCCGATCGCCTGCGTAAGTATCTGGCACGGTTTGGGCTGAACTGGGAGGAGGTTAAAGGGTAACGCAGCCGACGACAGCCGTAACGCTTTTGCAGCCGGGCCTGATGCTGCACGGCTGCAAAAGCGGGTAATGCGCTATTGTCCTTCGAAACCGTAGTATTGCACCGGAAGCCGCTGGCCGTTCACTTCCAGGTCGCGCCACGGCTTAACTACAGTTTCAGGTATTTTATCCCGCAGGGCCTGCTCCAGCCTTGCCGACAGCGTCACGCTGCCAATCTGATCCCAGCCTGTGGCCTGGTGGGCATAGAGAGTAATGCTCTGCTGATTGCGGTTATAGAGCAGCACTTCCGGCGTGCCGTCGTTATTCACATCCTGCATCCACACCAGGCAGGAACCGGTATCCACCAGGCAGATGCCCGACTCCGGCTCAAGGTGTTGCATCTGCCACCAGCTTTCCGGCGGCGCTTCGCTGCCTGCCCGCAGCGGGATGCTGCGCTGAAGGTCGCTAACGGTTGGGTTAGCATTATTGGTGTCGCGTTCTGCCAGCAGCCGCACCAGCACGGCTTTTTGCCGGACAGGCTCGTCGAGCCACTGCGGATAACGGCTTATCTTCTGTAACGCCTGTTTCCCCCGGCGTCCCGCATCACTGAATAAATAGAGATCCATGTCATCCACTTTTGCCTGGCCCTGCGCAAAACGCGCCAGCTGATTTTTCACGGCAATGCGCCACGGATCGGCTACCGGCGTATGCAGTAAAAACCAGCCGCAGGCCGTCAGAGACAGCATCAGCGCGATAAAAATGTTCATGCTGCCCGCGCCCTGTGACCAGGCGCGGCGCTGGAATCCTGACAGCAGCAGCGAGCCAGCCACCGCCAGCAGTGCAATCATAGCGGCGTAGATCCGCTCCACCGTCCAGCCATACTCCGCGACGCGCAGCCACAGTGCCCAGACAGCCAGCCCGGCCAATAGCGGAGTCAGAGCCTGCGCAACCAGCACCACGCGCGCAATAACACGCTGCCAGCGCGACAGGTCAGGCGCGCTTTCGCCAGTGATGGCGCTGAACGCCAGCATCAGCAGCGTCATGGTCAATAACAGCGTGGTGGCTGAAAAAGCTTTGGGAATGATAGCCAGCCCGGTAAACGGCAAACAGGCCAGGAACAGCAGCAAGGCGACCGCGTGCAAAGGCAGCAGCACGCTTACAGCCCGCGTAACCAGATGCCTGTACAGACCGGCAGCGCCCGGCAGGCGTCGACAAAACACAATGCCCGCAGCGATGACCGCGCCGGTCGCTATCGGCGGGAAAAAACGGTTATCAAAGAAAAGCTGCTCAAAGAGCGTGATGCCGATGATGCTGAAGAGATTGCTCCACAGCATCAATACCAGCCAGAACAGCCCGGTCATTAAGCCAGTGACCGCCAGGGTAAAAGTGTTGCGCCACAGCGTTTCGGCGACTGCTCTGCTCCACTGTGACCCATCCTGTTCCTGCTGCGATTTAGTGCAGAAGGCGACCAGCATGGGCATAACCAGGCTGAGCATAACTATTACGGCGCAGATATTTTTAAAGTGAAATTCGCCCAGCGGCAGCGTAGGGAAATTCCAGCGATACCACCCCGTCATTAAGGCAATAATCGGCAATATCAGCAGGGCGCAGAGCCAGGGCCTGACGGCGCGGAGACGATAAAGCGTGAAGGCCAGAATGCTGGCCATCGCTAACGAGAGCGGCGGCAGATACAGAGAATAACGTTCGTGCAGGTTAAAACCATCCGGCAAAGCCCAGAGCAACCCGGCTATCATCCCGATAACGATAATGGCCCATTTAGTACGGTGAGGGAAAACTTCCTTTTGCAACATAGCTATTCCTTGCTGTTGGATTAGGTGAGAGGGAGAAAAACGGGTCATGATAAGACCTTTTTTTGTGAAAATCCCTGTGCCTGGCGGCGGTTATCCTGCACGCTGTCGTTTTTTTTCCGCTTTGATGCTGGCTTTTTCCTCACGGGCGCGTGCCTTGAGGATTTTTCGCATACGAATAGCCAGCTTGATCAGACGCAGTTCGGTACTGACGGGTAAATTACGCTGACAAGCATTCGCCCATAGCATAATTAACAGCACTATGGTGATAACAATGATATTGATTAAGGCCTGGGCTTTATCATGTCTGAATAACAGGATAAGAAACAGCACAACATATACGACAGCGATATTCCTGAGTTTGGTGCTATCTTCCGCCATCTGCGTAATGGCTTCCGGCAGATCTATACCCGCCGTTAAGTCCGGATGATAAATCTGTTTTATAAGCTGCACATTGTTCTTAAAGACAAAGTAATCCTTACGGGTAAAATTATTACTCAGTATTTTTTCTCGTATAGCCTTTTTATTCTCCATACGCCAATAATCCTCTAAACCGTTCTGAATTTCCATAGTTCACGGATCTGTGTGATAGCTGGTTAATGATAATGGCTGCGAAGAATTGACACCAGCGTGAATTTTATAATGTTTGGCATTACTTCTTACTATAAGCAACTCGCATAAATGAAATCGCTAACGGCCAAACAGATAAGCGAGTAACGCTTTATCCTGCGCTGTCCCTACCTTCCTCTTACGCTGGTTATCTCTTCAGCGTCGCCCAACACCTGGCGGCCATTATCCGGCGTAAATATTTTGTTATCGTGACCTCTGCTGACGATAAGCATTTCGCCTTAAGAAGGATCGAGCCGGCCATCGGACTTTACGGTTTACATTCATCGGCTTTTGTTATGTGATCCTGTTACGTGAATTTTTCGAGCTGTCTCGCAAAACAGGATCCTGTATGCGCTTTTACCAGGCCGATCCCCGCCTTGAAAACTACTGGCGCGGCGTTATTCTTTTTGGCAAAAACGTCGCCTCCTATAAATTCGCGCTCGCCCATGCGTTGTACGACCTGAAGCAGCAGGACAACGATCTGATTACGCTGGAAGCGCTGGCCGTGCCCTTTGTGCGGCATTTATGCGCCCACCTGCGCCATGCGCCAAAGCAGATCACCAGCAAAAGTAGCGAATTTTTGGAGGCGTGCAGGCAGTTTAACGCAGGCGAGATCAACGAAGAACTGTTGATTGCCATTACCGTCAAGCGCGGATTCGCTAACGTAATTGATGCTTTTCATAATGTGAATTACGCCGAGATCGACAAACGCTTTTTCCTGGATGAACGCCGAAGCCATAAAGGTATTCGGCTTACGGATAATTTTTATCAGCTGACGGAAAACGAACACTTTGCCAGCCTGGTAGAGGAAACGGATGCAAGATGGCGGCTGGTTGAAGAAGCCTGGGCGATGAACGTTTCACGCAACCTGATTGCAGTGGATTACGACGATAATGACAAGATGCTTTTCAGCCGCCAGAGCGGTCGCCGCGTCACCATTACCAGCTGCCGCAGCAGCCTGAATGGCTACCAGAAAGGCCTGTGCTTTTATTGCTTCCGGCCGATTGGCGTGGCCGGTGGCGAGGAGAACCTGGCTGATGTCGATCACTTTCTGCCGCTGATGCTCAGCGAACAAATCGGCAACCTCAACGGCGTCTGGAATCTGGTGCTGGCCTGCCAGACCTGTAATCGTGGCGCTCAGGGTAAGCTTGCGCGTATCCCTGCGATAACGCTGTTGCAGCGCCTGCACGATCGTAACGAATACTTTATTAACAGCCATCTGCCTTTACGAGAGACTTTAATTCGCCAGACCGGCAATACGCCGCAGCTGCGGCACAGCTTTCTGCAAAAAAACTGGAGTACGGCAAAATTCGCCCTGCTCCACGAGTGGCAACCAGTGGCACAGGGAGGCAGTCTCTTTTGATAAACGAACACTATTACCGGCAGAACGCCCAACGGTTTTTTACCGATACGGTAAGTGTGGATATGTCTGCGCTTTACCAACCTTTTATTACCTGCCTGCGGTCAGGTGCGCGCATCCTTGATGCCGGCTGCGGTTCAGGCCGTGATGCCAAAGCCTTTAGCGAAATGGGTTTTACGGTCGAAGCCTTTGATGCATCGGCGGAGCTGGTTGCGCTGGCTCGTCATCTCTCCGGCAAACCTGTGGAGCGGATGCGCTTTCAGGATGTTGCTGCGGTTGAAAAATATGATGGTATCTGGTGTTGCGCGTCGCTACTGCATGTTTCCGAAGCGGAACTACCTGAAGTCATGACGAAGCTGGCGATAGCGCTGAAGCCTGGCGGCGTATGGTATCTCTCTTTTAAATATGGCCGCGGCGAACGGGAAAAGGATGGGCGCAGATTTACCGATCTGGATGCGGCTGGGTTACAGAAATTGGTAGATGAGGTTAATGAAGCTATTAGTGTAAGTTTGGCTAATAATAAGGCGGATATAAAAAGACAGGCAGGTTCTAAGGACAAAAAGGGAAGTGATTTCGTTCTTGAGGCAGAAAAAATATGGCAGACCGGTGATTTACGTATCGGACGTGGCGATGAGGTATGGCTCAATGCAATTATCAGAAAAAAATTAACTTAGTAAGTTGATTCTGCTTATTCTGCTGATTCTGCTTATTCTGCTTATTCTGCTTATTCTGCTTATTCTGCTTATTCTGCTTATTCTGCTTATTCTGCTTATTCTGCTTATTCT